>SVNJ01000005.1 GCA_015066955.1 Ruminococcus sp. | reverse complement strand
CCTATGATGAGCTTTCACAACTTTCCTGCGGAGAATGGTTCGGAGACGGCGAATTTTCCGACGCACGAATCATGCTTCTTTCCGAAGTGCTTGACCTTACCCGTGATGAAATCCTGCTGAATATTGAAATTAAAAAGACGGGTGACGCTACGGATACCGCACGAAAGGTCGTTGAGCTGTTAATTGAGTATGAAATGACCGATTCTTGCTATATTACGTCATTTTCCTATCAGGCACTGAAGGCAGTGAAAAAGGCTGAGCCTTCCATAAAAACGGGACTTATCACGAATATAGCAACAACTGCCGTGTATTCACAGCTCAGGGATATAGACGCAGTAAGCCTCAATCATATCTTTGTCAATCAGAATATCGTCAGCACCGCCCATAAAAGCGGCAAAAAGGTATTTGTGTGGACGGTAAACAATAAAAGTGACATTGAACGTATGATTTCAATGGGAGTAGACAATATAATCACCGACCGCCCCGATGTTGCGGCGGAAACCGTTTACTCCTACGGAATGGGCGACTATGTACTGACATTCCTTGAAACGATTTTCGGAACATGACGGAGGTGAGACGTATGAGCAGAATTATAGCTGTATGCGGAAAAATATGCTGCGGAAAGTCTTACTATTGTGAAAAGCTGAAAAAACAGTATAATGCGGTCATACTTTCAAGCGACGAGGTTATGAATGACCTTTTCAGCCACAACAACGATGAACGTCATGATGAAATCGCCGACAGTATTCACCGTTACCTGCATAAAAAGGCTGTGGAAATCGTCGGTGCAGGGTGCAATGTTATCCTTGACTGGGGATTCTGGAGGAAAAGCGACAGGCTTGCTGTTACGGAGTACTACAGGTCGCATAATATCGGCTGTGAGTGGCACTATATCGACATTAACGATGAAGACTGGACAGTTAATTTCATTGAGAGAAACAAAAGAATCAGGGACGGTCTTTCGTTGGATTATTACGTGGATGAGGGACTTTTCAACAAGGTGAATTCGCTTTTTGAGGTGCCTGAGAAAAAGGAAATTGATGTGTGGCATGCTTTCAAGCGTGACTGAAAATATAATTGAAAAAATCCTGAGAAGAACCAGATCTTCTCAGGATTTTATTTTAGCGTATATTCTTTTTTACAGACATATTCACCTTTGAGCCGCAGTACTGACATTGCTCTATAAAGCCGTATTTTACGGAATTTGGTGCACCGCAGTTGGGACAGTGAATAATATCATAACGCTCCTCAACCGTTTCCGCACCGTTATTGAGCACAAATACAGGATTATCGGGATTCTGAAGCGAACAGTTTATAAGATAGCCTTTTTTCACAAGCTTGTCAAACAGATCAGTCAGCTCATATACGTTTTTGCCGAAAAGACGTGAAGCTCTTTCGGCCGATATTACTCCGTCAGGGTCGCTTTCAAACATACTGTTGAATTTGTTAGCCTTTCCTGCAAGCTTAAGATTCCTTACAGCCCATATCAGAAAAGCTCCCGGAACAATGATGAAAGCAATATACACTGCAAAGTGACTTTCTATTTCATCTTCTTCTATAACGTTATAGTTGCCGTTCATTGCCGAGATACAAAGTCCTATTCCAACGATTCCGAGAAAAATTCCGAAAGCTGTCCACAAAACAGTAATCCACGATACAAGCTGAGAGAATAAAAGCTTATTCTTTGACAGATACATTATCTTACCTTCTTGGCAATATCATCAATAAGCTTGACAAGCAGGTCAGCCTGAGACATTGAGCCTAAATCGCCCTCACGTCTTGAACGTACAGAAACAGTCTGCTCTTCAACCTCCTTATCGCCTACTGTAAGCATGATCGGAAGCTTATCCATTGTAGCGGAGCGAATCTTCCAGCCTACCTTTTCAGCTCTGTCGTCGATTGTCGCACGGATTCCTGCAGCTTCAAGCTTAGCAAGAACGCTGTTGCAGTATTCAAGGTGACGGTCAGCAACAGGGACGATACGAACCTGTTCGGGAGCAAGCCAGAGCGGGAATGCGCCTGCATACTTTTCAATAAGATAAGCAAGTGTTCTCTCGTAGCAGCCGAGTGAAGTTCTGTGAATGATGTAAGGACGCTTCTTTGAACCGTCAACGTCAACGTACTCCATGCCGAATTTTTCAGCAAGAAGCATATCGATCTGAATAGTTACGATAGTATCTTCCTTGCCGTAAACATTCTTATACTGAATATCAAGCTTAGGACCGTAGAATGCAGCCTCATCGATACCAACCTCGTATTCAACTCCGAGATTGTCAAGAATCTTTGCCATAGCTGCCTGTGCAGTCTCCCACTGTTCAGCAGTACCCTCATACTTATTCTTCGGGTTAGCAGGATCCCACTGTGAGAAGCGGAAGGTACAGTCCTCAAGCATACCTACAGTATCAAGAACATACTTTGCAAGCTCGAGACAGCCCTTGAATTCTTCTTCAAGCTGTTCGGGACGGAGAATAAGGTGTCCTTCGGAGATTGTGAACTGACGTACACGGATAAGACCGTGCATCTCGCCGCTGTCTTCGTTACGGAAAAGTGTTGAGGTCTCGCCGAGTCTCATAGGAAGGTCACGGTATGAACGCTGTCTGTTGAGGAATACCTGATACTGGAAGGGACATGTCATAGGACGGAGTGCAAAGCATTCCTTAGTTTCATCTGTGGGGTCGCCGAGAACGAACATACCGTCAAGGTAGTGGTCCCAGTGGCCTGAAATTTTATAAAGGTCAGACTTGGCCATAAGAGGTGTCTTTGTAAGGAGATAGCCTCTCTTCTGCTCCTCGTCCTCAATCCAGCGCTGGAGAAGCTGTACAACTCTTGCGCCCTTAGGAAGAAGTACAGGAAGTCCCTGACCGATACAGTCAACTGTTGTGAAAAGCTCAAGCTCACGACCGAGCTTGTTGTGGTCACGCATCTTAGCTTCCTCACGCTGCTTGAGGTCAGCGTCAAGGTCAGCTGCCTTAGGGTAAGCTGTTGCGTATACTCTTGAAAGCATCTTGTTCTTTTCCGAGCCTCTCCAGTAAGCACCTGTACATGAAAGAAGCTTGAATGCCTTTACGGGAGCTGTTGTCATGAGGTGAGGACCTGCACAAAGGTCAACAAATTCGCCCTGCTTGTAGAATGAGATAGGCTCGCCCTTGTCAGCGTGCTCCTCACAAAGCTCAACCTTGTAGGGCTCATCCATTTCCTTAAGCTTAGCAATAGCCTCCTGAGGAGAAAGCTCAAACTGCTCAAGGGGGAGACCCTCCTTGACGATTTTCTTCATTTCAGCTTCGATTTTTTCAAGCTCTTCGGGAGTGAAGGGCTTTTCAAGGTCGAAGTCATAGTAGAAGCCGTTATCGATAGCAGGACCGATTGCAAGCTTAGCATTGGGGTAGAGTCTCTTTACAGCCTGTGCAAGAATATGTGAAGCTGTGTGCCAGAAGGTTTTCTTACCGTCGATACTGTCGAAGGTGCATACCTCGAATTCGCAGTCGCTGTCAACAACTGTACGGAGGTCCTTGACCTCGCCGTTGAGCTTTACGCAGCATGAAGCCTTGTAAAGTCCCATACCGATGCCCTTGATGATTTCGGAAGCGGGCATTGCTGATTCGATTTCACGAATGCTTCCGTCTTTGAGTGTAAGTTTAATCATAGTTATTACTCCTTTATGTGATGTTATTATTTATTAATGATTTGTGTTTTGCAGGTGGGTGGCTGATGACCGCCCCTACAGTTTTTCATTGCTGAACAGTTCATCGTTTTCCCAATTAATGGGGTTGTTTTCAATGTACTGCCAATATGCGGCATATTCGGCTTGATTTCGGATTATGTGGTCGTTGAATGAACGCTGCCAAAGGGAAAATCCGATTTGTTTGGATACATATCCCTTCATATGATTAATGACCCACGAAATTGTAGGGGCGGTCATCGGCCGCCCGTCATATTGTTCATTTGCATTTTGAAAATCTTTATCAATTCGCAGAATAATATGAATATGATTGGGCATTATAACGTATTTGTCAACATGTACCGTTGGATAATACGTGTGTATATTGTTAAGGGCTTCCTTGACATATCTTCCATATTCGGAAAGATGAATTTTTCGGTTCGGGCGGCCGATGACCGCCCCTACAGCAGATGAATCTGATTCAATCGGTTGATATTTATTCTGAGGCTCCCAGAATAAGCACATTTTATTTATCGTACAAACCGTTACGAAATAAGCACCATTACGGCTGTAATCATAATTTTCAAGACGCAGCTTCTTACGTGTTATGCGTTCCATAAGATACCCTCATAAACAAAAAATCCCTCAAACCGCAAAGCGGCTCAAGGGACGACAAAAATCGTGGTTCCACCCTGATTCACACGGAAAATACTCCGTATCTCATTGGCTCTGTAACGGGAGCACCCGATGCGTATTGGGCATACTCAGAGGCGGTGTGCTGTATATTCCATGCTGTTGCAGCCTCGCACCGAACGGCTGCTCTCTGAAAAAAGCAAGCGGAAAAGCCTTCCTCATCAACGTTTTAAGGATATTCTATTGTTCATATTAACACACTTTCGTCCCTTTGTCAAGCGGATTTTTATAATTTGTTTCAGAAAATTCAGGGAAATACACGGGAAATTTGCAAACGCCGAAAATATGTGTTATAATGTAAAGAAACAAATAAGCCAAATCCCCGAAAGGAGATTATTGATATGGAAACCGAAACAATTTTAAGATATATAAAGCCTGCGGAAAGCTTTGACGAGGCTCTTCCCGTAGGAAACGGCAGAATCGGCGGAATGGTTTTCGGCGGCACTGCAAACGAGGTAATCAAGCTCAACGAGGACTCTGTATGGTCGGGCGGACTGCGTCACCGTGTGAATCCCGATGCTAAGGAAGGTCTTGCACAGGTGCGTGCACTTCTTGCAGAAGGACGTATTCCCGAAGCTGAAAAGATTGCTTTTGAGAAGCTTCAGGGTGTAACTCCTAATATGCGTCATTATATGCCTCTTGGCGAGCTTTCAATCAGTATGGAGCTTGACGGCAAGGCTAAGGATTATTCCCGTGTGCTTGACCTTTCCGATGCAGTGACAACAGTACAGTTTACTGTCGGAGAAACTACATACACAAGAGAGGTTTTCGTGTCCGCTCCCGATGAGGTTATGGTTATACACATCTCAGCCTCACAGCCCGGAAGCATATCCCTTTCCTGCGGTATTGACGGACGTGATGACTACTATGACGATAACCGTCCCTGCGGAGAAAATATGCTCCTTTATACAGGCGGCACAGGCTCAAAGGACGGTATATTCTTTGCGGCGGCTGTCGGTGCAAAGACATCAGGCGGCGAGCTTCGTACTCTCGGAGGAAAGCTTTCCGTGAAAAATGCAGATGAGGTTATGATAGTGCTTTCCGTACGCACAAGCTTCTACAGTGAGTGCTACGAGGAATCGGCAGAGGTTGACGCTGAAATGGCACTACAGTGCGAATACGATGAGCTTTACTATCGTCATGCAAGCGACTACAGAGAGCTTTTTGAAAGAGTTGAGCTTAATCTCAATGACAACAGTGAAGCGAATCTTACGGATATGCCTACAGATGAGCGAATTGCACGTCTGAGGGGAAATGAGCTTGATGATAAGGAATGTGTGAGAAATATCCACGACAACAAGCTTATCGAGCTTTATTTCAACTACGGACGCTACCTCATGATTTCCGCAAGCCGTCCGGGCACTCAGCCTATGAATCTTCAGGGTATTTGGAATCAGGATATGTGGCCTGCATGGGGAAGCAGATTTACCGTTAATATCAATACCGAGATGAATTACTGGTGTGCCGAAAGCTGCAATCTTTCCGAGTGTCACCTTCCGCTTTTTGACCTGCTTGAAAGGGTATGCGAAAACGGAAGAATTACCGCAAAGGAAATGTACGGCATAAACAAGGGCTTTGTATGCCACCACAATACCGATATATGGGGTGATACAGCTCCTCAGGATTTATGGATGCCTGCTACGATATGGCCTATGGGCGGTGCGTGGCTTGCGCTCCACATTTTTGAGCATTACGAATATACTCTTGACAGGGAATTCCTTGAAGAGAAGTA
Source organism: Ruminococcus sp. (assembly GCA_015066955.1). GTDB lineage: Bacteria > Bacillota > Clostridia > Oscillospirales > Ruminococcaceae > Ruminococcus. The sequence continues at coordinate 27,834 of SVNJ01000005.1, read as the reverse complement.
CCATATCCTCAGAGAGGCGGCGGAATTCTTTACGGAATACCTTATTGAAAACGAAAACGGACAGCTTGTAACATGTCCTTCCGTTTCACCCGAAAATACATATCTTACCGACAAGGGCGTCAAGGGCTGCCTCTGCATGGGTCCCTCAATGGATTCACAGATTATCACAGTGCTCTACAATGCCGTTATTAAGTGCACGGAAATTCTTGATACAGACCACAGTCTTGCGAAAAAGCTTAAGGCTCAGCTTGAAAAGCTTCCTCAGCCTGAAATCGGCAAGTACGGTCAGATTCAGGAGTGGGCGGAGGACTACGACGAGGTTGAAATCGGTCACCGTCATATTTCTCAGCTTTTTGCACTTCATCCTGCCGACCTTATTACTCCGAATAAAACCCCGAAGCTTGCTGATGCGGCAAGAGCAACACTTATCCGCAGACTTATTCACGGAGGCGGGCATACAGGCTGGAGCTGTGCGTGGATTGCAAATATGTGGGCACGTCTTTACGATAACCGCATGGTATACGAGAACATCAAAAAGCTTCTTGCACATTCCACCAACCCCAATATGCTTGATTCACATCCGCCGTTCCAGATTGACGGTAATTTCGGCGGTACAGCGGCAATTACTGAGGCTCTTCTCCAGAGCTGCTGCGGAGAAATCAATCTTCTGCCCGCACTTCCCGAAGCATGGTCTGAGGGCTATGTAAAGGGACTTCGTGCAAAGGGCGGCTTCGGAGTTGATATTGAGTGGGCTGACGGAAAGCTTAAATCCGCAGAAATAACTTCGGATAACGGCGGAGAATGCCGTGTAAGAGCAAACTGCGTTGTAAGCATAGTCTGCGACGGCGAAACAGTAGGCTCACGTATTGAAAACGGTGTAATCATTTTCAGCACAACTCCCGGAAGCACCTATACCGTTAAGGCTTGAGACAATTCCGCACAGGCTCTGTGCGATACAGCTTAAGGCACAATGTGCACCTTATTATACAGGAGGAATTTATGAATTTCAAGAAATGTATATCCCTGACAGCAGCGGCAATGCTGCTTACAGGCTGTAATTCCGTTCCGAGAGCGGAAATCAGTGAGACTGAGGATATTTCTATCGTCGAGCTGACAACAGGCGATGAAGGCTCGGCAGAGGCTACAACCGAGCCTGTCGAGTCATATCCCGATTATCCCGTATCATACCCTGCGATTGAGCAGCAGGACACGGGTGACCTTTATGAGGCAGAGCTTTGTGAGCTTGGCTCAGGTCTTTCCATATCGTCTGACAGGGAAAATTACAGCGGCGACGGCTATGTTACGGGATTTACAGGCGGCGAAACGGATTATCTGGATTTTAATATCGAAGTGCCGAGCAATCAGCATTATGACCTTTCATTCTGCATTGCTTCCGATGCTGAGGCAGAGTGTACCGTTTTTCTCAACGATACGGAAATCAGCCGTTTTGACACAAAATCAGACGGTGCATTCACCGTTATCACCCTTTACGGTGTTTTCCTTGTAAAGGGCGAGTCGGAAATCAGACTCAGCGCAGACGGCGATATAAGCTTTGATTTTCTGAAAATTTCCAATAATACAACTCTCAGCGAAATAAGCTACGAAACCGACGGTGAGCTGTCAAACGCTAATGCCGCAGAATCAGCAAAGGAGCTTATGAGCTTCCTTACGGAAAATTACGGCGAGTACATAATTACGGGACAGTATGTTTCCGACGAAACAAACAAGGAGCTTGATTTCGTGTACCGCACTACGGGAAAATACCCCGTTATACGCTTCTCCGCACTTGAAAATTTCAATGACTCATTTGATGAAAGCTTCAAGACTATCGATGCAGCCGCAGAATGGCACAGAAAAGGCGGTATAGTGGGACTTATGTGGCACTGGGAATCTCCCGGAAGCAATCCCTCCGTATACGCAGAGGAAACAGATTTCCTTCTCAGCGACGCTGTGACAGATGAGGATATTGCTCTGCTGACTCAGGAGGAAATTCGTGGCCTTTACGGCGAGGGACGTATTTCCGAGCAGTGCTACGGTCTTATCCTTGATATAGACAATATGGCAGGACAGCTTCTTTCACTTAAAAACAAGGGTATTCCCGTACTCTGGAGACCTCTTCATGAGGGTTCGGGCGACTGGTTCTGGTGGGGTGCAAGCGGTGCGGAGGACTATAAGTGGCTCTGGCAGCTTATGTACACACGTATGACTGAGTATTTCGAGCTTGACAACCTTATCTGGATTTGGAACGGTCAGAGTGAGGACACTCTCGTTGATGAAAGCACCTTCGATATAGCTGCTGTTGATATTTACATGGGTGAGGATAAAAATTACGGAAGCCGCTACGAACAGTTTGCCTCATTGCAGAAAATAATCGGTACAGGCAAGCTTATCGCACTCAGCGAATGCAGCAGTGTTCCCGACATCGACGCTTCCTTCCGTGACAATGCGGTGTGGTCGTTCTTCGGACTCTGGTACGGCGATTATCTGCAGAATGAGGAGGGCGAATTCTCCGATAAGTATATGACACAGGAAAACTTCATACGTGCCTATAATTCAAGCGGTGCACTTACTCTTGATGAGTATGGACAGCTTAAAAATGCTTCTCCAGAAGAAGGCACAACTGAGGATGAATCCGAAGAAGCGACGGCTGAGACTGAGGAAACTACGGAAGAAGCTTCGGCAGAGTGACAGACATGCAAATCAATCTTAGATATTAAATCATTTGTGTGTTCTGTAGAGGTCGATGCCCACATCGACCCACGAATAAATTACGTAATCAGCCCCTACAAAAGGAATACATAATCAGGCAATTGCTTTTGAAATGATTTGCATGAGAAACAGGGGATAGTTCTTGACATTGATAAGGCAGAGTGCTATAATTTAAATATAAATCTATAAAAAGAGGACGTTTAATATGCTTAATCCCGAAATTTTATATATGGTCGTTCCGTGCTACAACGAAGAAGAAGTTCTTCACGAAACGGCAAAGCAGCTTAAGGAAAAATATCAGTCGCTGAGAGAGCGTCAGCTTATATCTGCAAAAAGCCGTGTGGTTTTCGTAAACGACGGCTCAAAGGACAAAACATGGCAGATTATACAGGAGCTTCATCAGAGCGACCCTGACTTCTTCTCAGGTATTAATCTTGCACATAACAGCGGACATCAGAATGCTGTACTTGCGGGTCTTATGACTGTAAAGGATATCTGCGATATGGCTATAACTATGGACGCAGACCTTCAGGACGATATCAACACCATTGACGCTATGGTTGAAAAATACTATGAGGGCAATCAGGTTGTATACGGCGTAAGAAGCGAGCGTAAAACCGATACCTTCTTCAAGCGCTTTACCGCAGAGGGCTTCTATAAATTCATGAAGGTCATGGGTGCGGATGTTGTGTATAATCATGCAGACTTCCGTCTCATGAGCAAGAGAGTGCTTCAGGAGCTTGCGAATTTCAAGGAAGTAAATCTTTTCCTCAGAGGAATGGTTCCCCTTATCGGATTTCAGAGCACAAGCGTATTTTATGAGCGTCATGAACGTTTTGCAGGTGAAAGCAAGTATCCGCTTAAGAAGATGCTCAGCTTTGCAATGAACGGTATAACCTCATTCAGCGTAAAGCCTCTTAAGCTTATTACAAGTCTCGGCTTCTTTATGACCATTGTCAGCATTATCGCCTTTATTTGGGCATTTATCTCAAAGCTTATCGGTGATACAGAGCTTGGCTGGTCGAGTACAATATGCTCAATATGGCTTATCGGCGGACTTCAGCTCCTTTGCCTTGGTATTATCGGTGAGTATATCGGCAAGATTTACGCTGAAGTTAAACAGCGTCCGAGATTTATTGTTGCAGAATTCATCAATGAGCTTGGCGCAGAGTTTGTGAATAAGGAATAATAATGGCAATACCGCACAAAGTCCTCAGACGGGCTTTGTGCGGTATTTCTTTGCTCCCCTGAAGCTTCGGGGGATTTCTTATGTATACACGCAAAAACGGACGGCCGATGGCCGTCCGTTGATTTTGGCTTATACTAATCAGGATTCAGGAAGAACCTTAATAAGCTTTGTGAGATACTTCTGAATTGAAACTGCGTCATTAATACCAACGCCGTCACCTGACTGATATACGTCAGCAGCAGCCTGCTGCTCTGCTGTAAGCGGGAATTTCTCAGCGTTTGTTACGTATGACATAACTGCGATAGCGTCTGCAACCTCAACATCGCCGCTGTTGTTTACGTCACCGTATAAAATGTCGCCCATACCTTTTGTTTCAACCTTATAGTCAACCATTTCGCAGGGGTAATCCTTTGCAGTCTCTGTGGAAGCATTCCATACATTTGACCACCAGATCTGTACCTGTGCAGCATCAAGCTCTTCGGGGATATCGCTGATATCAACGACTACCTCAGCAGCACCGTCGTTGTCGAGATTTGTGCTCCACTCGATATTTACCCAGTCATCCTCGTTTGTACCGTAGCCTACGCATCCGCCGACACTTGCAGAAGGCTCGCCTTCAATCTTAAGAGTGATAACGCTTCCGCCCTGTACTCTCTCGGAGATATCTACATTATAGAATAATGTCTCAAATACAAAGTCCTCATTACCGGGTGTTGTAGGCTCAACGGGATCTGTAGGATTTACAGGGTCTGTAGGCTTTACAGGATCTGTAGGCTGTGGGTCATCTGTGCCGGGTTCTTTGATTGTAGCAGCATCGATAAGAGAAATCTTATCTACAGTTGTTACACCCATTGTCATAGCACAGAGATGTGCAGGCTCTGAGGAAGCTGTCCATGCTGATTTGATATCTTCATAAGAATAGTAAGCAATACCGTTCTTCTTGTCAACGTCATAAGGGTTTAACTGAGTCCAGTTGCCCCATTCGCTGTCCATAAAGCAAGCAAGCGGAACGTCACCTGTGAACTTTATAGCAATTTCCTTGCCTTGAAGTGCAGCCCATGAAACGTCATAATTTCCGGTGCAGTTTCCATTTTTTATGGAAGCGTCGATAGACTGTGAGGATGATGTAAGGGTCTTGCCTGAATCAATTGAGGAGTGAATATACTCAGGACCCTTGCCTTCGCTGCCCCATACAATGGAGTCATCAGCAAGAACGTCCATCATTTCAGCAATAACAGGCTCGGAAATCTCGTACCATTCGAGTGTTCTTCTGTTTATATAGCCGTGACACTCGCCGGGATCCTTAGGATTTGTGATAGTATTGTTATCCCAGAGAACACAGGGAACACCGATAGACTTAGCCTGTGAGATATAAGCGTTTGCCCATTCAACTCTTGCGTCGGTATTCTCAAAGTTTGATGTACCGAACTCACCGATAACTACAGGAATATCTTCTGCAATAAAGGTTGAGCGAATACCTTCAAGGATTGACTTAAGCTCTGCCTTGTAGCTGTCTGTAAATACGCTGTGATCCGCAACAGCAGAATTCATTGTGAAGTTATAAGGAACATAAGCATGAATTGAAACTGCAACGTAATCATCATCAGGAACAGCGATTTTTGAAATCATTGAAATATCACTTGCTGCACAGTAGCCGGGAATCATAAGGAGACGTGTGTCAGCGTAGGGTGAATCGTCGTTTCTGATAAGCTCAACGAAATCAGCGTTGAGGTTATTGATTGTGTTAACCTCGCTCTGCTCAGGACCCCACCACTCGTGAGTAGTACCTACAGCTCTCGGCTCGTTCATACACTCAAAAATAAGGTGCTGGTCATAGTTTGTGAATTCGTCTGCAATCTGCTGCCAGATTTTCAGAAGCTTAGGTGCCATTTCGTCATAAGCAGTACCCAGATCAGCTCTGTTAACCCACTCTTCATGGTGGAGGTTAAGAATAATGTACATATCGTTATCATAGCAGTAATCTACAACTTCATGTACACGAGCCATCCACTCAGGGTCGATGTTGTTATCCGCATCAAGGTGCTGATACCATGTTGTAGGGATTCTGATAGTGTTGAAGCCCTTAGCTTTTACAGCGTCGATAAGCTCCTTTGTGATTTTAGGGTTGCCCCATGCAGTTTCAGTGCTGAGACCGGGATTTGAGCCGGCAGCTGTAGCATCGAGTGAGTTACCGATATTCCAGCCGATTTTCATTTCTTTTGTAATTTCGAATGCTGTAAGCTCATCAGCAGCAAATGTTTCGTTTTTCAGTGCAGGCATGAAGCGCAGTGCAGACATCATGCATACCGCAGCTGCCGAAATGCTTACGATACGTTTAATTGTTTTTCTGTTTTTAAACATAATATCCTCCCTAATATTATATAAAAATATATTCAACAGACACCCAGTGCAGAAAGCGTCTGCTAAATTCAAAAAATAGTGCATTTACATATTAACACATTGCAAAAAGTTTGTCAATGAAATTTGTGTAAATTACACTAACAAAACTTTAACAAAAATTCGTTAAGCTTTCTCAGCTGTATGCACAATATGAAATTATTTAAGCTTAATTTAATTTAAGGTAACACTGTTTTGTATTATATTGCCTTGTGTTTTTATATGTTTTCGCTCTTTTTTCACAGAAACATGGCAATAGTAAAATAAAAAGTCAAATCTGCTATTGACAAAGGAAAGGAAGTGTGATATTATATTAGTGTAATAACACGGATAGTACACCTACTACAGAAAGGAGGATTTATGTTTAATATCGACCTTACAAGCCGTATGCCCATTTATGAGCAGATATACAAAAAAATAATAGAGCTTATAATTAAGGGTACGTTAAAAGAAAATGACCAGATTCCGAGTGTCAGGAGTTTTGCAAAGGATGCGGGAGTCAATCCGAATACGGTCGCAAAGGCATATCAGGAGCTTGAACGAAACGGCATAATTTATTCGCTTCAGGGCAGAGGCAGCTTTATAGCGAAGCCGAATGCGGAAATATTCCGTTCGGCTATACTGAGCGGTTTTGACAAATCGGTGCGGGAAGCGTTTGACAGGGGAATAGGCGCAGACGAACTTAAGGAAAGAATTGACATGATAAAGGAGGAACACGGGGAATGATTGAACTTATTAAGACTACCAAAAGCTTCGGAAGCTTTACAGCTCTCGATAATGTCAGCCTTAAAATTGAAAAAGGCACAGCATTCGGACTTCTCGGCTCAAATGGTGCGGGAAAATCCACCATATTAAGGCTTATTTCGGGAATTTACCGTCCCGAAGACGGAGAGGTTCTTGTTGACGGGGAAAAGGTTTACGATAATGTAAAGCTTAAGCAGAAAATCTTTTTCATAAACGATGAAACGGTACAGTTTGCGGGCTTTACACTGAAAAAACTCAGGGACTACTATAAGGGCTATTATCCGAACTTTTCCAATAAGCTTTTTGAAAGCCTCAGACAAAAGGTTAATCTTCCTCTTGATAAAAAGATAGGCGATTTTTCAAAGGGTATGAAGAGACAGGCAATCGTTATTATCGGACTTGCCTGCCGCACGGACTACCTTCTTCTTGACGAGGCATTTGACGGTCTTGACCCGACAATGCGTATAATCGTAAAGAAAATGCTTGTTGACGCTATGCTTGACCGTCAGCTTACAACTATTATATCGTCGCATAACCTTAAAGAGATAAACGAGGTCTGCGATACTGCGGCACTTCTCCATAACGGAAAAATAGTATTTGCCCGTGAAATTGACAGCGTAAAAAGCAGTGTCCATAAGGTGCAGGCTGTATTTCCGCCGAATGATGACGGCACTCCGAAGGATTACAGCCGTGAAGATATTGAACAGCTTGGTCTTGACGTTCTTCACTTTGAACGCAGTCAGAGTATCTACTATATTATCGCAAAGGGTGATGAAGAAACCCTTAAGTCAGCATTTGCACCGAAAAAGCCTATGCTGCTTGAAATAATTCCGCTTTCCCTTGAAGAAATATTTATCTATGAACTGGAGGTGCTCGGATATGACAGCAGTGACATCGGAGTCTAAGAAAAGCTTCTTCGGAGTACATTTCCGAAATAAGCTTGCCGAAAACAAAAGGCTTCTTATCGTGAATATTGTCCTTCAGCTGATAGGACTTCCTCTCATGATTGCATTTATAATTTATTCGGAATACACTTATGCTAATGATTTGTATTCCCCCGATGAATCTATTCTCGGCGTATCAACATTTGCAATTATGATATGCATATTTTCAGGTATGCTTATCGCACGAAACAGCTTCAGCTATCTTTTTACAAAAACCCTTGTTGATATGAACTATTCACTTCCGCTGACCGCTAAACAGAAATTCTTCTGCGAGTATCTTTCAGGACTTACGGTATATATCGGACCTGCTTTTCTTTCGGGTATCGTAAGCCTTATAGTACTTGTGGCAGGCACTAATATGTTTGATGTGGAATTCGACTGGGAGGTTTTCCCTGAGATTCTTAAAATAGGTCTTATTATTCTTGTGGGTATAATACTTTACTATACTCTCACGGTATTTGCAACGGTATGTACGGGAAGCTCATTTGAGTCGGTTTTCGGTACGTTTGCATTGAATATGCTTATTCCCGCAGTTATTGCGTGTACCTCAACCGTTATATGCGAGTCCGCAGGCTTTGGCTTCTGGAATGAAACGGTGTTTGAAAACACGCTCTTTACCTCGACAAGCCCTATAGGAGTGCTGTGTTATATTGTAATATATGCAGACAGTGTGGACTACGGCTACGGCAGCTCATTTGCCGCATACGGTTTCATGCGCTGGCTTTTATTGTCGCTTTTTGTTCTTGCGGTATTTATTATCGGCTCGTATCTGCTCTATAAACACAGAAAGGCAGAAAGCGTTTCTCAGCCCTATGTATACAAGCTGTTCAATCATATTATCATGATTGTCGGAATCTACTGCATACTCTCTCTGTTTATCGTTTATTCAGAGGCTGTTGGTACGGGTATCGTTATATGCGGAATAATTTACTTCATACTCGAAGTTATTTCAAGAAGAGGCTTCAGGCGTTTCTGGGTATCTATAGTGAAATTCGGAGCTACAGTTGCGGCTGTGTTTGTACTGTGCAATGTATGTATGGCAACAGAGGGCTTCGGTGTGGGAAAGCATGTACCTAACGCTTCAATGGTTGATTCCGTGTCAATACAGCTTTACGGAAGCGCTTATTATATTGACGCAAATACCGTATTCAAGGATAAAAATGTAATAGAGGAAACCGTTGCCGCTCATGAGAAGATAGTGGACCGCTTCTACAATCCCGATGACTACGAAGATGTATCCAGAAGCCCGGAATATTACGAAAACAGCAACATCTATTACGACTATACTACTGTTCATATTACATATCATATGAAGAGCGGTACAATTTCTTCAAGATACTACGATACCTCAATGAAAGAACTTGCTTATCTTTTTGAAAGCATTCTTCTTTCCGACGAGTATGCAGAATATATGGAATACGAACTCATTGAGGAGGTATTGAACTACAGCAGCGATACATATTACTATGATATATCCGAAAAAACACTGGAAGAAATCAAAAACAGGCGTTCAGAGCTTTCAGTGACGAATCAGTTGCTTGAAGAGGGAGAAGTTGTCTCTGTTAAAAATAAGGATTTATACAGGCTTGCGGAGGCTTATGCTGAGGATATGAAGGATATGACCGAAGATGAGTTCGAAAAATCTCCTGTTTATGGTTACATCTTTGGTGTGGATTACCCCGTAAGAGAATGCTTTGAGGATACTATTGCCCTTATTGATGAAATGGGACTTACTCCGCCGGAAATCACAGCCGAAACCTTAAGCGAAAATGGTATGCATGTAGGAATTGAAGATAACCTTATTATAAATCACTCGGTTGCTGAGCCCGGTGAAACCGATTATGATGAGGCTGAAAATTATTATTATTCCGACAAACGTCTGACAGCCTACTGCGACTACGTTCATACTCCCGAAGATCTCTATATAAATTACAGCGGCGAAGATATGACACTTATGTGTGAGGCACTTCGCAAGGCTGCTCCCGTTGTGATTGATTCGGAAGTTTCAGGTGTTGTGTATGCTGAGCCTTACGCTGGAAGAGGAGGAAGCATATCCTTTGCCCTTATAAAGAGTGATGAAAATGACGCTCTTATTGAGGCTCTTAAAGAAGCATACACCATGAATAAGCAGATGTATGCTCCCGACTACGATTACTACGACTGATACCAGATAGCAGAACAAGGAAAGAATATATAAATATGAGAAGAGACGGCACGTAAGATGCCGTCTCTTTGCATATACAGAAAAAGGGCGGAAAATCCGCCCTTTCAGTTTCAATTAAAATTCCATTTTAGCCTCAAGATATGCTACGAGGTCATCGATAGCAACTCTTTCCTGCTGCATTGTGTCACGATCACGTACTGTTACGCAGTTATCCTTTTCAAGTGTATCGAAGTCGTATGTGATACAGAAAGGAGTACCGATTTCGTCCTGACGGCGGTATCTCTTACCGATAGTACCAGTTTCGTCAAAGTCAACCATGAACTTCTTTGAAAGCATTTCGTATACTTCCTCAGCCTTAGGAGTGAGCTTCTTTACAAGAGGAAGCACAGCTGCCTTGTAAGGCGCAAGAGCAGGGTGGAAGTGCATAACAGTTCTTGTTTCCTTCTTCTCGTTGCCGTTCTTGTCAACAGATGTAAGCTCCTCTTCGTCGTAAGCCTCTGTAACAACTGAGAGGAAAAGTCTCTCTACGCCGAGCGAAGGCTCGATAACGTAAGGAATATACTTTTCGTTAGTCTCAGGGTCGAAGTATTCAAGCGACTTGTTGCTGGTCTTGATGTGCTGAGTGAGGTCGTAGTCTGTTCTGTCAGCAACACCCCACAGCTCGCCCCAGCCAAATGGGAAGAGGTATTCGAAGTCTGTAGTAGCCTTTGAATAGAAGCAAAGCTCCTCAGGGTCATGGTCACGGAGACGGATATTCTCCTCCTTGAGACCGATATTGAGAAGGAAGTTCTTGCAGAATTCTCTCCAGTAAGCAAACCACTCAAGGTCTGTGCCCGGCTTGCAGAAGAATTCAAGCTCCATCTGCTCAAACTCACGTACACGGAAGATAAAGTTTCCGGGAGTAATCTCATTTCTGAATGACTTACCAACCTGAGCTACACCGAAAGGAACCTTTTTACGTGTAGTTCTCTGGATATTTGCAAAGTTTACGAAGATACCCTGTGCAGTTTCGGGACGGAGATAAAGCTCAGACTTTGAACCCTCTGTTACACCCTGAAATGTCTTGAACATAAGGTTGAACTGACGGATATCAGTGAAGTTGTGCTTTCCGCACTCAGGACATGGAATTTCCTTTTCGTTGATATAAGCTGTCATCTGCTCGTTTGACCAGCCTGCAACGTTTGTGCCGTCAAAGTCCTCGATAAGGTTGTCTGCACGGTGACGTGTCTTACACTCCTTACAGTCCATAAGGGGGTCGGAGAAGCCGCCGATATGACCTGAAGCAACCCATGTCTGCGGATTCATAAGGATAGCGCTGTCAAGACCTACGTTGTACTTGTTTTCCTGAACGAATTTCTTGAGCCATGCCTTCTTGATATTGTTCTTAAGTTCAACACCAAGCGGACCGTAGTCCCATGTATTTGCAAGACCGCCGTAAATCTCAGAGCCGGGATATACAAAGCCCTTAGACTTACAAAGGTCAACGATTTTTTCCATTTGCTTTTCATTATTCTTAAGCATAGATATGTACCTCGTTTCAAAATAATCATTCTATTACATTTTACGCTAATTTGTATTATTTGTCAAGTCATATTTGCATTTATACGCAGAAAAGGCGGACTTTCTGCGTCCGCCCTTTATTAATTCGGAATTCGGATTTAAATGTTTAGCCGAGAAATTCCTCTAATGTGCCCTGTCCGCCTGTTGCGGTGTATGCATAGTATGCAAGGATTGAGGATGCGTCTGATGAGTCAACTGCACTGTCATTGTTAACGTCTGCGGCGGCTGTCTGTGCCTCTGTAAAGGGAGATTCTCCGCCTGTTGCGATTTTTGCGTATGCCGCAAGGACGTTTGATGCGTCGCTGGAGTTTACTACTCCGTCGCCGTCGGTGTCGCCGAGAATATTGTCTGTTGTTGGATTATCAGATATTCCAGGATTAGTAGGGGTGGTCGGAGTTGTTTCTGGTGCTGTACCGAGACTTACAAAGGTTCTGCCGTGTTTTTCTGCATAGGCTTGGGCAGTGGAGTTATCGTAGCCGTAGATTGTGCCGTTATAATAATAAAGTTCATCGATAGTAGAATCAAATCCATTAGAAAAAGTATAATAAGTATCATCTATTTCACAATTGGGATTTTTAATCGTTACTGATTTCAGTGATTCGCAATTGGCAAACGCAGCACAACCTATATTTTCAACACTATCAGGGATAATTATCGATGTAATCGAAGAACATGCTTCAAATGCATAAAATCCAATACTTGTAACACTATTTGGAATTATTATTGATGTCAGGGAAGTACAGTCAGAAAATGCTCTGAATGAAATACTTGTAACACTGTCAGAGATGGTTATTGATGCAAGTGAAGAACAATACCTGAATAAATTATCACTTATGATTGTAACACTATCGGGAATTGATACTGATTCAAGTAAATCACAATAACAAAACGCACCGTTTCCAATGCTTGTAACACTTTCGGGGATAGCTATTGATTTAAGTGATTGACAACCGTGAAAAGCAAAATCACTTATACTTATAATACTGTCAGGAATTATTAATGAAGAAATCTCGTAACAATACTTAAAAGCTTCATACCCTATACTCGTTACAGCCACCCCATCAATTTCACTCGGTATATCAACCTCAGTAGCAGATGTATCACAATCAGAAATCTCAATATAATCCCCATAATTCTTATAAGTCAGAGGTCCATAAGTCCCCTCAGTATATTCTTCTGCCGCATAAACCGCAGAATCATTCACAAAATCATTACTAAAAGGCACTGCACCGCACATAAGAGTAAGTGAAAGCAAAGCCGCCGCAATCTTTTTTAATCTCATAAATATACACTCCTTTTCGGAATTTTGCTCTATTCATATATTTTAATTATACAAAACAGCCTCAGATTTTTCAAGCGAAAACGCAAATAAAAAACACAAATCTCCCGATTGCACAAATGCAGATTCAGCAATTCCGCAATATGCACAAAAGCCTCACACACCCTTTCCCCTGTCTCCGCATACAATAATAAGGAATCTCTTATCCAAACCAACAATATTTCCTTATGAATGGAGATTGAAATATGAAAAAAGAAAAAATACTTATAGCAGGCGGAGATATGCGTCAGCTTTACTGCGGACTGAGGCTTGCACAGGGACACGATACCGCTGTTATCGGCTTTGACGAGAAGTACACCGTCCCTCATGCGTCATTGAAAGCGGCAGACCCCGATGCTCTTTATGACTGTGTTGTTTTTCCCGTGCCGCCCCCGAGCGAGGATGGCTTTCTCAGTACACCCTGCGGCGGCGAAAAGCTTTCCCTTGCACGCATTAAGGATATGATTAAGCCCTGCGGTACAGTTTTCACAGGCAGGGATGACGTCAGACTGCATGAAGCCTTTGCAGATTCGGAAATAATAAACTATATGGAGCTTGAAGAGGTGAGTCTGCTTAATGCCATACCCACAGCAGAGGGTGCGGTTCAGATTGCACTTGATGAGCTTCCCGTAACACTCAGCGGACTTCGTGTGCTCATAGTAGGCTGCGGAAGAATAGGCACGGCTCTTATTAATATCCTCAAAGGCTTCGGTGCGGATATTACCGTTGCCGTAAGGAATGCAAAAGGCTCGGCAAAGGCTAAAATTGCGGGAGTGAAGTCTGTCTGCACCCGAGATATGACAGCGAGTTACGACCTTATCTTCAATACCGTCCCCTCGCTGATATTTGACATGAAAGTCCTTGAAAAATTCGGCAAAGACACTCTCTTTATCGACCTTGCCTCAAAGCCGGGCGGAATTGACTTCGACTGTGCCGCCGAGCTTGGAATACGTGCAATATGGGCACTCGGACTTCCCGGAAAGACAGCTCCCGTAACGTCAGGAGAAATAATTGCCGACAGCATAAGCGGTATACTTGCGGAAAGGGGTGAGGCGGATGAATAAGAATTTCAGCGGACTTCGTATAGGCTATGCTCTTACAGGCTCATTCTGCACTTTTGAAAAGTCCTTTCAGCAGGCAAAGCTTCTCACCGATATGGGTGCGGAGCTTATACCCATTATGTCGGAGCACGCCTGTGGAATTTCCACACGCTTCGGCACTGCACAGGATAATATCCGCCGTTTTGAAAACATCTGCGGAAGAAGTATAATCCATACCATTGAGGACGCTGAGCCTATAGGTCCGAAGGAGCTTACCGATATTATGGTGGTTGCACCGTGTACCTCAAATACAGCGGCAAAGCTTGCAATGAGCATAACAGACAGCACTGTTACAATGGCGGTAAAGTCACATCTGCGAAGCGGAAAGCCTGTGCTTCTTGCAATAGCCTCAAATGATTCGCTTCTCGGCTCAGCGGCAAATATCGGTGCACTTTTCAACAGAAAGAATTACTATTTCGTGCCCATGCTTCAGGACGACTGCGTAAAAAAGCCCGGCTCGCTTGTTGCTGAATTTACTATGCTTCCCGATGCGGTTGAAGCGGCAATGAAGGGTGTACAGCTCAGACCGATTATTTATCATGGGGAGAATAACGACAAGAAATAAAGGTACGCTTTTAAGGTAAAGCGTGATACAGAAATATCAAAAAGCCGCTTCTGATGTAATGCGTCAGAAGCGGCGTTGACTTTTTCTGATAATTTTGTTATAATTGACTCGTTGAGAAATCGGAATTTGCTCATGAGGTGAAATATGGATATTACAGTTGAGAATGGAAGAATTATTTTTAATGAAAACGGAAATGAATACTCATTTGACGCTCACGGAGAAAAATCTCGTCCTTCGATTATGCCTTCAATCAGTGTAGGCGGTCACCATTTATCAAACAGAAGTGATAAGATTAAAATTGAAAAACATACTGCTATACAAGATATAGCTATAGGAAACGGAATGGCAGCATGGTATACGCAGGAATTTCTTCCTGACGGTGTTGATTATAAGCTGAGTAAAAAGGCTGCTATTTATCTCGGGGATTTTGCTTCAGGAGAGGAAAAGCTCATCTATAAGGGTGAATGCTACGGCGACCTTTGCTTTTATGAAAATGATCTTTACTTCAATGTCGGGAACAAAGTTGCTGTATATCATATATCTACGGAGGAAACGGAAATACTGTTCAAGCATTCAGGTATCAAGAAAAGTTGTATTGATCTGCATATCACACCAAAACGCATTTTCTTTCAGCACTGGACACACAGTACCAATAATACAATGTGGTACGATCGTGAAACAAAAGAAGTTATCAATCCGCATTTTGACGGCAGTCGTATGGCTTACCTTGACGATGAAACGATTATTTATCATGGGTTAGATCATTCATGGTGTTATGATGTTGCGAATATGAAAAAGAAACGCTTTTTCAGCAATAAAGAAGAAAACAGTATTATTGATATGGTAGCCGAATTTTTTGATATCCCGAAAGAATGTTTTGTCAATTATCATTCGTCCTGGACCAGAATAAAGCTTATAAAATATAAAGATGAACGAGTATATTTTGAATGCAGTCTTTCTTATAAATTCAATCCTGAAAAAGCTGAGACAGAATGTCACAGACGCAGTCTGCCAACGGAGTTATGTACACTGATATCCTGTGATCGTTCGGCAAAAGATATAAGAATAGAGGCTGACAAAGTGGATATTGAGAGTGTGGAGAAGCCGCGTTATACGTTAAAAGCTGTCCGAAGCATGTTTTCCTATATGTTACGCTGAGCGATTTTTCCAAAATAAAAATTGATTAATCAAATCCCTCATTTATCAATGAGACTATAAACAAAATTCAAAATTAATGTTGCATCAAACAGGCTGACCTCAAGTTTCCCCCTTACAGAAAGCATATCATAATGATATTGACATCCGATGTTTTTTCTATAGAAATTTCCACACGATAACGATTGACAAACCGCAAAAAATCGCATATAATAGAAATGATAAAGGCGTAGCAGTCAGAGTAGCTTTACTGCGGTTTTTCAGAGAGCGTCGGTGTGGTGTGACGGCGTAAACGGGTGGAGTGAAGTGCGGCTGTCAGCTTCGGAGAGGAAATATTGCTGCACCAATTAAAACTTGCCAACGGTCGTATGCGAAAAAGCATTGATGGTATGGTTTAGTTGGAGGAGCAATAATAGTATTCCCCGACGTAATCCCCTCGTTACGGGGCATGAGTTATAAATCGGAGTGGAACCGCGTACATACGCCTCCGGGAGAAATCCCGCAGGCGTATTTTTGTTTATAAAGGAGTGAAGCTATTGTTCAGACAGCTTAAAGAAGATATTGCACTGATAAAAGAGCGTGACCCTGCCGCACGAGGTACATTTGAGATACTCATGACCTATCCCAGCCTCAGAGCAATGAGAAGCTACAGAAAAGCAAACTGGTTCTACAGGCACAGAATGTTCACCATTGCAAGAATGATTTCTCAGCATGCAAGAAACAAGACGGGCATAGAGATTCATCCGGGTGCAACAATCGGCAAGGGACTTTTCATCGATCACGGCATGGGTGTTGTTATCGGCGAAACCGCAGTTATCGGCGACAACTGCCTTTTGTATCAGGGAGTAACACTCGGCGGTACGGGTAAGGACAAGGGCAAGCGTCATCCTACTCTGGGAGATAATGTCCTCGTAGGCTCGGGTGCAAAGGTTCTCGGACCGTTCAGGGTTGGCAATAATGTTAAAATTGCCGCAAATGCTGTGGTGCTCAGTGCAATTCCCGATGACTGTACGGCAGTAGGCGTACCTGCGAGAATAGTCAAGCGTAAGGGCGAAAAGGTCAGCGAGAAAAAGGTTACTCAGGACATCGACCAGATTCACATTCCCGACCCCGTTTCTCAGGAGCTTTGCCGTATGCATATTGAAATTGAGCGTATGCAGAAGAGGATTGAGGAGCTTGAGAAAAATCCGGAATGATTTTGTTCGCTCAGCTTACGGATTTTGTTATGCAGGGACGGCTCTTGCGGCCGCCCGCAAACAGATATATAATGTACCCATCGGGCGACCGCAAGGGTCGCCCCTACAATAAACGCATTCAGATTATAAATCAAATAAAAATGAAAGGAAGAAAACCTATGTACTTATACAACTCACTTACAAGAAAGAAAGATGAATTTATTCCGAGAGAGGCAGGCAAGGTAAGCATGTATACCTGCGGCCCTACAGTTTACCACTATGCACATATAGGAAACCTGAGAAGCTACATCATGGAGGATATACTGGAGAAGTATCTCCGCTTCACAGGACTTGATGTTACCCGTGTAATGAACATAACCGACGTAGGACACCTTACAAGCGACGGCGATACAGGCGATGATAAGATGCTTAAGGGTGCAAAGCGTGAGAAGAAAACCGTTATGGAGATTGCACAGTTCTACACTGACGCTTTCTTTGCGGACTGCAGGAAGCTCAATATCAAGACTCCCGATGTTGTTGAGCCAGCAACAGGCTGTATCGATGAATTCATCAAGGTTATTGAGAGCCTTATGGAAAAGGGTTATGCTTATGAGGCAGGCGGAAACATCTACTTCGATACATCAAAGCTTGAAAAGTACTATGTTTTCAACGATTTCAAGGAGGAGGACCTTGCTGTAGGTGTTCGTGAGGGCGTTGAGGAGGACTCAAACAAGCGTAACAAGGCTGACTTTGTACTCTGGTTTACCAAGTCCAAATTTGACGACCAGGAGCTTAAGTGGGACAGTCCTTGGGGTATCGGTTATCCCGGCTGGCATATCGAGTGTTCATGCATCAGCATGAAGCATCTCGGTGAATATCTCGACCTTCACTGCGGCGGTATCGACAATGCCTTCCCCCACCACACGAACGAAATCGCACAGAGTGAAGCTTATGTAGGTCATGAGTGGTGCAATTACTGGTTCCACGTTCACCACCTCAATACAAACAGCGGCAAGATGAGCAAGTCAAGCGGCGAATTCCTTACCGTTTCGCTTCTTGAAGAAAAGGGCTATAATCCGCTGGTTTACCGTTTCTTCTGTCTCCAGTCCCATTACAGAAAGTCACTTGTATTCTCATGGGAGAACCTTGACAATGCGGTTACTGCATTCAATAAGCTTATCGATAAAATTGCACCTCTTACAGCAGATAAGTCGGGTGAAATTGACAAGGCTGAGTATGACCGTCTCATGAAGAGCTTCAATGACGCTCTCGGCAATGACCTTAATACTTCTCTTGCGGTTACTGCGGTATATGACGTGCTCAAATCAAAGGCAAATGCGGCTACAAAGCTTGCACTTCTCAACGAATTTGACAAGGTTCTCGGACTTGACCTTGTTGCAACTGCTGAAAATAGTCTTGCTGAGGCAGAGGCAAACAAGCCTGAAATCCCTGCTGAGGTACTTGAACTTGCAGAGCAGAGAAAGGCTGCACGTAAGGAGAAGAATTTTGCCCTTGCAGATGAGCTGAGAGACAAGATTGCTGCTCTGGGCTATGAAATCAAGGAAACAAGACAGGGCACCGAGATAAACAAAATATGACCCTGAGACTTGCAGTAAAGGCGGATATCGGTATGGTGTCCGCCTTGTATAAAAGCGTTATCGGAGTAAACAACAGCGTATGGGACGAAAACTATCCTACTGCCGCTGATGCCGAAAACGACCTTGAAAGGGATAATCTTTTCGTGCTTGAAAAGGACGGTGAGATTATCGGTGCATGTTCTGTTGAAGCGGACGGCGAGCTGAAAGGGCTTGACTTCTGGAAAATCAATGACGGCACACAAAGGGAAATCGCACGCATTGTAATAGCTAAGGAGCAGCAGGGAAAAGGCTATGCTAAAATCATGGTAAGGGCATTTATTGACATGCTTGTGGAAAGAGGCTGTAAATCGGTGCATCTTCTTGCTGCAAAGTCAAATCCCGCCGCTGTGAAGACATACCTTGCATTGAACTTTGAAACGGTCGGAGAATGCTTTGCCTTCGGGCATGACTATTATGCGATGGAATACATAATCTGAGAATTCTATTCTACAAAAACTACATTCAGAACGGAGTGTCATAATAAAATATGGCAAGAATATATCCTCTTTTCAGTTCAAGTAAGGGCAATTCAACCTTTATCGGGACTGAAAAGGGCGGAATACTTATAGACTGCGGCGTCAGCTGCAAAAGGCTCATGGCGGCACTGGAGCTTAACAGAATATCTGCCGAAGCGGTGAAGGCGATATTCATCACCCATGAGCACTCAGACCACGTAAGTGGACTGAGGCTTTTCACCAATAAGACAGGTTGCCCCGTTTACGGACAGAAAAGGACGCTTCAAAGACTTGCGGATGCGGACAAAATATCCTCGTCCTCGCCCATAATCGATATGACGGGCATCTCAATTGCCGCCGCAGGTATGGAGGTGCGTTGCTTCAACACACCTCATGATACCATTCAAAGCTGCGGCTACCGCATACATACTGAGGACGATAAGTATTGTGCGGTTTGTACCGATTTAGGGCACGTTACACCTGAGGTCGATGAAGCACTGACAGGGTGCAGGCTTGTCCTTTTAGAGTCGAATTATGATGAAAATATGCTCCGCACAGGCGGTTATCCCCTTTATCTGAAAGAGCGAATACTGTCGAAAAACGGCCACCTTTCCAACAATGACTGTGCCGCTCAGGTTGGACGGCTTATTGAGCGTGGCACGACACATTTCATACTGGGACATCTCAGTCAGGACAACAACCGTCCGCAGATTGCTGACAGTACCGTGCAGAACAGTCTTCCGCAGTATAAACGCTGCAAGGACTATCTTCTCGGCGTTGCACCTGTGGAAACAGCGGGAGGAGCAGTGATTTTCTGATGACTATAAATTTAATTGTAATAGGCAAGCTTAAGGAGGACTATCTCCGCAGTGCCTGTGCCGAATATATAAAGCGTCTCGGACGCTACTGTACCTTTGAGCTTCATGAGCTTGACGAGTGCCGTCTCAGCGATAATCCTTCGGATAAGGAAATAGCCTCCGCACTGAAAAAGGAGGCTGAGCAGATAAAAAAGTACGCAAAGGGTATGATTATACCTATGTGTATCGAGGGAAAACAGCTCAGCAGTATCGAGCTTTCGGAGACAATTTCGGAAGCGGGTGTAAACGGTTTCAGCACTGTAACGTTTATTATCGGAAGCTCATTCGGCATCGACAGTGAAATAAAGTCTATGGGACAGCTGAGGCTTTCCATGTCGAAAATGACATTTCCGCATCAGCTTGCAAGGGTAATGCTTTTAGAGCAGATTTACCGTGCATTTCAGATTGCAGGCGGCGGTAAGTATCATAAGTAATCAAATAGATTGTATAAATAAACAGCACGGAAAGATAATTAATTCGTGCTGTCAGTCTGTAGAAAAAATAACGATACGGAAACGGGCGACCGCAAGGGTCGCCCCTACAGATAATGTCTGTTTTACGTACATACTGTAGGGACAGCCCTTGCGGCTGTCCGTTGCTTTACGCATAAATTATTGCTTTTACGACACTCTGACAGCACGGAAAGTGAACCTTCCGTGCTGTTATTTTATCTATATCATGTTTTCTCTCTGATTCTGTAGGCAAGCACCGCAGCAACACCTAAAGGCACTGCAAACTGTATAACAGAAGCCTCATTCAGTACCGCATTTACACTCAGAAGCGGATTGAATCCGATGTTCACCATAAATTTCGCACCGAGCATATAAATAATAATCGGCAGAGCGAATACCGCAAAATTTACAAGTACCGCAGAGGAAGCGTTTCTGCACTGCGAGGATATTCCAAGCATAACAAGTGCGGAAAGAGAAGTGAAAAGAATTCTCAGCAGACACACAATCAGCAGATACTGCCACACCTTGATATTAAGCGGAAAATCAATGAAATCGGTGATGCTTCGCAGTGACGCACCGAGTCCGCTGTGCTTGTAGTAGCGTGAAATTGTTACCGCATAGGGCACTATCCACAGCAATGCCGAGAGCACACCGTACATACAGGCGGTGAGTATATTTCTGCGGATATAGCTTCGTTTTCCCGAAGCCGTTGCATTGATTACAAAGCTCATTTTGTGGCGGTTATCGTTTGCAATCAGCGGTGATACGAGGAAAAGACAAAGCAGTACACACGCAAGAGCATACTTCATATCATCGTCATATCCGGCAAAACCAAGTGCACGCTTGTAACCCGTATCGTAGAAAACCTGTGCACCGTCAATATCCTTAATCTGTGAAACACGCTCGGAAAACGGTATAAATCCTATTTCGGGAGCAACCTCTCTGTAAAGCTGGTTAAGCTCGGAAGAAAAGCCTTGCTGTGAAAGCTCCTCAATACGTGCGTTTATCTCGGAAAAGCGTGCGGTTTCAGCCTCGATAAAATCAAAGGTTTCCTGCGTAATATCGCCTTCATGCTCGTTACAGTAATACTGATAATAAGCGTCAGCGGGGTCATATTTCTTAATAAAGCCCGTACTCATAAAGCCTGCAGCGGCAATAAAAATTGCAATGAAAACAATACCCTTCTGCAGAATCAGCGATTTGTAAAGCGTGTAGTAAAGCTGTGAGTGGATTTTCTCTGAGCGTATAAATCCAAGCCTTATTCCGATTTTTCTGTATTCAAGGTTACGCTTTGCGGAGTAAAGCCATGCGGAAAGCCCCGTGCAGAGAAGTGCAATTACACATATCGCTCCCACCGATGTAGGAATGAGGGGGATAGGATAACCCCAGAAGTTGATGTTCTTGAAATTACAGAAAATATCGTTTCCACGAGTGAACGATATTAGATTTATGTAACGGAAAATGCTGTACTTTGAAAGAGGGTGAATAAGTGCAAAGGTCAGTCCCTCGACAGCAAGAATAACCGCCGAAATGCCGTAGAATGATACGGTATTTTTTGTATTTACGGCAATGAGCGAAAGTACCGCTCCGATTGTGAAAACAGACGCAAATTTGAAAGCAATGTAAAGTACAAGATAGCCGAGTACGCTGATTTTCAGATTACAGCCGATAAAGCCGCCTAGCGACTGTACGGGACGTGATAAATCTCCCAGTCCGTAAATCTGCGAACCGATAATAAGGTTTTCACCGTACATGAGCAATATTGTCGCAAAAACCGTAACAGAAAGCACTCCCATTTTAGTCAGCAGAAGATACCCACGTCCTCTTTTCAGCGGAAACAGAAGTCCCGAAAGTCCCTGTTCACGGTCGGAAATCATAAGCGAAATCACTGCGAAAAGTACGATGAATCCGATAAGTATATCCGTGAAATTATTGTCCGTTGCAAGGTTTATTCCCTTAGATACGTCAAATACAGGCTGAACGTCTCTCATGTGCTCATAAGCGGGGGGCGTTTTCATTATGCTCCGATAATTGAAGGTGTCGGGCTTTGCAAATATCGAGATGCTCGACATAGATTTAGCCTGTGCGTCGATACTGTCGAGGTACTCCTGATAGCCTGTAATCTGTCCGCATTCCTCACGCAGTTCATAAAGTACACCGAAGTCATAGCTATGCTGACCCGAAAACTCATTGCATCTTGCTTCAAGCCACTGAAACTTTTCACTGTCGCCCATGCCATCTAATTCGGAGTATATTGCTTTGTATTCTTCGGGGGTTGATTCGGACGAATTTGCGGTTCTGAACATAAGATACGCATTGAGCACAAGTGCCACCGCCGAAATAAGCAGAAAGATGCGTCCGCTGAGAAGCTTTTTCAGCTCAGTTGTAAAAATTCTCATGACTGCATCTCCCCATAGTACTGCATATACAGGCTTTCAAGCGTCCTTTCTTCACCCTCAACCTTTTCAAGAAGTTCAGGGATAGTACCGCTGTCGATAAGGTGTCCCTCCTTGATAAATAGGATTTCCTTTGCGATATTTTCAATATCCGAGACGATGTGGGTGGAAATTATAATTATCTTGTCTTTTGAAAGTGCCGAGACCATATTGCGGATAATTACACGCTGTTTAGGGTCAAGACCTGCGGTAGGCTCATCGAGGATTATAAGGTCGGGGTTGCCGAGAAGTGCCGCCGCTATGAGTACTCTCTGCTTCATACCGCCTGAAAATCCGCCCATTTTCTTGTCAAGGCTGTCGGAAAGCTCCACACGCCCGACAATTTCGGGAATTTCCTTTTCGGCTGTCTTTTTGTCAAGGCATTTCAGTGCGGCAATATAGTTCAAAAATGTGCGTGCGGTCATACTTTCGTAGAGGTTCTGCTGCTGAGGCATAAAGCCCATTCTGCTTCGGAATTTATCCTTTAAAACCTTAGTTTCCTCGCCGTTCCACAGGATTTTTCCGCCGTCCTTATCGGGCAGAAGATTATCTGTGACTATATTCATCAGCGTTGACTTTCCTGCACCGTTAGGCCCTAAAAGTCCGTAGATTCCGTTTGTGAATTCAAAGCTGAAATCGCATAGTGCATGCTTTTTTTTGCCGTAGTGTTTGTTGATTTTTTCGAGTTTAAGATTGTTCACCATTCATCATCTCCTCTGAAATTTCAATCGTTTTCCCTTTAGTTGTCAGGAAATAATAGCTTCCGTTATGATATGCCACATTAACCCATTC
This sequence comes from Ruminococcus sp., assembly GCA_015066955.1. Lineage (GTDB taxonomy): Bacteria > Bacillota > Clostridia > Oscillospirales > Ruminococcaceae > Ruminococcus. The sequence continues at coordinate 4,186 of SVNJ01000005.1, read as the reverse complement.
ATCTATAGATTCGGGATAAGTATGCTCTGAAAAATCCGCCGTATCAATCCATTTTGTCAGTCCGAAAACCTTTCCGTTGCAGGCTGCAACAGATGCGGAAAGTTCATCGTAGTTATAGTTGCGCTCTCCGCTGTCTGTGATTACTGTCATTGTATTTTCTGCAAAATCACAGCCTATATAAACGTTGCCGTCTGCCGTAATTGGTGCAGGACGTTCATTTTGTATGAGGGTTTCCGTTTTTGTATCAAATTCAAAGCTGAGGAATTTTACGCAGTCGATAGGATTATCTGCCCCGTTATTGTACTCCTCCATATCCTTGAAGGCATACTGATAATCAATCACAAGCTTATCCTTATAAATGCCCCTTATGTTGGCATTATTGCACTGTGAGCGGCATGGGTACTGCTTGTCCTCATCGGTAATGCTTCCGAAGTTTTTATACTCACCCGTATCAAGATTTATACTGCACATAAAATGGCTGCCCGGCGTATCTGATTCAGATATCCACGTATCATCGTAAATATTTTCGGGAATCGGGCTTTCATCGTCGCCGATAAACCATATAGTGTTCCCGTCAAGGACTATTCCGCCTCCCTCTGTTGGTACACAGTCGGTAAATTCCACAACTTTTTCAGCTTCTGAGGAATCAAGTCTTGCTTTATAAAGCGTGCTTTTCATATAAAACCGATGTCCTTCGGGCACTTCCTCGTAGCCAAAGGATGAAACAAAATAATAAATGCTGTCATTGTAGAAAACGGGATTATTGCCTGCCTGCTGTGCAAGACAACTGCTTACCCTGTGAGTGCAGTTAGGAACGGCGCAAAGTGCTGATTTTTCCTGTGTATTAAGGTCGAGATAATACGTAGGGGAATCGATGCCTAAATTGTAGATAAAGCCGCCGTTGTACACTGAGCCTGTGCCTGAAAAGTAAACCATATCCGACTGCACACCTGTTTTTCCGCTGTCAGCCGATGATGCACCGCTTTCATTCTTTTCAGAGCAAGCCGCCGCTGTCAGCATAACTGCCGATGTGAGCATGCATAGTATTTTTCGTTTCATCAGTTTTCCCCCTCATAAATCGTACTGTTTGCAATAAGCTCTTCCTCTGAAAGCTTCACAGCCTTTCTGTTATTGAAGAGTATGTATTTTTCGTCGTGGAAGGCGACAACACTGTAACCCTTATATTCTTCGGTAAGTGCATATACTGTCTCCTCTCCGAGATTGCACCATTTATTTTGGTCGCCGAATACCTTGTTATTAATTACCTCGCATGACCACATACCGTGAATTGTATAGGTCTCATCTCCTTTTACAACTGTTGCCACAGGAGAATCGTCATCATACAATACACGGCAATCGTCGCCGAACCTCCAATGGTCGAGCTCAGCATTTCTTGTAAATTCTTTTGTTTTGGGATTGAATTCATAGGTGTAATATGCCCAGCTTTCCATATAGCCTTCTTCGTTCAGCGGTATTCCGTTTTCATCAACTTCGGGTAATTCTTTAAGGAAGCTATACTCCAGTATTATATTGCCTTCATAATAACCTATCATGCTTGCCGTGCCTGAATGATCAGCAGCAGGGTACTCATCCTCAACATAGCAGAAATATCCGTAGTTGGTATATTCTCCTGTATTAATTTTTATACTGCAAAGAAAATCATATCCGCCGTTGCTTCCGAAGCCTTCATATCCTCCGTTTTCGGTGTATTTCGGGTCGGGGTCAAAAGTGATGAAATACAGCATGTTATCGATAAGCAGAAATTTATCCTCACTGCGTACAAGTGAGTCGGTAAAGGTACAGACTGTTTCTGTTTCGGAAGAATCAAGACTTACCCTCATAAGCTTTGATTCCATACGATGTTCGTATCCGTCGGGAGTCGCTACCATTTCTCCGAGTCCGCCCTGTCCGTTAGTTACAAAGTAGTACAAATAATCATCAACAAGCATGCAGTTATCATTTACAACACGAGTCAGGCATTCGCTTGAACTTGATGAATGGGTACAGTTGGGCACTGCACAGAGAGGTGCAGTTTCAAGAGACGTAAAATCAAGAAAACGTTTCGTTTCATTAGGCCATGTTCCTGCATTGTATATCATGCCGTTTTCGTATGTATTCCCCGAAATTATACGATGAACGTCGCTCTCCTTCTTTTCCGAGCAAGCAAACACCGTCATCATAACCGCCGCCGCAATCATAGACAGTATTTTCCGTTTCATCAGTTTTCCTCCTCATAAATCGTACTATTTGCAATAAGCTCTTCCTCTGAAAGCTTGACAGCCTTTCTGTTATTGAAGAGTACGTATTTTCCGTCATGGAAGGCGACAACACTGTAGCCCTTATATTCTTCGGTAAGGGCATATACTGTCTCCTCGCCGATACTGCACCACCAACAGCCATTCAAATCAGAATAGAACACTTTGTTGTTTGCGATTACCTCGCAGTATTCTATTCCCGTAGTGTAGGTTTTATCTCCGCTGATGACATTGACTTTTTCTGTTTCTTCATTGATATAGGAATAATATTCTTCTGTAATAGTCTGCGGTTCGGGCATATCACTCCGTACATACTCTTTTACTGAGGGGTCAAATTCAAACATATATATAGTAAACTCAGGAACATAATCGGGTTCGGGAATGCCGTTTTCATCACGTTGAATATCTTCTTTAAGGAATGAATACTCAATCCACAGTTTGCCATCATAATAACCGCAAAGTCTTGCACCGCTCGAGTTATCAGCGGCAGGATATTCGTCTTCAACGTAGCATATACTTCCATAATTGGTATACTCACCTGTTTTGATATTTATACTGCACAGAAAATCATATCCGCCGCCGCTTCCCCAGCTTGCACCGCCCATTCCGTCAATATATGGGTCGGGGTCATAGGCGAGAAAATACAGTATATCTCCGATAATCATAAAGCTGTCTTCGGTACGTGTAAGTGCGTCATTGAACTCGCAGACAAGCTCGGTTGCAGAGGAATCAAGGCTTGCCTTCATAAGCTTTGATTCCATGTAGAATTCACGTCCTTCGGGCGTTTCTATAATTTCTCCGCCGGTTATATTCCCGTTATTGATAAAGAAATAAACGCTGTCTCCCACGAGAAAAGGACGCTCGCCTGCCACACGGGAAAGGCACTCAGACGATGATATGCTGTGGGTGCAGTTAGGTACTGCACAAAAAGGAGCTGTTTCAAGTGACGCAAAATCGAGGAATCTCGTGACCCTGTTGGCATCCAGTCCTGCGGAATATATTTTGCCGTTTTCGTAGACATTCTGATACGAGGTGAATAAAACAAGCTCTTTTGGCTCTTCTTTCTTCTCTCCGCAAGCTGTAAGCATCAATGCGGCAAGTGCTATTGATAATATTTTCTTTTTCATCAGTTTTCTTCCTCCACAATCGTACTATTCGCAATAAGCTCCTCCTCTGAAAGCTTGACAGCCTTTCTGTTATTGAAGAGTACATATTTTCCGTCGTGGAAGGCGACAACACTGTAGCCCTTATATTCCTCATTAAGAGCATATACTGTCTCCTCGCCGATACTGCACCACCAACATCCATTCAAATCAGAATAGAATACTTTGTTGTTTGCGATTAACTCGCAGTAGTCTAATCCTGTAGTGTAGGTTTTATCTCCGCTGATGACATTGACTTTTTCTGTTTCTTCATCTCTGTAGGTGTAATATTCCTCTGTGATGATGTTCGGGTAAGGCATATCAGTTTTTACATATTCCTTTACCTCAGGGTCAAATGAAAACATATATTTTGTAAACTCGGGGTTAGTTACAGGGAATCCGTTTTCATCGATTTCAGGTTCCTCTTTGGCAAATGCATAAGCAATCCAGAGCTTTCCGTCATAATATCCTTCAAGCTGTGCACTTGCAGATTTATCTGCGGCGGGATATTCGTCCTCAACATAGCAGATACTTCCGTAATTTGTATACTCGCCTGTTTTTACATTGATGCTGTAAAGATAATCATAACCGCCGCAGCCTCCCCAGCTTGTACCGCCTGTTTCATCAAATTGTACGTCGGGGTCAAAGGCGATGAAATAGAGCATATCTCCGATAAGCAATATCCCGCCGTCACTGCGTGCAAGTGCGTCATTGAACTCGCAGACAAGCTCGGTTGCAGAGGAATCAAGGCTTGCCTTCATAAGCTTTGATTCCATGTAGAATTCACGT
>SVNJ01000117.1 GCA_015066955.1 Ruminococcus sp. | reverse complement strand
TCAGTTCGCAGCTGCAGGTAAGGCTGTTAAGAAGAAGGATCTCGCCGGTATTGCTATGAGCTACGGCTACGTTTACGTTGCTCACGTTGCTATGGGTGCTAACATGAACCAGTGTATCAAGGCATTTGCTGAGGCTGAGGCTTATGACGGTCCTTCAATCATCATCGCTTACGCTCCTTGTATCAATCACGGTATCAAGACAGGTATGGCTACTGCTCAGGCAGAGGAGAAGAAGGCTGTTGAGGCTGGCTACTGGCACCTCTACAGATACAATCCTGCACTCAAGGAAGAGGGCAAGAATCCGTTCTCACTCGATTCAAAGGCTCCTAACACAGATGAGTTCAAGAACTTCCTCATGGGTGAGGTTCGTTACAACTCTCTTGCTCGTCAGAACCCTGAAAGAGCTGAGGCTCTCTTCGATTCAGCTGTAGAAAATGCTAAGGACAGATATGACTACCTTACAAGACTTACAGCTCTTTACGGTCAGGACTAATATCCCGACTTAACAATCAAACACGTTCCGTAAGGGAGGCACAATGCCCTGCGGTATGATAAAAAGCCCACGCTTCGTACATGAAGCGTGGGCTTGTTTTTTCTATGACAAATTACGATTTATCGATAGGCTTAATATAACCTTACAACAAAACCTCCCCATTCCATAGAGAACGGGGAGGAATTCTTGCTTCCCTGACAATCAGGGAATAATAAGGAGAGGAAAATATTACATGGTAACTGTAAAGCAAATACTGTGTCCTTCATGGTTTTCAATGGAAACCCTGAATTTGTGCTTGTCGATAATGGATTTTGCGATAGGCAGTCCGAGACCGTAGCCGCCTGTCATACGTGAGCGTGAATCGTCGCTGCGGTAGAAGCGTTCGAAGATTTTATCCTTATCGCTTTCCTTTATTCCGGCACCCGTATTGAATACGCTGAATACCTTCTTATCTCCGATGAGGGAAAGGCTGACTCTTACCGTACCGTTTTCGTCGGAATATTTCAATGCGTTATCAATGAATATTGCCGCCATCTGCTTGATGTGGCGTTCGCTTCCGCTGACGGTAAGACCATCCTGAATGTCGATTTCAAGCTTTCTGTTTTCTTCGAAAGCACGGCACTCAAAGGGAAGAACTGTATTTTCAACAGCCTTGCTCAGGTCGAATTCGCATTTGATAAAGTCGGAAGTATTGTTTTCGAGACGAGTGAGGTTCAGCAGGTCGTTTACAAGCACATTCATACGTTCAGCCTGTGACTGAATGTACGTCAGCCATTTATTGCAGCCTATTTCCTCGGAAAGGACGTCTGCGTTGGTCGAAATGATTGTAAGGGGAGTTTTCAGCTCGTGGCTTGCGTCGGAGATGAACTGCTTCTGCTTCTCAAAGGCAACCTTTACAGGCTCAATGCTCTTCTTCGAGAGGAAAAATGCAATAGCTGAAAGCACTATAAAGCCTACAACTCCTATAAGAATAGAAGTTCTGCTCAGCTGGTCAAGCATATCCATTTCAGAGCTTTTATCGGTGAAAACCATGATTGTGCCGTTGCCTTTTTCGCTGCTGCAGAACTGGTAGGAATTAAGCATACCGTTTGCGGCACCGTCACTGATGATAGCGGAAACATATTTTTGTGCGGAATCTGCATTGAGTACCTCGTTATTGAGCGATGCCACGAAGTTTCCGCCCTCGTCAGCCATAAGGATGAAGAAGTCAATCGAACCAAGAGACTTCGGTATAGGCTCATTGTTCAGCGTCGGAGAGGACTTATCGGCAGCCATAACTCTTTTCTGTACACCGTCTGCAACAGTAAAGCCGTCGAGTACGGGTGTATTGCCGCCTGCAAGCGGGATCATTTCTTTTTCGTTCCCGCTGCAGCTGTTATTGCTGTCATATTGATTATAAGGCTTTGTGTAGACTTCGGTTGGTTCCTGTGCGGAAGGTTCGGTAGGTTCACAGTAGGGGTTATTCCAATCTTCATCATATCGGCAGTCGGGCTGGGGATAAATGTAATAATATCCGTTGTTATATGCCCAATTGGGGTAATCATGCCAGTGAAAAGGTGGAATATAGGGGTACTTCGGATATTCGAAGGTCGGATACTGATAATCTTCTGTTGGCTTTTGTTCCGATTCGTGTGAATGAGGGGGAGTGGGCAGTTCTGATTCGGGAGGAAGATTCCGGGTTGTTGTCTGCTTGACTATTGGAGGGGTATGAGGAGACGCCGTTGTCGTAACAGTCGGATTGGACGGTGCTGTGGGATGCGGAGCTGTTATTGGCGGAGTAATCGGTTTGGTTGCGGTCTGCTTGTGAGGGGGGAGTTTAGCCGAAGTTGTAACCGCAGGCTTTGTGCTTTCCTCATGAGGTTCGGGAGCAGGCCTGGTTTCGCTTATCTGTGGCTTCTGGACGGTGGCAGGTTCGGTTTTTGTTGCTTCTGTGGGAGGAACGGGTATATTTGCTTCCGTTTCACTCTCGGTCGGGGAAGCTGTCTCCGTACTGCTTTCTGCTGCATCTGTGACGATGTTTACGGTTGTGGTCGGCTGAGGAGCTGTCATATCCTCGATATGGTCGGCAGGGGAGCCCATAGGCTTATCACCGTGTCTGCCGTCAGAAATTTCAGGTGGCTTTTTACCGCCGTCAAATTCAGGAAAGTATGTAAAGGTAGAGGTTGCATCGTCATATTCCACGCTTGCCGCAATCTGCTTCAGGACAACCTGTGACTGGTGCTGCATAACTGCCTGCATAATGAGGTTTATGGAGGCAAGCGCCGCTATAAGCACAGCAAGCAGGAGACTTGTGGTTATGGCAAAGAATTTCCATTGTACTTGTTTAAACATAGTAACTCCTTACGGTTATACAAGGGAGTAGCCTATACCCCTTGCGGTTTTAATCTGTGTGTCAGTGCCGATTGCACTTAATTTTTTTCTGAGGAAGGATATGTAAACCTCGATGTTGTTGTATTCAACATCACTTTCGTATCCCCATATTTTCTCAATAATACGTTCTTTCGGGAGAATTCTGTTTGTGTTTGATATAAGAAGCTCCATGATCTGGTATTCTTTGAGGCTGAGCTTTACGTCGTTGCCCTTGTAAATCATGGAGCAGGAGCTTTTATTAAGCTCAAGACCGTTGAAGGTGAGCTTGTTTTCGTCGAAAATCTCGCCCTTTCTTCTGGTGAGGGCACGTACCCTTGCAAGAAGCTCTCCCGTAATGAATGGCTTTGTGAGATAATCGTCAGCACCGCAGTCGAGACCGTTTATTTTGTCCTCGATTTCACTTCTTGCGGTAAGCAGAAGGACGGGAGTTGAGATTTTTTCTTTACGCAGGTTCCTGAGGATTTCAATGCCGTTCATTCCCGGCAGCATTATATCAAGCAGAATGCAGTCATACATGCCTGTGAGTGCACTGTCAAGCCCGTCGATTCCGTCATAGACCGTATCGACGATATATCTGTTTCTTTTGAGAATTTCGGTAAGTGCGTCTGCAAGCTGTATTTCATCTTCAACTACCAACAATTTCATTGCACATGTCTCCTTCCGAAGCGGTAATTATCCATACTATATACAATTATACCATAAAAGCTTGAAATAAACTTAAAAGAAATAAGGTTTATTCTTTTAATAAATAGAAAATTTGCCTTGATTTTTGTGCATATCAACAATTTTATGAATTAGTGCTAAACTAATATTGACTAATTTCTTAATTTATGTTAGAATTGTTAGTATCAAGGCATAGGAGGAGCAAGGTATGCAGTCTACGTCAGAACGAAAGAAAATGAAAAAGTCTCTGGTGCCGTCTTTCGGCTCGGATATTAAGAAATATGATGAATTATACAAGCAATTCTGTGAAGAAGGCTATTCAAAGGAGCTCTGCGACGCTTATGCGGAAACCTTTGTTGATAATTGCAAGAAGCCTGCGGCTGATGATATTGTGCGTGCGGCAAGGCTCTACAGAAAGATTCATGACTATAAAAGTGCGGAATTTTATCTTGATATGCTTGAGGACAAGAAGCTTGGCAGCGACGACAAGTTTTTCTACTGCCTTGAGATGCTGAGAACAACAAGTGCTCTTGGCAGATGGAGAGATGCTGAGGACTTCAGAACTGACAACATCAATTTTATACAGACCTATATGGATAAAAGACACATGCTTAAGGACAACGTGAGCATGTATATTGCGCTCGCGCTTGCCGACTGTGCCGCAAAGCGTTATGCAGATGCGTTCAGACTTCTTAATTTCGGTTATAAGCCGAAGGGAAAGAATGACGTGAAGCTTCTTGATATATTCACGACTGCTGTTTATCTCTATGCTGCTTCGGGCGATGAGGATGGTCTTCCGGGTGCTGTCAATAATGCGCAGGCTTGCCTTAAGCTTTTTGATACCTTCGAATTTCCTTGGAAGAAGGAATATTACGAGAAGAGAATCGAAGACGCCTCGAATGGTATTATATAACAACTATACTCAGGGCTGCTGCCCTGAGTTTTCTGTTTTCATGATAACAAAATAGTGAGAAACAGAAAATTCTGAAATTTTTTCGAAAATAATTTTTGAGAATCGTTAAGTAACTTTTTTAATGATTTACAAGATGTTTTCTAAAAGTTACAAAATTTCTAAATGGTAAAAATTCTTGATTAGGTTATAGTGAGGTGGCGGATTTTAAGAATCACGAAATACAGGCAAAAAATACAATTCAAATTTTTTGATTTGATACATATTTTGTTAATAACAATCTTTGTGAACGCTATATATACGAAAATAAACATTTTATTAATTCATAGAATAAATATATAAATATATTTATTTATATTCGCAAGATTCTGCTAAATTTAGGCAATATAGTCAATTGATTGACGGGTTTTTTTGCTATATAATACAATTGTTGGTTGAGGAAATGGAAAATTTCAGAGTACCAGCCACACTTTTTATTGATACATAGTTGTTATGTGTCCTGCAAAGTAACGGCAGATTTTGTTCTGTTCTACTCCGGTTTAAACTCCGCCGGATTTTGGTTTCACTATTTCGTCTTTCTACTTAAATTAAGCTACGAGCTGTTATTAAACATTAATGCCTATAATATGTTTAACCGCCTAAAACAGCTCCTGTCAATGTACGAATTACAGCTATGCTTATACTACAACAGATTTTTGACACAACGGGTTTAAGTGTCTTTTACTGCCGACTTTTACGGTGAGCGTATAGAGGGTGCGCTTGTCGTGGGAATGCCGATCTTGACTGACTTTTGAGAGGGTGTCAGTTGAGGTCGGTATTTTTTGTTTATAGGTACAGAATGGTCTTTAGCAAAGGAAGCGTATATTTAGCTTGATAAACTCTGAAGTAATATTCTTCGGAGTTTATTTTTTGTCTGTTTATTGTTAAAAATACACTGTTTACGGCACTGCGTTTTGTGCATGTATACAAAACTGAAAATTATTTTTTTCTTATTCAACCCTTTTGCGTTGAATTTTGCCTTCTTTTTGCCCGTTGCTGAACGGTACACAAAAGGAGGTTTTATTATAAGCGAAAATAATTCTCTGACTAAGAAGAAAAAATTCTGCTGCAATTACGTGCTTCTCGGAAATGTGGCAGAGGCGGCGGTAAGAGCAGGCTTCGACAAGGAAAATGCTCTTGTGGAAGGTGTG
>SVNJ01000116.1 GCA_015066955.1 Ruminococcus sp. | reverse complement strand
CAGAGGTCTTACCTTAAGCGTTGCAGCTCCGCTTACATTCACGGGAATGTCAGATTATTCGTCTGCATTCAACGGAAAAGTTGACTATGCTGCATCAGGAAATTCACTCAGCTTTGCAATGAACAGCTGTGCTCCGACAAGTTCATCGTCCGGTTCTCTCATTCCTTGCTTTGAGGCATATGTTCATATTCCCGAAAACTGTTCTGCGGGAAAATATTATCTGGAATGGAATCTGAATTCATGGAATGCTCTTAATACTCAGGGCAACTTTGCAGGTTATCCTACAGTTGAAAGAGGTATGATTACAGTTTCAGGCTCCCCTGTAATTTCTACACCGGCAACTACTACAACTACAAAGCCTGTCACAACAACTACTACAACTACCACCACCACAACTACTACAACAACTACAACTACAACAACTACTACAACTACAACATCCACAACAACATCCACAACCACCACCACAGAGCCTATCGAGAGGTATAATCTTGGCGATGTTAATTTTGATAATAAAATTGATTCTGTAGACGCTTCAATTGTTCTTAGAAATTATGCTATAATTTGTACAGGTGGTATGTGGGATATTACAGATGTTCAGCTTAAAGCAGCTGATGTTAATAAGGATGATGTGTTAGATTCAAGTGATGCTTTTGCAATTCTTGATTATTATTTATGCCGAATGATATACGATGACCCGGTAAGTATGGAAGAATATATAGGTGAAGCAGGTGGAAAAATTCTTGAATATACAGGAACAGCTGATGGTGGATTTACAGCAGAAGAAATCTCCTACTCTCAGTACAAGCCTGTACTCAGCGTCCCCGAAATTTCCGTAGATATTTCAGATATTGATTCAGATGTTGCCGTAACACTTAAACTGGATGGAGCTCATCGTAATTGGTGTTCCTCCGGTATACATCTGTACTTTGATGAAAGGCTTACTCCTTCTGGATTCAGCAGAGAGGATGGACTGGAAGAGCTTTACAGCGACTGTGAATCAGAAGGTAATGTATATTTCTTTGCAACAGCAGGTTCAAATGATTATGGTTTTGATGGAGACCTTATAACGTTATATTTCCAGCTTCCCGAAAACGCTCAGCCTGGAGACGTGTACAATCTTGACCTCAGATACGAGCCCGGTGACCTTTTCACAAACAATGCAAACGATTTAGACGGACGTCTCATGCAGGCATACCTCTTCACAGAGGGACTTGTTGACGGTTCAATCACAATTAAAGGCGAAGAGGAAACTACAACTACTACATCCGCTACAACAACAACCACCACAACTACAACAAGTAGTATCAGCGACCAGTCGATACAATTCACCGATGTAGTTGTGGATATATCAAATAATTCAATTACTTTTGAGACTTACGGCACATTCAGCTTCCCTTGGTCTGTTCCCGATCAGTTTGCAGGATTTAAGGTGGGCGATACGGTTTCCGTAGGCTTCTGGTATACCGATATAGGAACAAGCAGAGTGATTAATTACGTTTCCTATGCAGAGATAATAAACCCAACACCTATAACCACAACTACTACAACAACTACTACAACAACTACTACAACCACAACAACTGCCACAGCACCTGTCACCTATGCGAAAATCGACCTTTCAGTTGCTGAAGGCAAGACAGTCATAGGAAATTACGATGATAATATCAAGGTAGGTATCGGCGGCGGAGCAGGTGGATTTGAAGTTAAATCCTCCAACAAGAATGTCACAGCTGAAATCAAATATACAGGCGATACACCATATCCATATTCAATCATAGTGAAGAATAATTCTTCAACAGGAGCTGCCGCAACAATTACTGTAACCGATGCTGCGGGACAGTCAAAGAGCTTTAAGGTTGAATTTAAAAATCCCGTTACAACAACAACCGGCAATCAGAATACAAATCCCACAACCACAACAAAGCCTGCGGTTAAGTTTGCACTCGGTGACGTAGACAAGGACGGTGCGGTAAACTCCGTTGACGCATCTATGGTGCTTACCGAGTATGCACTCTTGGCAACAGGACATGACCCGAGCTTTGATGAATCCGAAAAGCTTGCGGCAGACGTCAACGAGGACGGCAGTGTCGATTCCTCAGATGCTTCAACGATTCTCAGCTTCTATGCATACGTTGCAACGGGCGGAGATAAGGATATTTACGGATTTTTAGGCAAATAACTTTAAAGCAGTCTGTATTTTAAGTGCAGACTGCTTTTTTATACAGGTTATTGCAATTTACGTAAAGTATGGTATAATTATTACAGTATATCTGATACAATCAATAAGGGGGTATATTTATGAAATACGGAAAGATTACAGCAATACTTCTGTCAGCCGCAATGGTAAGCGGCACATACGCTTCGCAGTGGGTTTCGGCAGAAAGTGGCGATACTCTTACAATGGAGGACATTATTGTTGAAGATGATAATGGTGGTATTACTTCAAATATTATTACAGCCTATGAAAACAACAACAATTCTCACGGCGTAAATAACAGCTATCTGTATCAGGATGATGATGGCTGGTATCATGTAGTAAGTGCGGCAGAAGAGTCGCTCCTTGTAGCTAATTATCGCAGCGATCTGAGCTATGCTATAACCTATGAGCTTTCTCTCGAGCTTCCTGTATGGGGAGGCTTTTACTGCGGTGAGGAGTACAATTATTGTCTGTTCGGTCAGTCTAACTCTGAAGAGAATGACAATGCTGAGGTAATCCGTGTTGTAAAGTATGATAAGTTATGGAGGCGAATTGGCAGTGCAAGCATATACGGAAGCAATACCGTCATGCCGTTTTATGCCGGTACACCGAGAATGTATGAAAAGGACGGAATGCTTTATGTTCATACTTCCCATCTTATGTATACGTCCGATGACGGTCTGAATCATCAGGCAAACCATCAGATTCACATAGATGCCGATACTATGGATGTAGTATACAATTACGGTGATGTAATGAATATAAATTACGGCTACGTAAGTCACTCCTTTGACCAGTATGTCCGTGCTGACGAGAATTATGTATATACCGCTGATTTAGGTGATGCATATCCCCGCAGTGTGGCAGTGTGCAGAAAAATGAAAAACGGCATAATGAAGGATTACAATAAGGCACTTCCCATATATGGCTCAATAGGCAATAATTATACGGGAGTAAGTCTTGGAGGATTTGAGCTTTCCGACGACAAGTGTATAGTTATAGGTAATTCCGTAGTACAGAATGAAGCGAATTTCAATACAGATGTAAGAAATATTTTTATTACCCTTACCGATAAGGATATGTCCTCCTCCGAGCTTATATGGCTTACTGACTATGATGATATTAACCGTGTATCAAGACCAAAGCTTGTAAAAATCGATGATAATACCTTTATCGGAATGTGGAATGAATATGAAGTATCGGAAAGTGACGGTTGGTTTAATCTGGTTGAAAATGAAGGTTCAAACTGTCGTATTGTAAAGTTCAATGCAGACGGCGAGATACTTGAAGATATAACAAATGACGCAAGAATAAGTGATTGTGACCCTATTGTTGTTGGCGATGAGATAATATGGTACATGACTGAGGATAACGGAAAAACAACATTTTTCCACATGGAATATGATAATCTTACTCAGTATGACGGCCTTGAGTATACCTTTGATGCCGCTGAAAGACTCGGCGACGTAGACAATGACGATGCGGTAAATTCGTCAGATGCATCAATGGTGCTTACCGAGTATGCACTTACAGCTACAGGACATACACCGACATTTGATAAAAATGAGACGCTTGCGGCAGACGTCAACGAGGACGGCAGTGTTGATTCCTCAGACGCTTCAACGATTCTCAGTTATTATGCCTATACGGCTACAGGAGGCACGGAAAGCCTGCTTGATTATCTCGGATGATTTTCAATTCAGTGAATGGAGGAAAGTAAAATGGACTACAAAAACATAATTGCAGTAAACGGGCATGGTATGAATGTCTATATTACTGGAAAAGGCAGTGATACTATAGTTTTTCTGTCGGGAGCAGGCGTAAGCTCACCTGTACTTGAATATAAACCGTTGTACAGTCTGCTTTCGGATGAATTCAGGATAGCAGTTATTGAAAAGAAGGGCTACGGTTTCAGTGATGCAAATACAGGTGCACCGAGAGATATAAAAAACATGACAGATGAAAGCCGTGAGGCACTTGCAAAGGCTGGAGTAAAGCCTCCGTACATACTTGCCGCGCATTCCTATTCGGGAATAGAGGCGGTATACTGGGCAAATACATATCCCGAAGAGGTCAGGGCTGTTCTTGGACTTGATATGGCATCACCCCGATTTGCACTTGCACAGGCAAAGGAGCTTCCCGAAGAGAAAAAGCGTGCAATGGTAGAGCGAAACGAGAAGCTTTACCGAAAGCTGTGCGGTTCAAAAATTTTGCAGAAGCTTCTGAAAAAGCAGACCACTGAGGCTACAGGAGTCCTTAAATGCGGAGCTCTCAGCGAGGAAGAAAAGAAACTTTACTGTGAGCTTTTCTATAAGAATCTCTGCAACGGCGAAATAAGTGCTGAGCAGGTTGCAGCTACCTCTAATGCCGTAACAGCGAGTGAAACAGGAAAACTGAAGGTGCCGGGATATATGTTTATCAGCGATATGAAAACGCCCATGAGGAAAACTACATGGAGGGCTGAAAATGAAGCTTTTGCAAAGGAAAACGAGTGGGTTATATCGCATGCCGAATCGCATTTTTACTATGCACAGCAGCCGCAGAAAATTGCCGATGCATGGAAGAAGTATATTAAAAGCCTGTGAATTTAAATGCGTAATACCATTATAAAAGGCACTCTTGCCCAATTTGAGGCACAATAAAAACCCGAAAAGCGGTCATTGTCACGAAAGTACTTAAAAACCTCGGTTTTTTAAAGAAAACTCTTGACAAACCGCTTTTCTGCGTATATAATATTAAAGTGTGCTTATAATATCAGCATACCAATATTTGAGAAAAGGAGGAAGAATATGCCTACATTTAACCAGTTGGTACGTAAGGGCAGAAAGGATCTGGAGGTTAAGTCAACAGCTCCTGCACTTCAGAAGGGCTACAATGCAAAGAAGAAGACTCAGATCAATCAGAGTTCACCTCAGAAGAGAGGCGTTTGCACAGCTGTAAGAACTGCTACACCTAAGAAGCCTAACTCAGCTATGAGAAAGATTGCCAGAGTTAAGCTCACAAACGGATATGAAGTAACTTCATATATCCCGGGTATCGGTCACAACCTTCAGGAACACAGCGTTGTTCTCATCAGAGGCGGACGTGTTAAGGATCTCCCCGGTGTGCGTTACCACATCATCAGAGGCGCACTCGATGCTCAGGGTGTTGCTAACAGACTTCAGGCTCGTTCCAAGTACGGTGCAAAGAGACCTAAGGCTAAGTAAGAAAAACTTTTTAAGACAATAGGATAACTACTGCCACAGGATAAATGTGGAGATTTATATATATACTTATAAATCCTCTGCATTGGTCTTGACGGTTTGAATGGGTGAAGTTATGTCGGTAAGCGACAGTAATCCGTTCATTACGAGTACCTATGAATTCATGAATCTATGTGAAGGAGGGAAGCGAAATGCCAAGAAGAGGTAATATCGCAAAGCGTGATGTACTGCAGGATCCTGTTTACAATTCCAAGCTCGTT
>SVNJ01000004.1 GCA_015066955.1 Ruminococcus sp. | reverse complement strand
TGATGCTCTCGTAGAGCTCGTTGACAACGGTTTCAGCGAAGAAAACAGATAATAGGTTCTGAACCTGTCGGGGCGTTACATTGTAACGCCCGCTTTTGTTTTATATGGCAGTACCGCACAAAGATTGTGCGGCGTTGCCTTAAGGATATTATCCGCAGAGATAGTCTGCCATGTTCTCCGCAAATATTCCGTAACCCTTTGTGGGGTCGGCTATAAATACGTGTGTCACCGCACCTATAAGCTTGTTGTTCTGTATTATAGGGCTTCCGCTCATGCCCTGCACTATACCGCCTGTCTTTTCAAGAAGCTCAGGGTCGGTTATGCGGATTATCATATTTTTCGTGGAGTCCTTGCCCGTATAGTCAATGCTTTCAATTTCTATGGTATACCTTTCGGGAACACTGCCCGAAACAGTTGTAAGAATATATGCCTCGCCCGTTTCAATTTCCTGACAGTATCCCATTTTGTATTCCTCGCCGTCTGTACAGCAGCTGCTGTAAACGTCTTCGGTAAGCGTACCGAATATTCCGCAGTCGTTGTTGCGTTCAAGTATACCGAGCGTATCAGACGAGGTGAACCTGCCTTTAAGCTCGCCGGGAATACCAGTCTCGCCCTTTACCGCTTCCGTTATTTCAACAGGTACAGCCTCGCCGCTTGATATGGTTACGGTTTCGCCTGTATCGGAATCGCATATAGGGTGACCGAGACCCGCAAATTCACCCGTTTCCTTGTTTACAAAGGTCATAGTGCCGATGCCTGCAATGCTGTCTCGCACCCACATTCCCCCTCGCCAGCAACGCTCGCTTTTAGTGAAAACAGGGTCAAGAAGTGCGGTGAATTCTTTTCCGCTGCGGTTTATCGTGACCTTAAGAGTGCGTCCGCTGCTTCCGCTGATTATTTCCTGAATCTGACTGTTTGATGTAACGGGCACATTATCTATAAAGCGAATCACATCGCCTACTTCAATACCTGCCTCTTCCGCAGGACATCGCATATCACCGCTTACATCCTCAATATCTCCAAGCTTTGTCACCATAACGCCTTCCATAAGAAGCTTTATGCCAAAGGGTGTGCCGCCTGCAATAAGCGTCGGGGCTTCTTCCTCACGCACCTCAACATTTTTTACGGGAATTGCACCGAAAAGGCTGAGCGTAACCCTTGAAGAAGCAGGGAATGTATCGGAAACGGCAACTGCACCGTCCGAAAGACTTCCACAGGTTATTTCAGGGAATTCGGCAATATGCACCGCTGTACCTGTATCGGTTGTGATTGTGTCGGGAAGCTTTGCGGAATAATACTCCGCTGCTGCGAATAAACCAATGAGCGACGCAGATAATAGCATTGCGGTCGATTTTAAAATTTTTCTTTTAATTTGCATTTTATCCTTCCTTTCGATAAGAGTTTTCTGCATTTTGTTTGATGAATGACACATCAATAGTATTATCGGAAAGATGTTTTTTATAAAAGAGAATAAGTCACAGAATTTTTTATAGTCTCTGGCTTATTTCATACCATTAATTTTTCAGGAGTCAGAATATGAAAAAAAATACACACAGCATCCCTTCACGCACGTTAAAACGTCACCCAGTAATATATGTGCTGAAATGGATTATGATGATACTTACCGTTGTTTTATCGGTATTTATCGTATGCATGGTAGGTGCAGGACTTATCTACAACCACAAAAGCTACGGCACAAAGCTTACAGTGGTCGGTATTCTGTTCATACTTTCGGGAATATTTATGGTAACGGGCGGAGTACTCGCCTGCATTAAAAAGAATATAGCGTCTTTGTCCTTTACAGTATCGGGATTTGCACTTTGTATGTATATGCTGTATCTCCTTGCAGACCACGCAGACCGCAGCGGCTGGAGCGATAAATACACAATGTCACCCATAAGCGATATGTACATATCAAGAGTTATCCCTGTAATTATACCCGTTGTACTTGCGGTTTTCATTGCCCTTGTGCAGTTTTTCTCCTATGAGGCTGCCGAAGCAAGACGTGAAAAGCGTCGCCTTAAAAAGGAAAAGGAAAACGAACCCGCACCTCCTATTATATAGGTATCAATGCGTAAAAAGCGTCCCTTTCCGCTGACGGGAAATTTTATATAAGGTCGAAAAAAGCCGTACATATAA
Source organism: Ruminococcus sp. (assembly GCA_015066955.1). Classification (GTDB taxonomy): domain Bacteria; phylum Bacillota; class Clostridia; order Oscillospirales; family Ruminococcaceae; genus Ruminococcus. The sequence continues at coordinate 32,567 of SVNJ01000004.1, read as the reverse complement.
CCTTAAAGGTGTATGTACGGCTTTTATTATATATTTGGAATTTTTGTCATAATTTTCAAGAATGGTATTGATTTTTCGTTGATTTTATGGTACAATCAGTGTAGTATCATGGATACTGATATTTTTACATAAGGAGTAATTATCATGGATATCAAAGAAAAAATTGAAGAACTCGTTGATAAGGTAAAGAATGACAAGGATTTTGCAAAGGATTTCAAGGATAATCCCGTAAAGGCCGTTGAGGGCGTAATCGGTGTTGACCTTCCCGATGACAAGCTTGAATCAATCGTTGACGGCGTTAAGGCTAAGGTTTCACTCGACGATATCAAGGATAAAATCGGCGGACTTTTCGGAAAGAAGTAATATTTAAAGGGCGAACACGTACGTGTCCGCCCTTTATATTATTCCTTTACATAAACAGCGGTAATTTCCGCAATATAAGCCTTGTGAAGCGGGTCTGAGCCATAGAATTTTTCTGCAAGACCTTCATCCGTAAGGAATGAATCAGCCTTGATTCCGCCTGCGTAAAGCTTTCTGCAGACAAACACCATATCAGCCTCATCAAAGCCGACACAGCCGTCAAGCTCAACAGGTGTAATGCCTGCTTCCTTAGCCTTGTCGCAGTCTCTTCCCGACTTTGCACCGCAAAGCTTAAGTGCGTCTCTGTACTGCTCACCGAGAAACGATGCGGTAAAGTACTCGCCGTTTTCAACGAATTCGTATGTGTACCTGTTTGGTCTGATGTAGCAGGTGAGAATGTCCTTGTTCCAGAGAACTCCGAGCTGTCCCCACGATGCTGTCATAGTATTGAACTTTTCCTTATTACCTCCCGTCAGAAGCATCCACTGCTTACCAATAAGCGTGAACGGATTGAAATTCAGCTCTGAAAGCTGTACCTTTTTGAAACCCATGATAATCTTCCTTTCATTAACAGACCTTTGATATTCCGTCAGACAGCTTCATACAAAAACTGCGGGCGGACGAGAGCGTCTGCCCCTGCATCCAAATCCGACATAAATACAGGTCTGATTATATATAAGTATACTGAATGAATACGGAAAATATCACAGGTGTTTGCCTTAAGGCAATACCGCACAGAGCTTGTGCGAAAGATGCGAAGTCAGATTTTTCGTCAGATTGTATAAAAATTCCGTAGGCATACTTTCGTATGTCAAGGGATTTTTGTGCAAGGTGGCGGAAAATATGCAAGCAGATTTCGTACAAAGTCGTCAGACGGGCTTTGTGCTGTATTGCCTTATGCCCTTCTCAGTGCTGTTTTGTAGCGGAGACGGAGCTTGTCGGTTATCAGTGCGATAAATTCCGAATTTGTAGGCTTGCCCTTTCCGGTATCTACGGTGTAGCCGAAAAAGGAGTTGAGAGTATCAACGTTGCCCCTGTCCCATGCAATTTCAATAGCATGGCGGATTGCTCTTTCAACCCTCGATGAGGTTGTCTCGTAAATTCCCGCAACGGTGGGATAAAGCAGCTTTGTAACGCTTTCAAGAAGATTCTTGTCCTCGATTGAGTACATAATTGCTGTTCGAAGATAATAATATCCCTTGATATGAGCCGGTACTCCAAGCTGGTGGATAATGTCGGTAACGACAATTTCCATATCATCGCTGCAGCTGTCGGCTTTTCCTCCGAGCGTTGCCTGAATGGCACTGCAGAGGTCATCTGCGTCATAAGGCTTTAACATGAAGCGTGAAGCACCGTTTTCCATAACCTGACGCTCAATGAACTCATTGTCGTAGGCTGAAGTAACGATAAACACGGGACATCTCACACTGCTCTCACGTACACGTCTCATAATTGAAACCACATCGCCGTTCTGAGCTGAAATGTCAAGCACCGCAACGTCCGGAGGATCGTTCCTGATTGAATCAAGAATAACATTGCAGTCCTTTCTTCTTGTGTAAGCATACATTCCTCTTTCACGAAGCTTGTTTGCTATGCTTACGCCGTTTTCCGCAGAATCATCACCGATAAGTACTTTTACTTTGTTGTTCATTTTTAGACCTCCTCTTTTCTACGTTTCTATATTATCACAAATAAATGGCAGCTATCAATAGCTGTTTTTTTGTTTTAACATAAAAATGAAATGAAAAAAGGAAGAAATTGACATCGACCGCTTTAATTGTCGAATTATCTATCGTGATTTATGAAGGATTCCGTCGACCATTGTCCTGACCTGCGAGCCGGGAGGGAATAGTCTGTCGGCTAACCTTGAAAGACCGCCCTTTTTTACGGCTTTTGTTGCTACGGGCGCAATTTCGGGCTCTGTGACGTCATTTGACCATTTTTCGGAATCTTCGGGAGAAAGAAGCTTCTGAAGCATCATTCTGTCGCCTACCGCACCGTGTGCAGCGTAATAATCAAAGGGCAGCTCACAACCCTCAAAGCCGTATTTTTCAAGATTTGAGCCGAATATTTCGTCTTGCATCATCATGAAGCCCTTTTCGCCGTCCATAAGCTTTTCTGATTTGCTCATTGCGGCAAGAAGCTTCATTTTAAGTCCTGTTTCGGGTGCATAGTCCTTATAAAGACTGAGCGGACCGAGAGCTATAAAGCCGAGCATATATTCGTCATTGCAGAAATCACTGTGGGGAACCTTTCCGTGAGGATAATCAAAGGCATACGCAGCGTAAAGTCCTATAACACATCTCAGTGAGAGATATTTTATCGTACAGAAATCGTAAATTCTCTGCTTCTGGATATAACCGCAAAGCCTGCCCGATTTTATGAGCCTGTCACGGCATGACGTTACAAACAGTGACCTGAAGCCTTTGTTTATAGCCGCCTCTGCGTCCGATTCAAAGGAACAGCCGAGATGAAGAATTTTTCCTGCGGGTATTCCCGTTTCGCTGACAATTTTTTCAAAAAGACTGCCCTCACCTGTTTTGCTGAGTCCGCATTCTGAAGTTATATAAAGCTTGTCATAGCCCACGAAGCCGCAGTTTCTGAGAATTCCTTCAACAGTATTTTTCGGAAGGGGTGTATCTGCTGTAATAATAATCTTTTTTCCTGCCGCCCTTGCCTCACTGTAAAGCTCGCTTCCGCATTTTCTTGCAAAGCAGAAGTACTGCCAAAGCTCACATTCACGCTTTATCAGCTTCTCACGGCTTGACGGACTTATTTTGCTGATTTTCACAAGGCGGTCGTATATCTCATCAAGAGTATACGGCTTGCCCTTTTTCTTTTCACATACCTCGTCCTCAGCCTTGCATCTCAGTTCATAAAAGGTGCTGCTTCCGACATAAAGTTCCGAAAACATATCCTCCATGAAAAAGGCTATGTCGTGACTGTCGAAAAACGGCGTCAGCACAAGCATATCGGTCATTTCAAAGCTTACCGCACCGATTTCCTCTGCCTTTACGGAAGCCGTCATATTCTTCATAAGGTGCTTCTGCTCGGCATTAAGGGGACGGTTATACCTTGTATCATTACTCATACACTACCTCCCGTTTCATTAAAAAAGCTCTATATATCCGTCTTTGGTACAGTCACTGCATACTTTCTCAAATTCCTTGCCGTCATAAGAGACATATACCTCAAACAATTCGGAATCCTCGTCCTCATATTTCAGATAGTACGTACAGCAATTTCCGCTTTTGATATACTCAACATCCTTTGCGATTCTGTCACCCTTTTCGCCTTTTTCGGCTTTATAGAGCTTGTTATCGTTATCCATGTAGTATACTCCTCCACCCAGAGCATTGCAGCAATATTTTATTTGCTTGTCAATACGCTCCTTTTCGCCGTCATCGGATATATAATAGAAATTTCCGTCAACGTCAACCGCATAGACTCCGCTGAAATCGTCCTCAACAACATAGGATAAAATATCCTTTCCTATACGCTCTTTGTCGTCGCCTGTTTCGGTATCGGAGACATAAAGCTTGCTGTCATTGTCAAGATAGTATATCTTCTTTCCGTTTTCGGAAAGCTCAATGCTTGTTACGTCTATATCATCATCAATGCTGTCAACATCACCATTTTTGTCCACGTAGTATATTGCACTGCCCTCATTGTATGTCTCTCTGTCCTCTTCATCGCCAAAGGAAAACATAACGAATTCAACTCCGGCATCTATATAAGCCCTTCCGAGAAGCGACCCATTTTCATCAAGCATATTCGCCTTGCTGCTCAGTACAATCATATCAGAGCTGTACCAGCAGGCAGGAGTAAGTGAATTTTTTGAGATACGCTCAGTGTCTTTACCCTTTTTGCTGTAATAGGTCTCACCGTCTGTATTACTGTACAGAATCTCAGAGAAATCGCCGTTAAGGTATACGCTTGAAATAGTATTGAAGTGCTTTTCAAGCTTTACAGCCTTGTCCTCTTTTGCCTCAGGGATATAGTAAAGAGCGACATCCTCAGAATCAAACTCCCTGTACTCGTCCATCTGCTCTTCAAGCTTTTCCGCATACTCCTTGTACTCGTCATAAGCCTTTTTGTAGTCATCATACTCATCATAATCAGAGGAATCGGGCTTTTCAACGCCTTCGGGAAGGGTAGGCTCAGCAAGATATTCTACGGCATAAAGGTGCTTTGCGTTGTCAGAAACAGCAATAGCTTTCATACCGCTTCCGATTTTTTCGCAGTAGCCGCCCTCGTACATATAAAGACTGTCGCCACCGTATTTGTTGAAAACAACCGTTTCGCCGTCAGGAGAAACAACAGCTGATTCAAGCTGAAAACCACCGCTGATTTTCTCATTTTTGCCTTTTTTCACGTTGTATGAATATCCGTAGCCGTCCTCGTCGGTATAGAGGATATAGTCGCCGTAAACGGAGATATACGCTTCTTCGGCGTCCTTTGCAATACGCTCAACGCCGTCCTTTGTTACCGCATAAAGCTTTCCGCTTTTGAGGTTATGGAAAATTGCCGCACTTTCATCGTGTGCCTCGCAGTAATCATATTCGCTTACAGTATCAACAGAGCCGTCCACCCGCTCACCGTTAAAAAGGAATACGGTTTTGTCCTCTCTGATAATCATGTCCAGCTGATTCGGGCGCTGCGAGCCTCTTACAGCTGCAGCCATTGCAGTAAATCCTATCACAAGTGCCGCAGTAACCGCACCTGCAATAATCTTTGTCGAAAGCGGTGTTTTCTGATTTACAAGAGCACGTATTTCTTCATCGGGGACAGGTCGGAAGCGGAAGCCGCCTACCTCCATTGAGCCGTCCTCTGCAACTACTTTTGCCTGCGGAAAGACATTTACCTTTTCTTTCGGGCTCTCCGCACCGCACTCCTTGCAGAATGCAGCTGAATCTTCATTTTCACAGCCGCAGCTTACACATTTTTTCAAATCAGCAGCCTCCGTTCATTTTACGCTCTCTCTTTTTAATGAGCTTTCTGATTTTTCCGAAAATTACAGCAACGATAATTTCAAAAAGTCCTGTACAAGCACCTACAGCCGCAAAGGGAAGAAGAAGCTTTGATGCCATGTAAACAATTGCATTGCCGCTGTTGAGTGCCGCAAACGGTACCGCAACAAGGAATAAAACAGTCGGGATAAACAGTACAAGTCCGCCGATAAGTGTAATTGTTCTGAAAAATCCCATGATATTTTTTGTGTGTCTGTCAAGAATAATAGCAGTCCAGATATAGAACACAAGAACAATTGCAAATAAAACTCCGATAGTAATAAAGGAGAAGATAAAATGTGCATTGCTGAGGCTGAAACCGATTTCCTTGCCCCACTCATCTATAGAAAGTGCCTCGTCAACACCTTCGTCAGCAAGAGATTTTTCAAGCTTTTCATAGTCCTTGTCGGACATAGCACAGCCCATTTCATAATAGAAAAGGGTATTGTTATCCTCGATAAATTCAGCTATATCCTCAGAGCTGATTGACGGGTCATCGCCCTTGCCGTTGATAAGGTAGGAAGCGTAGCCTTCAAGAGTTTCGGAGAAGAAGCCGACAACATCAGCCTCAATAAGGAAGCTTCTCATGTCCTTTACCTCTGCACCGCTCTTTGAAATAAGCTTTTCGTCAAGCTTGTCATATATGTATTCAGCAACAGTTTCATCACCATCGAGTTCACCGTCAAGAATCTGCTCAGCCTTAAGAGATGAAGCCGACTTGCCGAGAATATCACCGCTCAGCCCTATTCTTGCAGTAAACACAAGGTTGAAAACGATAAGGAAGATTACCGCAAACAAAGCAACGAAAGAAGCACCTGCTGCACGTCCTGCGGAAAGCTTTTTAGGTGTACTTTCAACAGACATACGCTCCTCCTGAGCAAATATCTCCGAAGCCTTCATTTCCTCTGCCTGATTATCTGACTCTGTAGCTGTATTTTCAACTACAGGTGTAATATTTTCGGGTTCGGGAATTTCCTCCTCAGCCGTTGAAACGGCAGACTTTTCAGCCTCAATCAAAGCTGATACGTCCTCTGAAACAGTTTTTTCAAGGCTTACGGGAGCACTTTCCTCAGGCTCCGTTTCTTCATAAGGTGTAAATTCTTCCTGCACGGGAGAATATTCCTCAGTGGGGGTTTCCTCATAAGTCACTGTTTCCTCCGAAGGGGCAGTGTACTCCTCAGAAACAGGCTCGGAAACCTCGTCCGAAGCCGCATTTTCCTCAATTACGGGAGCTGTCTGCTCCTCCTCTATTTTTGCACCGCAGCCTGTGCAGAATTTAGCGTCGTCAGCCATGTTATTACCGCAGATTTTACAAATCATGTCAAAAACCTCCAAGCATAAATTTACGATTATATTATATTACAAAAATCGCCCTATGTCAACAAACTGCGTGTTAACAAAAAGGCATAACATCGAAAAAGGGCGAACAATGTCCGCCCTGAGAATATAGTCACTTATCTGCTTTCGGAGGTAGTCTCACCCTCTGTACTGTCGTTGTTTCCCATAAGGCCGTCGGCAACATCGCCAATAGCATCTCCTGCACCGTCCACTATGTCCTCTCCGGCATTTTCAACACCATCAATAACACCGCCTACGTAATTATCAGCGGCATCAGTACTCCCTGTTTCGTCGATTCGGTCCTCATGAGCAGTAGTAGTTGTAGTAGTTACCACAGTAGTATCATCAACAATGTCATCAGTTGTATCATTTACATTCTCTGTAACAACTTCTGTTGCGGATTCAGATTCCGAGCCTGACCCGGAATTATTATCGGAACCACAGCCTGTAAATGCACAGCACATAAATACAAGTGCAGCTCCTGTAGCAATAAGCTTTTTAATATTTATCATCCTTTTCTGTATTTCAGATTATTGCGGACAGGTTTTCCACAATGTATTTTTATTATTCTCAGGTTTTCCCCTTTTATCCACACAAGCTTTCAACTTTTTCAAACTGTAAAAAACTGTATATTACGTTGTTTTCCACTCTTTCCACAAAACTTTCAACAGTTGTCCTCTTTTTAATCAACACCGTTTTCAACACAATGTTGAAAACTAATCAGACAGATGTGGAAAAGTAACCCTGTGAAGAGCTGTGCAGACAAACAAAAAAACCGCAGTGAGGAACTGCGGTTTTCTGCGATGCGGATTTCTCCGGCATCAAAATAGGAAAGAAAGGATAAATATGAAAATCAAAAGATTTATCAGTTTACAATTGTCTTCTCTGTTTCCTTATCGAAGATGTGGATTCTGTTAGGATCGATAGCAACCTTGATCTCATCTCCGGGTCTTGCTGTAGATCTGGGGCTTACTCTTGCTGTAAGAGGTGTACCCTCGCAGAGGAGGTAGAGGTATGTCTCAGCACCCATCATTTCAGTGATTTCAACCTGAGCGTCGATGATACCTGTTGTAGCATTTGAGAGGTACATTTCCTCATCGTGAATGCTCTCAGGACGAACGCCGAGAATGATTTCCTTGTTTACGTAGTGAGCAAGCTCGTCGTTAACCTTTGACTCAGGAACGATAATCTGGTACTTAACGCCTCTCTGTGTCTTGGAGTCTTCTGAACCGAACTCAACGATATACTGACCGAATTCTTCCTTAAGTACAGCGTCGATGAAGTTCATCTGAGGTGAACCGAGGAAGCCTGCAACGAACTTGTTAACAGGGTTCTCATAGAGGTTCTGAGGTGTATCAATCTGCTGAACGAAACCGTCCTTCATACATACGATTCTGTCACCCATTGTCATAGCCTCTGTCTGGTCATGAGTTACGTAGATGAATGTTGTACCGAGCTTCTTGTGAATCTTTGAAATCTCTGTTCTCATCTGAGCACGGAGCTTAGCATCGAGGTTTGAGAGAGGCTCGTCGAGAAGGAATACCTGAGGTGAACGAACGATAGCACGTCCGAGAGCAACTCTCTGACGCTGACCACCTGACATAGCCTTAGGCTTTCTGTCGAGGAGGTGAGTAAGGTCGAGAATCTTAGCAGCCTCGTTAACCTTTCTCTCGATTTCGTCCTTAGGAACCTTACGGAGCTTAAGACCGAAAGCCATGTTCTCGAATACTGTCATGTGAGGATAAAGAGCGTAGTTCTGGAAAACCATCGCAATATCTCTGTCCTTAGGAGCGATATCGTTAACGAGACGGTCGCCGATGTAGAGCTCACCCTCTGAAATCTCCTCAAGACCTGCAATCATACGAAGAGTTGTAGACTTTCCGCATCCGGAAGGTCCTACGAGAACGATGAATTCCTTGTCTCTGATTTCTAAATTAACATCCGATACAGCTACAACGCCGCCCGGATACTTTTTATAAATACCTTTAAGTGTTAAACCTGCCATTAAATAGTCCTCCAGTTCAAATATTCTTGCCGATATAATTCCAGTATCAGCTATAATAATATAATACCAAACTTTTAGAAATTTTGCAAGATGCTAAATTGCCAAAGTTACATTTGATTGTTTATTAGAAATGCCGAAAAAACGGGGTCGAATCGGGCACAAAAATCATCGAAATCTGTGGGTTTAAGCAAGTTTTCAACATCTTTGTGCAATAATTCCATACACTCTCCAACCGCCAGTTTTTCGGGCAAAACCAGTCCTCCGAGAGAAATTCTCATCAAAGTTTCAACATGGTTTTCAACAGCCGCAAACATTCGTTTTACCTGATGATATTTTCCCTCACAAAGCTCCACAAACGCCAGTTTTTCGCAGTTTTCCGCCCGTCTTACCTTTGCAGGCAGACATTGCTCGCCGTCCTTTAACGTAATACCGTTTTTGAATTTGTTAATATATTCACTTTCAAACGGTCTGTCAAGTTTCACAATATAAATTTTCGGTATATGGCTTTTCGGAGCGAGGATTCTATGAGCAAGCTCTCCGTCGTCTGTTATGAGCAGTGCTCCGAGAGAATCCTTGTCAAGACGTCCTGCAGGAAACATGTTTTTTGTACGCATTTCGGGCGGCAGAAGCTTCATGACGGTTTCGCCATCCTTGTCGTCGGTAGAGCATACATACCCCGCAGGCTTATTCAGAAGAATGTATCTGAAACGGCTTTCCCTTATCTCGTTTCCGTCAACGCAAACCATATTTTCACCCGGAATAATTTTCATATCCGCAGCTTTTGCAGCTTTACCGTCAACAAGCACCTTTCCTGACTTAACAAGCTGTTTTATGACGCTTCTTGAATATTCGGTACGTTCCGATATAAATTTATCAAGTCTTATCTGATTCATATTCAATCCTTTCGGGCATATTAAAATTACCGTCAGCATAAGCTGTAACATCATCATTGCTCCACCGATTAACTCTTGAAGGATTTTATGAAGCTTGGGGTGCAATATTACGGAGGTTATCATGAACAAAAAGACACTTCTCCTTATTACTCTCGCCGCCGCAGCTATGGCTGCAATAGCATTTCTTCCTAAGAAGGGAAGCACGTCAGACATCCCGGAAAGTACATATACCGCCGCTTCGAGCGTTTCCGAGCGTATAGACTACTTCGCCTCGCACGGGTGGGAGGTCGAGGAAATATGCAGTAAAAACATCACTATTCCGACTGATTTCACTCAGGCTTATGAAGAATATGCTCTTCTGCAGGATAAGCAGGGGATGCCGCTTCGTGAGTACGCAGGACAAAACGCACTGCTGTATGTTTACGAGGTAAAAAATTACAGCCCTGACAGCAAGAAAATGCTTGCAGAGCTGCTTGTCTGTGATGATACGGCAGTTGCCTCAATGGTATACAGTGAGGACGGCGGAAGTCTCAGGCTTGCTGTAAGCTGAGAAGCTGTCCGCACTTATGCTTATCAGAAAATCTCAAACATTGAACCGATTACGGGGATTCTGATAGCCTTGCCCTGATTTGCGGAAATCATAAGGAGAATTGAAAGAAGAAGCCATGCAAGACCGATTACAGCACCTACGATAGCACCGAGAATCGGAATAAAGCCGATAATCTTTCCTACAAGACCGAGTACTGCGGACACGATAAGCCATGCAAGCTGCTGGTTAGCGTGGAACTTACAGAATGCAGAATTCTTTTCGCTTATTATCGGAAGAAAGAAAAGAATCGGGAGAATATAGGGAAGAACAGCCTGTACCTTATAGGTCTGTACGTCTCCGCCTGAAAATGAGTTCTGTGCCTGCTGGTCGTTGAATGCGTCTAAAATGTTCATGGTTTGTACCTCCGTAAATTATATATTCAGAAGAAGCGTTTCGGCATTCTTCATTTAAAGCGTATTTTCTTCGGGCATATCCTTATCCTCAAGCTCTCTCATCACCGCAACAAAGCTTGCAACGTCGGTAAAATCCTTGTATACCGAAGCAAAGCGTATGTAGGATATGGAGTCGATTGCCCTGAGCTTATTAAGAACAAGCTCACCTATTTCAGTTGATTTTGCTATTGTTTTAAGCTCGTTAGCGTAGTAATTCTCGACATAATCCGCAATTTCCGAGACCTGATCCATTGTAACGGGTCTCTTTTTAATGGCTGAGAATATACCCTTTATGAGCTTGGTGCGATTGAAGTTCTCAAAGGTTCCGTCACGCTTTTCGACCATAAGAAGGGGAATTTCCACAACCTCATAGGTGGTGAAGCGTGCATGGCATTTTATGCACTCTCTTCTTCGTCTTATTTTTTCATCGGACGGACGTGAATCCACAACCTTTGAATCGTCAAATCCGCAAAATGGACATTTCATAGTAACCTCGCTTATATCATATAGAATCTATCATATTATTAAGTATATTGCAGCTTGAAACGAGATCGCTTATACCTCTGAAGCCGCTTCTGTACAGCTCAAGAATTACACCGCAGTCAGGACTCAGCGTCTTAAGCCTTGAAAGGAAAGGCTTGAACATAAAGCGGCCCTTACCTATAGGCAGACAATCTCCCAGCTCGCCCGAATCGCTTATATGGACGTGGGCAATACTGCTTCCTGCCGCATCAAGAAAGCTGAACGGATTTTCCTTTGCACGAATTGCCTGTTTAGTGTCGAGGACGAATGCAAAATCGTTTCCGAGAAGCTTTGAAATCTCCCTGATGAAAGCAGACGAACCGCTCTGACAGCGTGCAACGTTCTCAAGGGCTACGGTAACACCGAATTCCTTTCCGAGATTGTAAAGCTTCAGATATCTTTCGCAAAATGACTCTTTCGGAGCTGTGGGTGAACCTTTTCCGCCGTGAAACACGAAGATTTCCGCACCTACCGTATTCATAAACTGAAAATACAGCTTATAATACTCAAGAACATCATCAAGGCGGCGTTCATAATCTGAAAAGAACATCATGGGTTCCATTTCACAAGTAAAGGGGTGCACAGAGAGACAGTTCACATCAAATCTTTTAAGTGTATCCGCAATGCCGCAGGCAAAGCTTTTTTTCAGCTCTGAATGGGTATTGACGAAAATTTCAACTGCCGAAACACCATTCACTGCCAAATCATAAAGACTTTCCTCAAGCGGTCTTGGATAAAGACAAGCTGTTGAAACACCTGCAATCAAAATCAATACCTCCCTGCTGATGTGGAAACCCTACACAATAATTATACCATATTTCCCCGAAAAGTCAATAGAACGGGGATTTTGTAAAAAATATTCATTGCTATGCAGCAGACAGTTAACACAATAATTCTCAACAAACAATAAAATTATTGCAAAATAAATCAAATTATGATATAATAGTAAAAACGTTGCCGCTATACCGCATATTATTAACATTGAATAACATTGAAAGATACAGAAAGGAAACAACAGTAATGAACAGCATTGAACTCAGCTTTCTTAATAAAAAAATCTCAGAGGACGCCCCTTCGTTCATAAAGGGGACAAACGAGGCTTATTACCTCCGTCTGCTTGAAATAGCCGACGATATTGAAAAGCATAAGAATGAACGTCCGATTATACTGCTTTCGGGGCCATCAGGCTCAGGAAAAACCACTACCGCTCATATGATTGAAAAAATACTCGACGAAAAGGGCTGTGAAACACATACCCTGTCTATGGACAACTATTTCAAGCCCCTTACCGACAAAGAAAAACAGCTTCTGAGCGAGGGTAAGCTTGACCTTGAAAATCCCGGACGTGTTGATGTTGATTTTCTCGGAAAACAGCTTGAAGCAATAGATAACTGTGAAGAAATCGAGCTTCCCGTGTACGATTTCAAGGATTCCCTGCGTCTGAGCGGCGGCAGATTCCGCAGAAATCCGGGTGAGCTTGTAATTCTTGAAGGTATTCACAGTCTGAATCCCGATGTTATTACCATACCCGATGATAAAACCGCAAAAATTTATGTAAGCGTCCGAACAAGAATTGCCGATGAGGATAAGCTGCTTCACCCTTCAAAAATAAGGCTTATGCGCCGTATGATACGTGACAGCATTTTCCGCAAGAGAAGCTTTGATGAGACTATGGGCATGTTCAACAGCGTGGAAGAAGGCGAAAACAAATACATCATGCCATATAAGTACCGCTCAAACTATGATGTTGATACATTTATGTCATACGAAATCTGTGCCTACAGAAACCGTCTGTTTGACGAGCTTTCAAAGCTTTGCAACGAACCTCTTGTAGAGGATATATGCGATTTTCTCAGTGATGTGCAGGCTGTACCTGCCGATATTATACCCTCCGATTCTCTTATACGTGAATTTATCGGAAACTGAAAACATAAAAGGGTGGACTCAGTTGTCCACCCTTATTTTTCTGATATAATCAGCATGCCGCTTTTCTGTCCTCAGTATCACCCTCAGTAACAGGTGAAATATAGTTTTTGCCCGAAAGAAAGACGTACATCTCATTCCACACGGTATTGCTGAGCTCCTGAGTAGTCATGCCTCTGTATTCCTCAGGCTGAATAACACGGATAATGTCAAGGTATACATCGGTTGAAGTAAAGAGAAAGCGTCTGCAAAGTGTATCGGAATTTCTTACAGCGGCGATGACTATAGGTGCACCCGTTTTCGTTGCAATCTTGAACGAACCGCTGTGGAAAGGCAGAAGAAGCTCTTCAGTCTTGTTTATGCCACCCTCAGGGTAGATTCCGATTGATGAAATATCCTCTGAAATTCTCGAAGAAGCCTCCTTGATTGATTTCACCGCCGAGCGGTTATTGTCACGGTCAAGGGGAATACATCCGCTTGCAAGCATAAGACGTCCGCCGAAGGGTATTTCTATATTTTCCTTTTTCGAAACAAACGCAAGGTCAAGCTCCTTAAATGACAGCATTGCAATCATGGGGTCAAAAATTGAGCGATGATTTCCCACGAAAAAGAAGCGTTTACCCTCCGGAAGCTTTTCTTCACCCTTTATGTGTATCTTGCTTCTCATTATGTGCAGATAAAGGTCAATGGTTTCAAGCGTAAGCCTGCGATAGATATTGTCAAGCTTTATCCACCTCTTGTTTTTATCAGCAAACAGCGATATGAAGGCTACCACTATAACGTGCAGAAGCACAAAGCCCGCAAAAATCAGCGGATAAATAAACATAGGCACCCACAAATCCTCAAAGGTTTCAAGGAGCCTGTGCTCCATTGTAATAACAAGGTCCCCCACAAGACTGAGAATAATATAAACGTAATACACAAAACACTCCCCCTTTTTTATTGTATGTGCATCAATATACGCTTATTATAATCAGAAAATCGAAAATTATCAGATTCTGTATTTTTTACTGTAAGTATATTATATCACGCATAAATTGAGATTTCAAGGGAAAATTTTCTTTTATTCTGCTTCTTTGCAAAAAATTAACGGACGGTTCACTCAGCGGAACCGTCCGTTTTTAGGATTATCTTTTCTTTTTCTTCTTTTTGCCTTTATTCTTGTTTTTATTCTGCTGCTGAGGCTGCGGCGGCTTGTTTTCGGCTGCCTGCTCGATTTTTTCCTCAGCCTCCGTTACGGGTATATCCGCAACAGCACCCTTTGACTTGATAATAGCTACGTTCTTCTTTTCGCCTGCTTCAGCGGGAAGTCCCTCTGCGGCACGCTTCTTTGCTCTGATTCTTGCAATAAGAACGGCATTATTCTTTCTGTCATACATATAAAGCACAACAATTGCACCGATACCGAGAATAAGTGTAATTACACCGAATACGAATCCCGGCGGTGTGTACTTCATTTCAACTGTATGCTCACCGGGTTCAAGCTCGATACCGATGAATGACTTGAGAATTTCAACAGTTTCAACCTTCTTGCCGTCAACCTTTACGGACCAGCCCGGCTCGCTCGGAATTGAGGTGAACATCATCTGTCCCTCTTCCGCATTGATTGTACCCTTGAGGTAGCGTTCGTTATACTCTGTGATATTCCACTGATTGTCTGCAAGGGTTGCCAAATCCTGATGGAAAAGCTCCTCATTGAAGTGGTAGATGAAGAAATTCTTGATGATTGTATACTCTTCCGTATCGGGGTTAGCTGAATTGAGTCTGATTGTAAGACGGATTTCAATATCAGTACCTGCCGGGAAAGAACCGACTCTCAGCATTGAGTAATCGTGGTTTTCGTAGTAGCTTCCCGTACCGAGTGATTCATGGTTGATAAAGTTTCCGTTTTCATCCTTCTCTGAAGAAATCCATGTATTTACACCCTTTTCATTGAGGGATTTGAGATACATATAGATTTCATCATCAGACTGTGAAGTGATATGGATATTGATTACAGGGTCGGTAGCGTCTGCATTTGCGGTAAAGAGTCTCTGGTCGCCGTAGGGCGATTCATAGCACTGTGAAAGCACTATTTCTTCGGGAATACGGTAGAAGTACTCGTTTGTACCGTCAATTGTAGTACCTGCGTCTGTAGTAGTGAACTTTGTATTGCCTGTCATTGTTCCGAGGAACATATTCTGGCTGTTGAAGGGATTATCGTTTCCGAGATGTGAAAGCCTTGTTATATCCTTGCTTACCATATATCCGATTGAAAGTGCATCGGGATTCTGATAGATTTCAAGGTATGTCTGCTTATCGTTGTCAGCATCGTAGAAATCGTGTGAAAGAACCTTTGTGTAATCGGGGTTGAGAAGGTGGTCACGGCCTATATTTGTAGGCTCATGAAGCACGTACTTTATACCGAGAAGTGAATCTGAGAGTGAGTTGTTGCCCTCATAGCTTGTAACGTAGCTTCTCATTGAGTAACCCATAGTTTCAAGGAAGTTGATGATTTTAGTGTTCATAACCGAGCTTGAATGGGAAACGCCTCTGAGACCGTAGCAAAGGTTATCGTTTGCACTTCGGAAGGTTGTCTTTTCCGAACGGTAGAAGCCGTCATCGTATTCTTCAAGCATATCAACTATGTCACGTCCGCCCTGCATTTTATCGTAATAAGTGTCACGGGCAGAGAAGTAAACCTCCTTATGAACCTTCTTGAAGGAGTCATAGCAGTTATAGCCTGCCTCGAAAAGTACGACTGCCGCCATACCGCATGTAAAGAGCGTGCGTGCTTTCTGCTTGGAGGCATTGCTGTAAAGCCAGAGCATTACAAGGTAGAATGCCGCAAGCATGATACCGAATGCGATAGTACCAAGCCACATTTCGGTATACTGCATACCGTCCTGTGTTTCTGTTGTTGTGTAGGGCCATACGGCAACATATTTGTACTTTGCCTGTGAATACCCAAAGGTTGACATCATACCCTTGAATATGAGTATAAGACCTGTTATTCCTGCAAAGGTAAGGGCTGTCGTCTTGAAGGTCAGCTTATAGCCGTCAAGCTTTGAGAATACCTCTGCCGCTATCGATACAAGAACAAATGCGAGTATGAAGGAATATCTGTAGGGCAGCCAGTTAGGAGTCTGTCCGCCGTGCCACATCATATCGACAGGCTTTACGTACATACTCATAACCATAAGGAATATTACAAGAGAATAGCCGATTTTTGTGTTCTTCTTAATCTTTTTATTGAGGTAGAACAGAGGAAGAAGTACAGCGGAAAGCACACCGCAGTAGATTTCGGGAAGTCCCTGCATATTAACCGAGTAGTACTGATTCGGAAGAAGTGCGGGAACAAGCTCAATAGGGCTGAACTGTGCCTTATAGCTGTAGTCGGGAGTGCCCGAGAATTCAAACTTACCGAGTGAAAGTGCATTGTATACAGGCAGAATCATAATCGCACTGCACATAAGTACGATAGCCGTTGCAAGTCCCATTCTGCCGACAACCTTAAGGCAGTCGTATGAGGTCTTGAACTTTCTCTCCGTACCGAAGAAGAGATAGAAGAAGAAATAAATTGCAACGAAGATAGCAACCATGAAGCCGATATAGAAGTTAGCAACGAACATGACTGCAAGCGGAATGATATAGTTGATTTTTCTGCCGTCGTCGATAAGATACTCAATACCGAGTACAATCAGCGGCAGGAACACAATACCGTCAATCCACATCGGGTCGATAAGCTGAATAACAGCATATCCCATCATGGAATACATTGTTGAGAACAGAAGTGCCTGTAAGGGCTTTACCTTCTTTGATTTTCTTGCATAGATAAGGAAGGTGAGTCCTGCACTTCCCAGCTTTGCAAGCTGCATGATAAGGAGACTTTCCAGCAGCATTGTACGTGGAAGGAGCATTACTATAAGGGTAAACGGACTTGCAAGGTAGTAGCCGATAATACCCATAAACTCACCCGAAAGGTTACGGCTCCAGTTATAGAAGATACTGCCGTCACCCCAGAAGGCGTCACGGAGAGCCTCGAAATAGTAAACGTACTGACCGTTAAGGTCGAGGGCGAGAACGGAGCGGTCGCCGAATGGATAGATGCCGAAGGCAGCATAAGCGATAAACGTCAGGACAACCGGTATAAAAAATGATGCAAAGAATACCCATACAGGCGTTTTTGCGTTAGCGGCTTCAAGGACGTTTGCTGCTGCAAGTGCCTGTCTGGCTTTCACAGCTTTTTTAGCCAATTTGTTTCCTCCTTTGTTTTCGGGACAGCACAGCTCGTCTGTCCGCTACATATAATCATAAATTCTATTATACTATAAATTTTCGGGTATTGCAAGGGAATTTTGCAAATATAAGGGGATTTGTTGAAAATTAATTTACCCTGTATCCACACAAAAAAACACCTCCGAAAACCTTCGGAGGTGAATATGTTTAAAAGACTTTCAATAATTAGCCTGCAGCGTTAAGCTTCTTAGCGAGCTGAGACTTCTTTCTTGCAGCAGCATTCTTGTGCATAAGACCCTTAGCACAAGCCTGGTCTACCTTCTTGATAGCAACCTTGATAGCCTCTGCCTTATCAGCAGCATTTGTTGTGCAAGCGATATCAGCCTTCTTGATTACAGTCTTAAGATTTGACTTTCTTGCCTTGTTAGCAGCAGCCTTTGTCTTGTTAACCTTAACTCTCTTCTTTGCAGATTTAATGTTTGGCATTTTGTTACACCTCCTTGAAAATTTGCGCAGCCATTATCTGCCATGACAGATTGACCGCATTTTACATATAATAAGCGTACTTGGGTCGCACGCTTGGGCAGATGCAACGCACACCTGCAAAACGCAGAGTATAACTCCGCACTGAGACAATATTAATTGTAACATTTTCCGAAAAATTTTTCAATAGGCAAAACAGCAATTTTACAATAAAATTTTATGTTGCATTTAAAGCATTATGCACAAAACAATAAGGAGATTTTTATGAATATAAGAACTGATCTGGCAGTTGAACAGGTTGAGGCGGTATCGCCGCAGACCGAAGGTATACATCAGCAAAAAAGAGGAGAAGCATTCCGCATAACGGAAATAATCATCGACGATGACCGTCACCGCCATACTCTCGGAAAGGGAAAGGGTCGATATATAACGCTCGAAGGAAACAGTCTCAGTAAATTTTCCGACGTATATGAGGATATGGCACAGGAGCTTGCGGCAGAGCTGAAGCTTCTTATCCCCGAAGGCGAAATTCTTGTGGTAGGTCTCGGAAACAATGATATAACTCCCGATGCACTGGGTCCGCAGACCGCCGCAAAGGTTCTTGCAACACGTCATCTCCGTGATGAGCTTGACAGCGAGGAGGAAGCCTTTCTCACGTCCTTGAGACGTGTAAGTGTATTTTCGGGAGGCGTTCTCGGTCAGACAGGTATTGAAACGGCGGAAATCGTCCGTGCAATCTGCCGTGAGCTTAAGCCTGCAGGGATAATCGCTGTTGACGCATTTGCATGTTCCGACATCAGCCGTCTCGGAACTACAATCCAGCTTTCCGACAGCGGAATTTCGCCCGGAAGCGGTGTTTCAAACGCACGCAAGGAGCTTTCGGAAAAGCTTTTCGGTGTGCCTGTTATTGCAGTAGGTGTGCCTACGGTTGTGGATATGCACACTATAGTGAGAAGTCTTACGGGTGAAAATCCCGACAATAAGCTGCCGAATATGATGGTAACTCCCCGTGACGTTGACCGTCTTACCGAAAGAGCATCACAGCTTATAGCTTTCGGAATCAACCTTGCACTCCAGCCAAGCCTTACCTTTGAGGACGTGAGAGGGCTTTTCTGAGCAAAGAATAAGGGACGGAAAATCCGCCCCTTTAATTTTATTTACTTTCCTCAAAGCTCTTTACATTCATTGCAAAAGGAAGTGAACCGTTCTCAATTGCGCACGCATACTGATGTGCGTCGTCGAGAGTGAAGCATCTTGTGCCGATTTTCAGCACGCCGTCCTCAGACTTTTTCTCAACATCAGCCGCATACATCATGGAATTGTCAATCCAGAATGCAATCTGCTTGTCCGTACCCGCAAGCCTTTCCGTTGCATCAATATATTTCTGCTTTGCGTCCTCAGTGAAGCTTATTTCTATAAAGTACTCTTCTTTTCCTTTATCGTTTGTTTCGATTATGGCAACCGCATCTGCTATATCAGCGTTTTCAGCAATAATATCACCGTCATCTGCTCCGTCAAGATATTCACCATTGCCTTCTTTAACAGTGATATGGTACTCCCTGCTGACTTCCTTGACCATAGCCTCTGCGTCAAATTCAATAGGCAAATCCCACGAAAAATCAAGGCTTACCGTTTTATCCTGCGCATTGACCGACGTTACGAAATCAAGTATGTAATAGTCCAGAATACGTTCTTCGATAACGGCAGCAGCCTCTTTAAGCTGTTCTTCCGTAGCGTTGCTGTCCTGAGGTGCGGCGAATACTACGCTTGCACTGCCCTTTGACTGAACCTTTGGACCGTTATCTCTGTTTATGCCTGCACTCTGAGAGCTTGAAGCTCTTTCTGTAGGGGGTTCATCGGTTGTTGTGAGGAAAATGATTCCTGCAGCTGCTGCCGCAAGTACTACTCCTCCTATTATTGCTGATATTTTTTTATTGTTTTCTGCCATAAAAATCTCCCTAAAAAATTGAAAATATAAACAAGCAAAGGATGTCACTTCAGCGTGACATCCTGAATGCCATTATTCTTCGGAATAAATTATTCCTTCTTCTCGTCTGCCTTTGAAGCAGCCTGTGCCTTGAGAAGGTCTCTGATTTCTGTAAGAAGCTCCTGATCCTTTGTAGGACCTGCAGGAGGTGCTTCCTTCTTCTTGACAAACTTATTGATAACCTTTACAAGCATGAAGATGCAGAATGCAATGATAACAAAGTTAAGGATTGCCTGAAGGAAATTACCGTAGCAGATGTAAACAGGGTCGCCTGCAAGATTCCAAGGAATCTCGATACTAAGATTGCTAAGGTCAATACCGCCCATGATGGTACCGATCAGCGGCATGAGCATATCGTTGACAAGTGATGTTACGATAGCTGTAAATGCCGAACCTATAATCATACCGATAGCGAGGTCTATTACATTTCCTCTTGCAATAAATGTTTTGAATTCTTCAAAAAACTTTTTCATATCTTACTCTCCTATGTATTTTTTAAATCTCCGGCAAGCCGGGAATTTCCGGATTTTCATTATGCACGGTTTTACGTGCCTGCATGTGTGCGGGAAGCTCAATAGCGTCGATTTCATCAACAACGGCAGCCTTCTTTTTGGGAAGTGCCTCAACAGCGTGGTCTGCCTGTGCCATTAAAGCCTCCTTATGCTCTGCTTCATAAGCCTGAAGCTCATCAGCATTTGCCTCACCTGCAAACTTCATGGTAATCTTTGTTTTCTTGTGCTCGTGAACTTCGAGAGTATCAGCGTCAACCTCACCAGCTGCATTCATATAGTTTCTCTTATATTTAGGCTGATTCTCCTGTAAATCGTCCGCATTGACCTGTGCTGTACCTCTCATGAACATCTTGTTGAACTTGTCACTTTCGTTCGGCTTAAGGGCACTTGCATCAACGTCGGGCGTATCGTTCATATATGTACGTTTTTTACGCTCGTTTTTTTTTAGCCTGCTCATATCAAGACCGTCAGCGGAAACTCCGCCCATATTTCCTGCGCCCTGACGGGGCTTACCGAAAAAATCGTCCTGACCGTCGCCTTCATCGCCGTCCTCTGAGAAGAATTCGTTCCAGAATTTATTCGGAACCTTCACCTGATTGGCGTTCTGCTGCTGGGGCTGAGGCTGCTGAGGCTGTGCCTGAGGCATACCGTACATTCCGGGCATACCCTGCATACCTTGCACTCCCTGCATACCCTGCATGGGAGCCATTCCTTGTGCAGGCATACCCATAGGTGCAGCATGCTCGCCCTGTTCGTTCATCTGCGGCTGCATGCCGTACATCATAGGCTGAGACTGACCGTAGACAGGCATACCGTTCTGATCATAGCCGACAACTACGGGCTGACCGTACATCATAGGCTGAGACTGACCGTAGATAGGCATACCATTCTGGTCATAGCCGATTACAACAGGCTGAGCCATCATAGGCTGACCGTAAATAGGCATACCGTTCTGGTCGTAGCCGATAATCTGAGGCTGAGCCATCATGGGCTGACCATACATAGGCTGACCGCCGTACATCTGATTCATACCCATGCCCGGCATAGCGGGATTCTGCATCGGCTGCTGGGGGTTCATACCCATACCCTGCATAGCAGGATTCTGCATCGGCTGCTGTGGATTCATACCCATGCCCTGCATAGCAGGATTCTGCATCGGCTGCTGAGGAGGCATGCCCATACCCTGCATAGCGGGATTCTGCATCGGCTGCTGTGGATTCATACCCATACCCTGCATAGCAGGATTCTGCATCGGCTGCTGTGGTGCACCTGTAGGAATCTTCACACGGTCCGCATCAAGCTTGGGAATAAACGGTTCATCGATATTGCTGAAATCGAATTCCTCGTCGGTATCGTTAAGTTCATCGGCAGTAAACATGCCGTTTGAGGTTTCGGGGGCTCTGTCGCTTATGGTAAAGGTACCGCTTCCGATTTTGAAGCTGTTCTTTTCTGAGGTATAGTCCTCTTCCGAACGATAGCCGCCCATGTCAACCTGTTCTATATTAACCTCACTCGGGTCTTCAAGATTACTTCCGCATTTTACGCAGAACTTGAATTTTGTTTTGTTTTCGGTTCCGCATTTTGGACAAATCACAAAAAATCACTCCTTACGCACAATCACAACGCTGCCGAGAGGGAGACGGCTGAATTGCTGAAAGGCAAAAAATAGGCTTTTGTCTTTATTGTTTTAAAAGCCATCAAATACTATTTATTCTACCCTAACTATTATAGCACTGTAAACGTTATTTTTCAAGTGATTTTCGAAAGATTGTGCATTTCAGTGCTAAACAGGGGGAACGACTTATGCAACATGCACTAAAATTCAACTGTTTTTACATGTATTTAGTTTCACCGCTTTAACATAATACGAAACCAGACGATAGTTTTCCCGTTTGCCGCCTGCCTGCACCGGATAACCCACTCTTTTCTGTGCGATTATACCATATATTCTGTGATTGACACCCTTGATTTTGGGCGTTTCTACAAACATGAGACGAAAACTATATATTTCTTCTTCAAATTGTGGTATAATCATACTGAATGAATATGTGTACAAGAATAAAGAAACGGTAAAAACGTTCAGAATCAGGGTGTACGGTTTAGCATCAACGCACCCTAAAAAGGAGATTAATTATGGGCAGGGACGAAAACAAAAGAAAAAGTATCAGAAATGCCAAAATAGTTACAGAGGTGTGCATCTCAGCCGTTATACTCTCGCTTGGCGGATATGCAATATACAAGGCAGTGGACAAGGCTGAGCCTATCGGTACAGTATCAACATCTGAAGCTTCAGACATTGAAATTGAGCTTACCGAGCCGACTACGGAAGCACCCGACCCCGATCAGATTACTTTTATCACAAATGCCGTAAAAACTACGGATAAATTCAAGGGCGATCTTATCCTCGTAAATAATGATGTTGAATACATCGGCGGCAACGAGGAGCTTGTTACAATCAACGAAATGCTCGACGAGGACGGCAGAACAAGCTTTGTCGGCAACGACTACAATATGCAGATTCTCAGAACAGTCTACGAGCCTCTTGCTACAATGCTTGACGACTTCAACGAAGCTACAAACTACGACGATATCGTTATAATAGGCGGTTATCGTACAAAAGAGCGTCAGCAGGAGCTTTACGATGAGGACCTTGCCTCTACGGGAAATGATACCTCAGAGAGAGTGGCTCTTCCCGGTCACAGTGAGCACGAATCAGGATATGCCCTCGATTTCACCACAAGCACTACATGGGATTATGACGGTACAGGCGAATACGACTGGATTAACAAAAACTGCTGGAAGTATGGCTTTATCCTCCGTTACGCAGAGGATAAAACCGATATTACACAGATTCAGTATGAGCCCTGGCACTACCGCTACGTTGGAATACCTCATGCATACTATATGCATGAAAACGGAATCTGCCTCGAAGAATATATCGACCTTGTAAGAGAGCACGCTTATGACGGAGAGCACCTTAAATTCAAGGACGGCGAAAACAAGAAGTATGAGATTTATTTCTTCCCCTCAGATGACAGCTCAGATACAACTTTCGTTCCCGTTCCTTCTTCATTAAAGTACGATATATCGGGAAATAACATTGACGGATTTATAGTTACGGTATACCTTGACGAAAAGGCTGATAACTCATCCACACTTCTTCAGGACGCAACAGAAGCTCCTACAGAGGAAGCTACGGAAGAGGTTACCGAAGAGGAAGCCGCTGAAGATGAGGAATCCTCAGACGAGGAAAGCAGTGACGAGTCTGCTGAGGAAGGCGAGACATCTGAGCCGGAATACAGCGAAGAATCTGCAGAATAATGCGAATATAATAAAAACACAACGGCTTCGGAGAGCAATTTCCGAAGCCGTTGTGTTTTCAGAGAAGATGAAGAATCATTTCTCTTCATTATATTCATTTTACTGATTAATTATTCCTTACAGAAAATCCCTTGAAAGCATCGCAAGGCTGAATGCAATATTCTGATTCTGCACGGAAACATTTTCAGGCGCATTCAGCTGCACACACGCAAAGTTGAGAATAGCCGTTATTCCCGATTTTACCATTATATCGCATACCTCCTGAGCTTCATGCTCAGGCACGGTAATAATTCCTATATGTACATTTTTCTCGGCACAGAATTCCTTCATGCGGTCTACGGGATAAATTGTAAGACCGTGAATCTCAGTGCCTATTATTTCACTGTTTCTGTCAAAGCCTGCAAGTACCTTAAGCCCGTACTTCTCAAAACCCTCAAAGGAGAGAAGTCCTCGTCCGAAATTTCCCGCACCTGCAATGATTACACCGTCATTGTTGTAATAGCCGAGAAAACGCTTTATGTCGGTAATAAGCTCGTCCGTTACATAGCCTACCTTAGGTCTGCCGCCGCTGCTTACAGATGCAAGGTCCTTTCTTACCTGCACATCATTCAGCGACAAAGCCTCAGCAATTGCCGTTGCGGAAATATTCTGCTTATGGCAGTCATCCTCAGGGAGAGCTTCAAGATATTCAAGGTACATCGGCAGACGTCTTACCGTCTGTTGATTAATATTTCTGTTCATATCACTTATTGCTGATATACTCGTCGATTGCAGTGGCAGCTTTTTTGCCTGCGCCCATTGCAAGGATTACCGTTGCGGCACCTGTAACAGCGTCACCGCCTGCGTACACGCCCTCTCTCGAAGTAAGACCGGTTTCCTCGTCGGCGATAATTCCGCCCCATTTCTGAGTATCAAGGCCTTCTGTTGTGGACTTGATAAGGGGATTCGGAGATGTACCGATTGACATGATTACGCAGTCAGCCTCAATTTCAAACTCGCTGCCCTCAATTGCAACGGGACGTGCTCTGCCCGACTCATCGGGTGCAGAAAGCTCCATCTGCTCGCAGATTACGCCCTTAACCCACTTTCTTTCGTCGGAAGTGATTTCAATGGGATTTGTGAGGAATTTAAAGTTGATACCTTCCTCCATTGCGTGCTCGACTTCCTCTGCTCTTGCGGGAAGCTCCTTTTCGGTACGTCTGTAAACGATTGTTACGTCAGCACCGAGTCTCTTTGCACATCTTGCAGCGTCCATAGCAACATTTCCGCCGCCTACGATTACTGCCTTCTTTCCGGGAGCAATGGGAGTAGTTGCATCGGGAGCATAAGCCTTCATGAGGTTAATTCTTGTGAGGAATTCATTTGCGGAATATACACCGCTGAGGTTTTCACCCTTGATATTCATAAATCTCGGCAGACCTGCACCTGAGCCGATAAATACTGCCTCAAAGCCGTATTCACCCATAAGCTCGTCTATTGAAAGAGTCTTTCCGATGATAATATTAGTTTCAACTGCAACACCGAGTGCCTTGAGACCGTCAATTTCCTTCTGAACAATTGACTTCGGCAGACGGAATTCGGGAATACCATAGGAAAGTACGCCGCCTGCAACGTGAAGAGCCTCGTATACTGTTACCTCGTAACCCTTCTTTGCAAGGTCGCCTGCACAGGCAAGTCCCGAAGGACCTGAGCCGATTACAGCTACCTTATGTCCGTTTGAAGCAGGAACTTCAGGTGCTTCCTTTACGTTTGCATTGTGCCAGTCAGCAACAAATCTTTCAAGACGTCCTATAGCAACAGGCTCACCCTTTATGCCTCTTACGCACTTGCTTTCGCACTGGCTTTCCTGAGGACAAACTCGTCCGCATACAGCAGGAAGTGAGCTTGACTTTGTAATGATTTTATAAGCCTCCTCGAAGCGGCCCTCCGCAACTTCGGAAATAAATGCGGGAATATCAATCTGTACGGGACAGCCCTGAGTACAGGACTTGTTCTTGCAGTTAAGGCATCTCTTTGCCTCATCTATAGCGGTAAGCTCCTCATAACCGAGAGCAACCTCGCTGAAATTGCCGTTTCTTACATCAGGCTCCTGAACGGGCATTTCGTTTTTCTTAAGGGACATATTTGCCATATCACTTTACCTCCATTTTAAAGAGATTGCAGGTATCCTCATGAGCCTTACGCTCAAAGTCCCTGTACATTGAGTTTCTTGACATTATCTCATCAAAATCAATTTCGTGTCCGTCGAATTCGGGTCCGTCAACGCATGCAAACTTAGTCTTTCCGCCAACGGTAAGACGACAGCCTCCGCACATTCCCGTGCCGTCAATCATGACAGGATTCATGGAAGCAATGGTCTTTACGCCGAATTCCTTTGTAAGTGCACATACAAACTTCATCATGATAAGCGGACCGATTGTAATAACCTCGTCGTACTCCTCGCCGCTTTCGATAAGCTTTCTGAGTGCGTCGGTAACAAGTCCCTTTTCACCGCAGCTGCCGTCATCGGACATAAGTATGAATTCTGAGCTTGCCGCTTTGAACTCATCTTCAAGGATAACAAGGTCCTTTGAGCGGAAGCCTGCAATAGCGTGAACCTCACAGCCAAGCTCATGAAGCTTCTTTGCAACGGGATAAGCGATAGCACAGCCTACGCCGCCGCCTACTACAGCAACCTTTTTGAGTCCGTCGGTATGTGTTGCACGTCCGAGAGGTCCCGCAAAATCTCTGAGGCAGTCGCCCTCGTTAAGGTGATTGAGCTTTTCTGTTGAAGCTCCCACAATCTGGAATATAATAGTAACTGAGCCGTTTTCACGGTCATAATCGGCAATTGTAAGGGGAATACGCTCGCCGTTTTCATCTGTTCTGAGGATAATAAACTGTCCCGGCTGAGCCTTCTTTGCAACGAGGGGAGCGTTTATTCTCATGAGTGTAACCGTAGGGTTAAGGCATCTTTTTTCGAGTATTTCAAACATGTCAAATACCTTCCTTCTGTTTTATTTGCACACTCCGACGCCATTGTCGGAATATACAGTAAGCCTTATATATTCTAAGATACATTCTACCACAAAATTCCCATATCCGCAAATATATACACTGCATATCGATATTCTTTTATCGATATTCAAAACCTCAAATAAATCTGTGGTATTACGCCATTTTTCATAAATCAGCACCTATTTTCAACATAAAAAAGGACGGAAAATTTCCGTCCTGTCAATTTTAGCTATTCCAAAAACGCATGTTAATATTCCGTTAATTATATTGCTCCGCCAAACGCAGACTCATTTCTTGCGGCACAAATCCTGTTCACAAGCTTCATTTCAGCCTCTGAAAGATTATGTCCCGATGAATATATTATAATGTCACGGAAGCTGTTGTCCTTTGCGGCACACTTTTTCTGCACAAGTCCGTAGCGTGCGGTATCCTCATTAGTCATAGGTGAAACAAGCATAAAAGAGTTCTTCACAGTTTTAAGGGCATCGAGCATACTTCCCCTGTCAAACATATAAAGCTTTCTGCTTGTGATGTCGTCCTCACTGCTCAGATAGCCTATAACCGTGCCTGACTGAGAATAATAGGGCACAAAGTTATCACCCTGTGCAACTTCAATTGAGGTCTTTATCAGCTCCTGATAGTCAACCGCATCCTCCTGTGCAAGAGGATGCTCGGGTGAAAAGAGCACATTCATCTCAAAATCCCACAGAATCTGTGATTCAAGGCTTTTTTCACGCAGATAGTCGTTAAAATATTTTTCATGCTTCATGTTGAAACGGATTATGCCGAAATCGTAATTCTGTTCACGCACATCCGCAATAGTCTGTATGGAGTTTGTCTCACGCATATAGACTTCGATATTGTCAAGGCTGTTGAAGCCTGTTATATAGTCCGAAAGTGCCTTTGAAATATAGCCTGCTCTCGGCACGGATATCTTTATTTTCTGATGCTGAGGCTTATCGGGGGAATGTATCGCCTTCATATTGTCAATCTGAATAAGCACCTGCTTTGCATAGCTGAGAAATTTCAGACCCTGCTCTGTGGGAATAACACCCTTTGATGTACGTCTGAAAATAGTTATACCCAGCGTATTTTCAAGCTCCTTGATAGCCTTGCTCAGGTTAGGCTGAGCCATGAAAAGATTTTCCGCAGCCTGAGTAATCGACCTTGTTTTTTCAATTTCAACCGCATATTTGAAGTGCAGTGTATTCACGGCATAGCCTCCTTTACACTATTTTTCCGGTACGTCCTTATCGGTTATTTCACGCAGTACCTTGCAGGGATTTCCCACAGCAACCACGTTTGAAGGAATATCCTTCGTTACAACGCTTCCGGCACCGATAACAACATTGTCACCGATAGTAACACCCGGCATTACACACACGCTTCCGCCAATCCATACATTGCTGCCTACCTTTATGGGATGAGCAAATTCAAGACCGCTGTTGCGTGTTTCGGCGTCAATAGGATGCCCTGCCGTATAGAAGCCGCAGTTAGGTCCGATGAAAACATTGTCACCGAATACAACATCGGCACAGTCAAGAATTACGCAGTTATGATTTGCGTAGAAATTGTCGCCGATAACGATATTATAGCCGTAATCACAATAGAATTCGGGGTCAATCCACGTATTTTCGCCCTTAATTCCGAGAAGCCTTTTAAGAAGCCTGCTCTTTTTCTCAAAATCGTTATATGGCAGATTGTTGTACTCGATACATAATTTTTTTGCAGCTATACGCTCGTTTACAAGCTCTCTTTCGCCGCTGTTATAAAGCTCGCCGGCAATCATTTTTTCCTTTTCGGTCATTTTTCACACCTCTTTATATTAGTTTTATTGATTACTGCATAATAAACAACACTGCGATAAATCCGAAAAACAAAATAAACGGCAGTATCGCAAATATACTGAAAACTGCGTGCCCGAGAGCAGCGGAAAGCTCCTTTTTATAACGCATAAAATCGTAGAATTCCTGAGGATTATCAGGATTTATTAAGATTTCACGTTCATCTCCTGCTTCGGGAATATTGAAATTATTGTAATTGTTATCGCACAGGGTATATGTCTGTCCGCCGTAGTAAATCTCATAGACAGGACTGCAGAAGCTTCTTACATATCTTCTTGCAGAGGTACATGTGGATGTTTTCACATTGACATAAGAGGGCATAAGCTCAATTTTCTCTATGACGATTGTAATGCGGTCTTTTTCGTTTTTGTCGGTGCAAACCGCCGTAACAGGTACGGTGCAGACTTCTTTCAGATGCTTTACCTTCTTTTTTACGTAAAAATACGGAGTCGTGACGCTTACAGCCATCATTAAAAAGAAAATGCCGAACATTCCTAAAATAAGATAGATTAAATAGTCCTGCAAACCCATTATAACCATTACTACGCCTGCAATAATGCAAAGTCCCATAACCCAAAAGCAAATTCGTGTCATAATTTCTTTTGCTTTTATTTTAATGTATCTTATGGTAAAAGAACGCTTTTTCTGAGTATTTCCCGTAAGAGCTGCAATCATTGTGATAATACCCATAAGAACTATAGCAGCTCCTATTAGAAAGGGCTTTTCAAGAATTTTTCCACCAAAAGCAAGAAGAATCATAGCCGCAAAAAGGATAAACACTATATTGCTTGCTAAACGTTTTCGTTTTTTCTTTTTAATCTCCTCAGGTGAAAGCTCTTCCGTCTCCTCAGCCTTCACTTCTGTCTCTTCCTGCTGCTGACGCAGCAGCTGTGTACGCAGAATTTCAAGCTCTTCCTGATAATCCCTGCCTGTTTTCACTATCTTTTGCTTCCCTTTGAACCGAAGCTTCCGCCCATAGCAAGAATATTCGTATCAAAGGAGTAGCTTATCTTCTCATTCTGTCTGTAACGCTTCTGTGCAAGATTAATCATACGTTCAAGAAGCTCTGTATACCTGACACCCTTAGGCTCCCAGAGATAGAAAGCAAGTGAGCCGGGAATGGTGTTGATTTCGTTGAGATAAACCTTATCGGTCTCCATATCAATCATGAAATCGATGCGTGTAACACCGTTGCAGCCGAGATAACGGAATGCGTCAACGGCAGTTTTTCTGATATATTCGTCCTGCTCAGGAGTAATCTCAGCGGGAATCTTTCTCTTAAGGGTGGCCATACCCTTGCT
The DNA here is from genome assembly GCA_015066955.1 of Ruminococcus sp. GTDB lineage: Bacteria > Bacillota > Clostridia > Oscillospirales > Ruminococcaceae > Ruminococcus. The sequence goes on along the minus strand of SVNJ01000004.1, from coordinate 2,873 downwards.
TCCGCCTGATTTTCCTCCGCCTACATACTTCTGCTCATAGCTGAGGATTTCATCCTCGCTTGCCTGTACAGGCTCTTCAAGCACGGAAGCTTCCGCGCTCTCACTGTCACCGACTACAGAGCAGTTTATTTCCTTGAGCTTTACAACAGCAGGCTCAACAAGGATTCTGTCAGCAAACTGGAAAGCTTCGTCCATAGCCTTTTCAAGTCCGTCACGGTCAGAAGCCTTAGAGATACCTACGCTTGAACCGAGATTGATGGGCTTTACAATTACAGGATAGCTGAACTTAGCCTCAACCTTGTCAATGCATGCACCGATATTGTCAGCCTCAAATGAGGAGAAGCGGCAGCAGTCAAGTACAGGGAAGCCTGCGTCCTTAAGGAGAATCTTCATTACGAATTTATCCATACCGACAGCCGAAGCAAGAACGTCACAGCCTACATAGGGTATGTCGAGAGTCTGAAGAAAGCCCTGAAGTGCACCGTCCTCAACGTTTGTACCGTGAACGATAGGGAATGCAATATCAATTTCGGAAATAAGGTTGCTTCCGAATTTCTTCATCTTCTGACGGATAAGCTGAACCTTGCCCTCACTGCGGAGCATTATACACTCGGTACACTCCTTGAGCATTGCGGGAATATCCTTGTATGAGTTGATGTCGAAGAGCTTTTCGCCTGTGTAGAACTCATTTCCCTTTGTCATGTAGATTGGTATAATATTATACTTTTCCTTGTTCATGCTTGCCATAGCCTGAACCGCAGAAATAACGGAAACCTCATGTTCAACACTTTTTCCGCCGAAAAGAACTGCAAGATTAATCTTCATAATGTATCTCTCCTTTTAATATTTGTATGAAATATGTTCTGTGCAGGGGGTGGATGTACCTCAAAGGCATTCCGTTGGGCACCCACATCCGCTCGATGGTTTATCGAAATGTTTTGGGAACGGGTCGATGTGGGCATCGACCCCTACATTTTTACCAAAACTTTCTTCACTCAATAATTATCAGGCAAATCATTTTCAAGAAGAACAATCTTCTTTTTATCTGTCTGATAAGCCTGAACGTGAGAAATTGCCTCGTTCAGATTTGAAGCAATAAATACCCTTTCCTCAGGATAGCCTGCCTCCATAAGACCCTTGTATATAGGCTCAGCCTGAATTTTACCCACAAGCACCACGTAATCGCAGACCTTTGCGGCTTCTCTTCCGAACTCGCAGTTAAGCTCCTCCTGCTTTTCACCAAGCTCAACCATGCCCGGAGTTACAAGAATTTTGCACGCATCGAAAAGTCCAAGAACGTTAAGTGCCGCACGACATCCGCTTGGATTTGAATTGTAAGCGTCATCAATATAGCAAAGTCCGCCGCCCTTGTCAACAAGCTCAAGTCTGTGAGGTACAGCCGCTATTCTCTTTACGGGAAGTATGAGCTTTTCAAGGGGAATTCCTGCACTTCCGTGACTGTAGGCAATTGCACCTGCAAGATTCTGAACGTTATGCTCACCGAGAAGCCTTGTTGTATATCGGCAGGAGCTTCCGTCGGGAGCCGTCATAGTAAACTCAGTACCCTTATCGGAAACGGTAATATCCGAAGCACGGTAGTCACTGCCCTCGCACGTACCATAGGTTACGGCATTTTTGTATTCGTCAGCCTTTGCACGGATAAGCTCATTATCGACGTTGAGATAAATTTTTCCGAGAGCGGAAATACTGTCCGCAAGCTCAAATTTGGTGCCGACAACATTTTCGATTGATTTGAAGGTTTCAAGGTGCTGAGGTCCTACAGAGGTAATAATACCGTCATGAGGATTTGCAATTCCGCAAAGCTCCTTGATTTCGCCCACACGTCTTGCACCCATTTCACATACAAAATATTCATGGGTAGGCTTGAGGTCACGTCTTACCGTAATAGTAACACCCATAGGTGTATTGTAGCTCTCGGGAGTTTTCAGTGTATTGTACTGAGAATTCAGAAGCTCGCTGAGGTAGAATTTCATTGAGGTTTTGCCGTAGCTTCCTGTAATTCCCACCTTGTGAAGATTCGGCATTGAAGCAAGAAGCTTCTTTGCGTCATTGATATACCAGTTCTGCACAGCCTTTTCAATTGGCTTGTTGATGAGGTTTGACAGCGGTACAAGGATAGGAGTGAGGTAAAGTGCAGAGCCGATTATGATAAGGGGAAGATGCGATTTAAAATATGGTATACCGTTATCAAGATGCATGCCACCAACTATATATTCTGTTTTCTGCTCAGTTGAGAAGTAAGCGATGACAAACATTGCTGCAATGAGTATGAAAAAAGTCGCAAGCATCCGCTTTACTCTTGCTGTGTAAACAAGGGGCTTCTTGAACTTCTTACCGGGCTTGTTGATAATTATAAACACAAAATTGAGTATGATGAATAAGAAGTAAAGTACGTTATATGCCTTGTAGTACGGATTTGAGGGGATAATCAGGAATCCGAACTGTAATACAAACAATATAAGCGGGTAGATGTATCTTTTGTAATTTTTCTATTGACTTCCGGTTAGGTCTGTGGTATTATGCTTGTAAGAAAAGAGCTGCCGGGATGGATTACGCCAAGGCGGTTTCATTTCGGAAAACTATTTCTAATATTTCATTAGGAGGTAAGAACAATGAAAACAGTAATGAAGAAGCTGCTGAGCCTGGCTCTGGTAGCAATGCTACTGGTTTCCGCTGTGCCTTTCCAGGCAGCTGCTGCGGAAACAGATTATGCTATGAGCCTGACGTTTTTCGCATCTAATGGCCAGTACAAGAGTGAAACACAGCTCGCCGCCGTCTCTGCTGAAGAGGTAGAAGAGTGGAGGGAAATGGCTGGTACTTATGAAGACGAAGATGTTGCACAGTGGGTGAAT
>SVNJ01000115.1 GCA_015066955.1 Ruminococcus sp. | reverse complement strand
TGCATTTGTTGCAACAGGCGGAAGCGGTACTATTGAGGAATATCTCAACTGAATAATTACGAAGAACATCCTTCATCGTGGCTGAATTAGGGAACACTTAATTCGGGATAGTGGATAGCAGAAATGCTATCCACTTTTCTTTTGGAGCTTTAGCGTAAAACAAGTCCAAGACGCTGACGCATACCAAGAGAATACTTTCTTACATGTCGTTTAAGCTCAGGAGCAAGACCTACCTGTTTCATTGTTTTACAGATTTCTTCCTTGCCGATTTTATTGTTAAGTCCTGCGAGAAGCCTAAGATTTTTGTAGCCTGAATAATAAGGAATAAATCCCGGAGTTTTGATAATTATTCCTGTGCCTTTCGGAAAATCCATATCTTTGCCTATAACTTTTCCACTGACAATAATCTCACCGCTTGTAGGTTTTACAAAGCCACAGATCTCCATTGCGGGCAGACGTGTGATGCGCTATCTCGATGAGAGCCGTGATAATATACTCCGTCAGCAGGGGCTCAGAGCTTCGGCTGTAAAGATTGCTTCGGGACAGACTGTAAAGGATATGCAAAAGGACCTTATGCAGCGGCTTGCAAACGAGGGATTCCTTACGGTACAGTACGGTTCAGGAAAGGGTGCATATCAGGTCGGTCTCGACACTTATGCCGCAATGGTGGCACGCTCCACAACAAGAGAGGCGGGCAACCTTGCAAGGGAAAATCAGCTTGCAGATAACGGTTATGACCTTATGGAAATGACCGAGCATTATCCTACATGCGGTGTGTGTGCTCAGCTTCAGGGACGTGTGTACAGCATATCCGGTAAGGATAAGCGGTTCCCTCCGCTGTCAAGAGCTTTTCAGAGCGGTTACCGAAACGTACACCCGAACTGCCGTCACGTTATGACGTACTTTGTGGAGGAGATGCAGACCCCTGAAGAAATGGATGCGGCTATCAGAAAGAGCAATATGCCATTCGAGGACAACCGTTCTGCCGATGAGAAGGCACTCTACTCTCAGCAACAGGCTGACAGCAGAAGAATGAGGGCTGACCGCTCGCAGTTCGAACGATACAGGGCAAGGCTCGGTGATGATGCTCCTAAGACATTCTCACAGTTTCGAAAACTGAAAAAGCAGGGCGGTGAGAAGTGGGAGCAACTTCAAGAAAAATACAAAAACCACTTGTATTCTCAGGATTATAATGATATAATATACATGAAAGGTAAACTGTCAGACTATGATGCACGTAAATGGTACTTAGCCCATGATAAAATGATTCCAGAACTTATCGATACATCTCTTCCTCTTGAAGAACAAGCAAGGCAAGCGTGTGAATTAAGAAATAAATTCAGAACACAAGCTCGCGAGCTAATGGCTGACCAAGAGAAAAGGAAGCAACTTGATATAACAGACCCAAATAAGAGCTTCGAAGAACTGATACTGGATAAAATGAAACGTAAAAACCTTTCTCGTGAAGAAGCGATAGCTGATATTCTGCGTACAGCTACTAAAACCCGAAAATCAGTTAATAAAAAATTAGGATTGGAGGACTAATATATGTATAATTACAATATCTGTACAGAAGCCGATAAAAACATCTTTTCAAAGCAGTGCAAAGCGTTGGAAAAGCATATTCCTGCAATCACTAAAAAAGAGAAAATTACTGATGTAGATGGTTCTGAAACTCAAATATATACTGTTGGCGATAAAAAGATAACTGTCCACAACAGTTTTTATATAGATGCTGTATATATTGAGTCTGAAATCAAACTTGAACCTTACTTTAACTAACCGCCCATAACAAGGCGGTTTTCTTATGCCCTCCGAAGTTTGCGGACCGTCGGTGAAAGCTCAACGTTTGCGGACGCATGAGAAAGGCACAAATATGATTTTAAGCATCTCAATTGAGGTGCTATTTTTATACCTAAAATTAGGAAAGAAGGTGTGTTTATGTACATAAAGAGTTATCTCACATCTCTCCCGAGAATTATCCCCGACTACTCAATGTACGTCAGCAGTATACTCCGCAGAAAGCGTTATGGCAAAATGAAGAAGAATAAGGGCTGTTAAGCCTTATTTTTATGTCCGCAATGACGTAAAACTAATCTCATCGTGATATAAACACGTAGAAAAATGTATGGAGGTAATTATGCAGAGAAAATTTCTTGAGGATTTAGGACTGGAAAAGGAAGTAATCGATAAGATTATGACCGAGAACGGCAACGATGTCAACAATGCCAACAGCTACGAGTTTCTATCTCTGGAAGGATTCTGATTTAACGGGTGATGGAAAGCTCCATTTCAGTCCTGCGTGGGATTTTGATTTAAGCTATAATAATTTCCCTGCATCGCGTAAGAATTCGGACGGAAATATCGGATATTCCTATAAACCCAATAATCTGTTTGCTGTTTATTTCCCGATCAACGGCTATAATGAAAGCGGCCGTCCAACTGCCGGAAGAAGCTGGATCGGTGAGCTGTATCGGCAGGAGGATTTTGTAAAGCTTACTGCCGAAGTGTATTTTGAACGATTTGAACCGTTTCTCCATCAGCTGACGAGGGGAGAAACGCCGTATTTCATAGAATTAGCAGAGCGCATTCACCCCTCAGCGGAAATGAGCAATGCCAGATGGCATACCTACGGCGGAGCTGACTACTGCGTATTCGGCTCGTCAAGCGGAGCAACGTTTTTGGATTCTGTTGAGATTGTCCGTAATTTCGTTGAACGACGCAGTGATTGGCTGAGTGAGCTGTGGTCTCCCTATCTGTTTACTTACGGTGATTTGAATGCGGACGGGAAATTTAATGTTGCCGATGTGGTCGCACTTCAGAAATGGCTGTTTGCTGTCTCAGATGTAAAACTTGCAGATTGGAAATCCGCAGATTTCTGCAATGACAACAGGCTGGATGTATTTGACCTGTGTCTTATGAAGCGTGAGCTTCTGAAAAACAACTGAATACCATACAAAGAGTCTTCAATCACGAAGGCTCTTTTTCCTTATTGACAGACCATATCAGACAACACAGTGGAACGTCGTCGGCATCTGACCGAAAGCCCGATTTTCGGGCTTTACATATTGAAAAATGGTAAGAAGTGTGGTATAATGAGTGAAGCGTTAACAGGCGTACAAATATGAATTTGAAAAGGTGAATATACGATATGAATATGAGTAATGCACAGTATAGGGTTGATGATAGCAGTATTTTGAACTATTACGAGATTGGAACTGCAAAAGATAAATTATTGTTACTTCATGCTCAAGGAACAAACTCGTTCAGTTTCAATAATGTTATTGCAAAGCTCGCAAAGCACTACCATGTATATCTGGTAGATTATTATGGACACGGAAAGAGTTCCCACAATCCAGAAAAATACAATCTGGTCAGTATCGGCAACGACATCATAGACTTTATTGAAAATGTGATTTGTGATTCTGTTGCCGTGTTGGGTCATTCATCGGGTGGATTGATTGCAGCATACATTGCAGCACACTCTCCCAGATGCTCCAAACTAATATTGGAAGACCCTCCGTTCTTCTCAAGCTGGGGCAAAAGAAGATATAACACATACAATTACAAAGATTTATCTTCTGTTTGCCACAGCTTCCTTTCACAGAGCAAAGAAAAAGACTTTGTGTATTACTATTTCATAAATCAATATTGTTGGAATTTCTTTCCCGATGAATCCAGAGAAACTGTCAGAGAAAAACTGAGTGGTTTTGCATTGAAATACCGAACCAAACATCCCGACAAAAATCTGAAAGTTCTGTTTTGGCCTAAAAAGTTTTTAGAAGGCTTTAATGGCTTGCAATATTATGACCCTCATTTTGGAGAAGCCTTTTATAACGATTCATTCAATGGTGATGTTGATTACTGTGGGCTTCTTTCCAAAATCAAATGCAAAACTCTGTTTATGAAGGCAACCACGACAATTGGTGAAAATGGATTATTGCAGGGTGCATTATCCGATGAGGATTTGCAACAGGTCAACGCCTTGATTGAAAACATGGAAATCGAGCGATTTGATTGCGGACACGGCATCCACACCGAAAAGCCAAAGCAGTTTGTGCAAGCTGTGGTTTCAATTTAACAAATCCCAATATTTCGAACTGCATATTATTACATAGCCGTTTGTGAGAAATCACAGACGGCTTTTTTATTTCCGAAGGAGGTGAAACCCATGACATATATCCCCTACACTGACGAACAGAAACAGCTTGCCAAGAAACAGCGTATTGATCGCAGCTGAGATTAACAGTCTGTCGCATTCTGACAACAGATGTCATCATCCAGTTTTTGCACAAAATTGTTTTTGCCGTTTGCATTACAGAGCATTTTGTGTTATTATTTATCTGTAGACTTTTTTGAAAGGAGAATGATTATGAAAAAGGCTGTAGAGTATGTTGTGGGAGTTGCTATGCTTGTTATCCTGTTTATCACAGCTCTTGTATGCTCTGAGTATGACTCTCTGCTCATTCTTTCCTTCGCCTTGCTTATTACACTGCTTACTCTGCAGAGTATCAGCGATTTTTTCAGCCTTCCTATGACTCTGTTTCAGTTTATCGTCTCTGCTTTTATGGGAGCCTTCTCGGCAAATCCGTTCTGCTGTCTGCTTCTTTGTCAGGTAAGAGCCGAAAAGTGGGACGCTCTGAGGATTTTCACCCCCGCTGTCTGCTGGAGCATTACGGCTTTTATAAGCGGTAAGCAGCCTTACAGCTCGCTTTTGTATTCGGTAATTCTTATCTTCATTTCGGCTGTGATATTTGCGCTGGAAAAATGTCTTGTGAAATATCTCGATACAAAGGAGAAGCTCAGCCGCTCGGTAAGCGTGTGCGCTTTAGGCGAGCTCAGCGAGAAAAAGCTCAACGAGGAGCTTCGCATAAAAAACTACCTTTCCGACAGAAACGCAAGGCTTGAAGAGCGTGAAAATATCAGCCGCAGTATTCACAACAGCGTGGGACATTCAATAACTGCGGCAATAATGACGCTTGATGCGGCGGATATGCTTTTTGATACCTCGCCCCATAAAGCAAGAGAAAAAATCACCACCGCAAACGAGCGTATCAGAGACAGCCTTGCCTCAATAAGGCGTGCCGTGCGTGTGCTTGACAGCGAGGATAAGCCCATTCCCGCATCAGACCTTTGCGACAGTATCGAAGCTATATGCAAAAGCTTTACTATGGATACGGGAATTACCGTAAAGACAAATCTTAACGGCTGTCTGCCCGATATGCTTATTCCGCCTGTTCATTCAGAGTTTTTCTGCTCTGCCGTAAGTGAGCTTATTTCCAACGGAATAAGGCACGGAAATGCCGATACTTTTTTTGTAACGCTTACGTCGGACAGCAGGCATCTTCAGCTTGTTGTGACGGATAACGGCGAGAGCAGCTTCTGCGCCGAAAATAGCCGTTCGGCTATACAAAAGGGCTTCGGTCTGAAAAAGATTATCTCATATTGCGAAAAAAACGGCGGCAAGGCTGAGTTTTCAAATCCTGCGGGCTTTAAAAGCGTTGTTGCCCTGCCGATTATTGAGGAGGAAGGTTAATGGAAAAGCTGAAAGTTCTGCTTGTTGATGATGAGCCGCTTCTGCTTGAAAGTCTTGAAATTATACTTACCATAGGCGGTCTTGAGGTTGCAGGTACAGCCCGTGACGGTAACGAGGCTCTGCGTCTGCTTGAAAAGGTAAAGTGCGATATGGCTCTTGTGGATATAAATATGCAGGGTATGGGCGGAATTGAGCTTATCGGTCACCTTAAAAAGGACTATCCCCACATTAAAATCCTTGTACTTACTACCA
>SVNJ01000114.1 GCA_015066955.1 Ruminococcus sp. | reverse complement strand
TCTGCACGGTGGCAGTGGAAGAACGCCTTCTGCTTACGCTGGAGCACAGGGATAAGAGCCTCGCACTTTATATCGTATTCGGGCGGGTCATAGTTTTCGCTGTCGGAATAGTAGCTGTCAAGGTCGTGGGAGTAGCGTCTTGCCTTTGCAAGTCCCTCACGGATAAGGGCGGTTATAGCCATACGTGTAATGGGAGTTTCATCCTTGCCGTTATAGACGTTTTTCGGATTTTCACCGAGAGCAAATTTCACTCCGCAGGTCTTTATGAGCATATCGTCAATGCGTCTGCCGTCGGTTTTTACGGCACAGATTTCGCCTCCGCAGGCATTTGCACTTCCCGGACTTGATGCGGCGGCGGTAATACCTCTTTTTCGTGCTTCCTCGAAGCATCTGTCAAAGGGGTTGATACCGTCGATTGCACGCATCTGAGGGGTGAAGGGGTCGGTAGCCTCGTTGCAGTCGTCGCCCTCGAAGTCAATACCATTTTCAATAATGCCTAAATGGGTATGAGCGTCGATAAATCCGGGATAGATTGTACCGCCGTCAGCGTTGATGCTGTCAATGGCTACATTTTCGGGAATACCCTCTCCCACAGCGGTAATGATACCGTCGTTAATTTCAATCCAGCCGTTGTCGATTGTGCCGGCTGAATCCATAGTGTGTATCTGAGCATTGTATATTAACATAAACAAATCTCCATATTATTTTTTCACAGTTAAAGCGATAAGGGCGGCATTTTCAACGGGAGTGCCCGTACAGTCGAGGCTTGCGGACGAATTTTTCGTGTACACCTCATGACGTGCATTGAAGCGTGCAAGAAGCTCGTCCTTTGTTGAGGAAGCCGCAATGGGACGGTGCGGGTCGTCCTTGATACGCTCATAGCAGACCTCAAAGGGTACATCAAGGAAGAGTACAATACCATGCTTTGATGCGTATGCGGCAGTTTCGTCGTTGAGCATTGCACCGCCGCCGCAGGATACAACGGCATTCTTTCCGCAGAGTGACTTCACCGTTTCAGCCTCAATTTTTCGGAAATAAGGCTCACCCTTCTGTGCAAATATTTCGGGAATAGTCATTCCCTCGTTTTTTTCGATAAGCTCGTCCGTATCATAGTAGGCACAGCCGAGTTTTTTTGCGGCAAGCTTTCCTGCGGTTGATTTTCCGCAGCCCATGAAACCGCACAGAAAAATAGTCATAGCTTTTACCTCCGCTTATTTAAAGTCCTCGCAGACCTTGTCCTCGACAGCCTTGATTATGGTGCTTACTTCCTCGTCGGTGTAGAGGTCGCCGTCCCATATTTCGTGAGCTTTCACAGCCTGATATACCAGCATAGCCGCACCGCCGAGAGCCTTTTTGCCCTGACTGCGGAATTTCTTCACGAGAAGTGTTTCAACAGGGTTGTAGATTACGTCGAAAACACAGCCGCAGTTATCGATGATTTCATCGTTTACGGGACAAGCGTCTGTTTTCGGGTACATTCCGACGGGAGAGCCATTAACAAGGAGGTCATAGTTTCCCGAAATTTCGGAGGTAAGTACGGTTTCAAGCTTTGCGTCGGGGTATGTACTTCTGATTTCCTCGCAGAGCTTTTGTGCGTCTGCGGAAGCTTCGGGAATATGAGCAATGGTAAGGTCACCGCCGTGACGTACTGTTTCAATTGCAATCATTCTGCCTACGCCGCCGCAGCCGATAAGAAGCACCTTGCCGTCAAGGGGCATGCCCTGCGACTTTACCGAAAGAAGAAAACCGTCGCAGTCGGTGTTGTAGCCGATAAGCTTTCCGTCGCTGCAATTCACGCAGTTAACGGAGCTGTAGCGTTTTGCACTGTCTGCCATTTCGTCTATGAGGTCAATAACCGCAACCTTGTGTGGGATTGTTATATTGAAGCCGTCAAGACCTCTGAGAAAATCCTCCTCAGAGCTGAGATTTTCGGGAGCAATATCGGTAAGGTCATAGGAGGATTCACGGTTTTTAAGCTTGAAAAGAGCGTCGTGAATCATAGGCGACATCGAATGTCCGAGAGGATGACCGATTAATGTGAATTTTCCCATTATTCAAAAGCCTCCCCGAGTGTTTTGAGATTTTCGATGTTGAGTGCGTTTACACCCTTGAGAGTTTTTTTAACAAGACCTGTGAGAGTTTTTCCCGGTCCGAATTCATAGAATTTATCAGCACCTGCCTGATTCATTGCTGCAAGCTCTGATGTGAAGCGTACAGGGGAAACGATATGCTGTGCAAGGAGTGAGGGCATATCCGAGAAGTCGGTAAGCTCTCCGCCCGTAACGTTTGAGTAGTACTTAAACTGAGGTGCCTTGAATGTGACAGTCTTTGCAGTTTCGTAGAATTTATCTGCGGCTGACTGCATGAGCTTTGAGTGGAATGCGCCTGCAACGTTGAGAGTTACAACTCTTGCACCCATTTCCGCAAATACGGCACTTACCTCAGCGATACCTTCGGGAGTGCCTGCAACAACGGTCTGCTGAGGAGAATTGTAGTTAACAGCAGCGGCATATTCCTTTGCGTTATCGCAGATTTCAGCGATTTTTTCGGGTTCAAGCTTCATAACGGCAGCCATTGCACCCTTCTGAGCGTTTGCAGCCTCGTCCATAGCTTCGGCTCTTGCCTTGATAAGGCGGAATGCGTCCTCAAGGGAAATCATTCCCGAAGCCTGCATTGCGGCATATTCGCCGAGAGAGTGACCTGCAACGCCGTCAAATGTATAACCCTTTTCCAGAGCGGCATTGAGGCATACGAGTGACGTCGCCATGATAGCAGGCTGAGCATTTATTGTTCTGGAAAGCTCCTCTGCGGGACTGTCAAAGCAGATGCTTTTAAGGTCACGTCCGAGAATCTCAGAGCCTGTTTCAAGAATCTGCATAAGTGCAGAGGATGTCTCTGCTATGTCCCTGCCCATGCCGGGATACTGCGAACCCTGTCCGGAAAATAGTGAAATTGTCATAATTATGTAGTTCCTTTCTGTATGATATAAACAAAACTTTGTTAGTTTTACCTAAGACCAATACCGATTTTTGTGCAAAGAGACGATATTTGTGATTGTTTTGCGTAAAGTGAGAAAATGAAGTTGCAAAAAAACCGGAAATGATTTACAATGTATCCATGAGATTTTTTATGTATGGTTAATCACAGACACTATTAATATACCATAAAAATTCAGATTTTACAACTGTATTTCACAAAATAAATAATCCTTAAGGAGTTATATTCAATGGGCATTAATATTTTAGGCATGGGCAGCTATGTGCCTGAGCAGGTTCTTACAAATGATGATTTCACAAAATTCGTTGAGACAAACGATGAGTGGATAAGAACAAGGACAGGTATCGTTTCACGTCATATGGCAGGCTGGGAGCCTGCATGGTACATGGGCAGAGAGGCAGCACGCAGGGCTATCGAAAAGGCAGGCATAAATCCTGCCGAAATAGGCGTAGTTATTGCCTGCACGCTCACAAACGATTTTCTCACACCAAGTATGGCTTGTATAATTCAGAATGAAATAGGAGCTGTAAATGCAGCTGCTTTTGACCTTAACGCAGCTTGCTCGGGCTTTGTTTACGGTGTTGATACCGCAAGACGCTTTCTCGATACCGATTCTTCAATGAAGTATGCTCTTGTTATAACTTCTGAAGCGCTTTCACGCTTTATGGACTTCGAGGACAGAGGTACATGCATACTTTTCGGTGACGGTGCTACAGCCGCTGTAATCGAAAGAAGCGACAAGCTGTATTCCTCATATCTCGGCTCAGACGGAAGCGGTGCTCAGTATCTTTATGCAAGAAGTCTCAGAGTTGCTCCTGAGATTGCAGTTGAGAAGGAATTCGACGACGGTTTTGAGGTAAAGGATAATATGCACAGGCTTATTCAGGACGGCAAGGCTGTTTATAAGTTTGCGGTAAACGCTCTTCCCTCAGCTTTCGAAGGTGCCGCAGAAAAAGCAGGTATCACAAAGGACGATATTGACTATTTCGTACCTCATCAGGCTAACGTAAGAATTATTGAAACAGCCGCAAAAAAGCTCGGTGTTTCAATGGATAAATTTATAGTAACCCTCGACCATTACGGCAATACTTCAAGCTCTTCAATACCTCTCGCTCTCAATGAGGCTATTGATAAGGGCATTATAAAAAGAGGTATGAAAATAGCCCTCATCGGCTTCGGTGCAGGTCTTACCTACGGCGGTATTGTAATGGAATATTAAGCTTGATTTTGCGTAAGGCAAGGGGGACGCTGTCCCCCTGACCCCCATGTCTCACGCAAAGCAAGCCTTACATATACTCAGATACAGAAAACATAAAGGAGAACATTTATGAAAACAAGAATTACAGAACTTTTAGGCTGTCAGTATCCTCTTATTCAGGGTGGTATGGCATGGATTGCAGAGCATAAGCTTGCTGCTGCGGTATCAAACGCAGGCGGTGTCGGACTTATCGCAGGCGGCAGTGCACCTATTGACTATCTCAGAGAGCAGATTCGTGCGTGCAAGGAGGCTACAGATAAGCCTTTCGGCGTGAATATCATGCTTATGAGCCCCAATGCAGAGGATTTAGCACAGCTTTGTATAGATGAAAAGGTTGCTGTTGTAACAACAGGTGCAGGAAATCCCGGAAAGTTCATTCCAGCATGGAATGACGCAGGAATCAAGGTAATTCCTGTTATTCCTTCGGTTGCACTTGCAAGAAGAATGGAAAAGGCAGGTGCTGACGCAGTTGTTGCTGAGGGTACCGAATCAGGCGGACATATCGGCGAAAATACTACAATGTGTCTTGTTCCTCAGGTAGTTGACGCAGTTGAAATTCCTGTAATTGCGGCAGGCGGAATCGCTGACGGCAGAGGTGTTGCGGCTTCATTCATGCTTGGTGCAGAGGGAGTACAGATAGGTACACGCTTCCTTGCTTCTGAGGAGTGTCAGATTCACCCCACTTTCAAGGAGCTTGTTATCAAGGCTAAGGACACAGACAACGTTGTAACAGGACGCTACACAGGTCACCCCTGCAGAAATATCAAGACAAAGTTTGCCAAGATGCTTGCAAACGGCGAAAAGGACGGCTCACTTACTCCCGAGCAGTTTGAAGAGGTAACTCTCGGCTCGCTGAGAAAGGCTGTTATCGACGGCAACGTTGACGAGGGCTCGTTCCTCTGCGGACTTATCGCTGGTATGATTAACGAGGTTAAGCCCTGCAAGGACATCGTCGAGGAAATGATGGCAGAGGCAAATAAGCTTCTTAACAGATAAGATATACGGAACAGGAGATTATTATGAGGGAATACAAGTTTATACAAATGAAATACAAGATTATGAAGGGCGGATATGTAACCTCTAAAGAGGATGGCTACCGTGACCACAGAACCGTTATCAGGGAAATGGCAGAGCAGGGCTGGCGTTTCGTGGGATATATTCCCGCTGAAGCTGCCGGAAATTACAGCGCCGCTCCTGAATATGACCTTGTATTTGAAAGGGAAGATAATTATGGGGGAACTAAGTTTTAAATACTGTCCCGTGTGTGGCAGTGAACTTCAGGAGGGGAAAATATCAGTTCCCGTATCAAGAAAACCCGGCATTATGAACGGCTTTACTGATACAATTCTCTTTTATTGCGAAGAAGATATCCAATACCAAAAAGAGCATCCCGTAAAGAGTGCTTTTTCGGTTAATTACTCAAAAAGCACTTGCTTTTCCGCATTTAAACAGCCTTGTATTCCTGCGGGGTACTGTGAAAAGTGCGATAGAATTATTGCGGATATTGAAATAAGGGAAAGCTATAATCCAATAGGCGAAGAGTCTCTTCCGACTTATGATATGGATTATTACTGCGAAGAAGCTGAAAGTGCAATAAATGATGAACTT
>SVNJ01000113.1 GCA_015066955.1 Ruminococcus sp. | reverse complement strand
AGGTACGGTGCGGGAAATATGATAGGAAGCTGTCATGCGGAGGTAAGAAGTGACGAGGACTTCATGGTGGCGCACGACCTTATTGACCGCATTGAGCGTGACATTCACAAACAGCTGAAAATTGCAATGACTATACATATGGACCCCATTGAAACTAATAATGAGCAGGTGAATACCTGCCGAATGCTTGTTTCAAGGATAGTGAAGAGTATCAGCGGAGAGCTTTCGATTCACGATTTCAGGATAGTTACGGGTGATACACATACCAATCTTATTTTTGATGTTGTAGTGCCCTATGGCTTCGGAATAGATGATGACGGTATAAAGGAAGAAATTGACAGACAGCTTGCATGCGAAGCAGTTAAGTATTATACGGTTATTACCTTTGACCATGATTATACATAAGCTTTCTTAAAGAAGGGCGGCCTCTGTGGTCGCCCTGTATTTTTATATCGGCGAAATATTTTTTCCAAACTGATGACATTTGTTCAAAAATATGGTATAATAACCGTAAGAATGTTTTTACGGAGAGTGAATCAATGAATAAATATAAAAAGCTGGCGATGAATACTGCGATTTTCGCAATCGGCAGCTTCGGCTCGAAAATACTCGTCCTACTGCTTACGAGACTTTATACCAGCAATATAAGTCCCTCAGACAGCAGCACTAAGGAGCTTCTTGAAATTACGGCGAATTTTCTTATTCCCATTGTTACCTTTTCGATGAATGAAGCTATAATCAGATACGGTCTGGACAAGCACTACAATAAACGGCAGGTATTTACCTCCGCATGCTGTATCACGGGCAGCGGACTTATTCTGATGCTTATTCTGTCACCGCTGCTTGGACTTGTCTCATTCCTCAACTATCTTGACGGCTACACGATACTGCTTCTGGTATATATATGCACGTCCGCCTTCCGCTCGCTCTGCTCGCAGTTTGTAAGGGCAAGGGGTCTTGTAAAGCTTTTCTCCTTCGACGGAATCCTTACAACGCTTACACTGTTTATCTTCAACATTATCTTTATATCAAAGCTTGGACTCGGTGTAAGGGGATTTATGCTTTCGGTTATCCTTTCGGACTTCCTTTCGGCAATTTTCCTTTTCTTTGTTGCAAAGCTTTATCACTACCTTAATATACGCTATTTCAGTCCCGACCTTGCAAAAAGCATGCTGGGCTTTGCTGTGCCTCTGATTCCGACAGCGGTAATGTGGATTATAACAGGCTTTTCCGACCGTCTTTTTATACGCTACATGGAAAGCGACAAGGCACAGCTCGGCGAAACGGCGGCAGGTATTTACGGCTATGCCACAAAAGTCCCGAATCTGATTTCTATGGTTTCAACCATATTCTTTCAGGCTTGGAATATGTCGGCTATTTCCGAAAATGACTCGAAGGACAGAAGCAATTTTTATGAGAAGGTTTATTCCGCCTATCAGTCGATAATGTTTCTTGCGGCGGCATTCCTTATTGCGGGAGTCCAGCTGATTACTCCGCTTTTTGTCAACGACAGCAAATTCGGTGAGTATTCTACGGTATATCTTTATACTCCGATTCTTGTTATTGCTGTTCTTTTTATGTGCTTCAATCAGTTCCTCAGCATCATCTACACTGCAACCAAGCATACGAAGAATTCCTTCTGGACGAGTATGGCGGCATGTGTTTCAAATATTCTACTGAACATTGCACTTATTCCGAATCTTGGAATACAGGGTGCTTCCATTGCAACTCTTGCAAGCTATTTCGTCTGCTTTGCAATCAGAATCATGGACGCAAGACGTTATGTGCCGTTCAGCGTTGACTGGAAGAATTTCACCGTTAACACTGCAGTGCTTCTTGCACTTTGCTTCGTTGTAATAAATCAGCCTATGTTCTATCCCGGTTATCTTGCGTGTGGATTTATATTCCTGCTGACATGCAACTATAAAGCAATTATCACAATGATCAAAAAGCTTCTTAAACGAGGTTAACAGCTTACTCCCTGTCATTTCACCGACAGGGAGTTTTTATACACTCAAAATCTCTGTTTTGTTGCAAAAACAACAGACCGACCGCAGAAACTATGCTATAATCAATACATCAAACAACATGAAAGGGAGATTTGTTATGCTGAGAAAAATAATAAAGATAGACGAAGAAAAATGCAGCGGCTGCGGACTTTGTGCGGAGGCTTGTCATGAGGGTGCAATCGAGATGATTGACGGAAAGGCAAAGCTTACCCGTGAGGACTACTGCGACGGACTGGGCGACTGCTTGCCTGCCTGCCCCGAAAATGCAATAACCTTTGAAGAGCGTGAAGCACCTGCGTATAACGAAGCGGCAGTGATTGCGGCAAAGCAGAAAAAAGCCGCAGGCAAACTTCCCTGCGGCTGTCCCGGTACAAATTCAAGGACAATAAAGCGTGAAGCGGCATGCACACCGTTTGCACCCGTATCAAGTCAGCTGTCACAGTGGCCTGTGCAGATTAAGCTTGTGCCCGTAAATGCACCTTACTTCAATAACGCAAATCTTCTTATTGCGGCTGACTGTACAGCTTATGCCTACGGAAATTTCCACAACGAGTTTATCCGCAACCACGTTACGCTTATCGGCTGTCCGAAGCTGGATGAGGGCGACTACACCGAAAAGCTTACAGCAATTATTGCAAACAACGATATAAAGAGCGTAACTGTTGTGCGTATGGAGGTGCCTTGCTGCGGAGGTATCGAAAATGCGGTTAAGCGTGCACTTCAGGAAAGCGGAAAGTTTATCCAGTGGAGGGTTGTAGTGATTTCTACTGACGGAAGGATACTTGATTGACGAGGACAATATGTGCAAAAACGGGCGGATATTATATCCGCCCGAAATTTTATTTCTTGCTTACAGCCTCTTTAATCATTCTGAGAACCTGTGTTACCGCAAAAGGAATAACGGCAAGTCCGAGAATCTGGAGGATATTTGTAATTTCAAGTGCATCTGAAACGTCCATAATACCGTGAAAAGGAGTTATGAACAGTGCACAGGCAAGGAAGCCTGCACCAACGAGGAATGCAAGAATTGAGAACTTGTTTGATGTAAAGCCAAGCTTTGCAAGTGAGAATTTTCCTCTGCTGTCGAAGCCTTCAAAAAGACGTGCAAGACAGAGTGTACCGAAAGCCATTGTGCTTGCCATAGCGGCAGAAACAGCAGGGTCTGAGGAAGTGCCCTTGCCTATCATGAATGCAATCATTGTTGAGATTGCGATAAGCACACTGTGAACGCCGATATATACGGAAGCTTCCTTGTTGAGGATGGATTCATTTGAAGGTCTCGGCTTCTCATTCATAATACCGGGCTGCATAGGCTCCATACTCAGTGCAAGAGCAGGAAGCGAGTCGGTAAGAAGATTGATGAAGAGAAGGTGTACAGGAGTAAAGGGGAGCGGCAGGTTGAAAAGTGTTGTGATAAGTACAACGATAATCGCAGCCGCATTTCCAGCAAGGAGGAACTTTATAGCATTCTTGATATTGCCGTAGATACAGCGTCCGTTTGCAACGGATTTAACGATTGTAGCGAAGTTATCGTCCGCAAGAATCATTGAAGCTGCGTCCTTTGAAACCTCTGTACCTGTAATACCCATAGCAACACCGATGTCAGCCTTTTTAAGTGCGGGAGCATCGTTAACGCCGTCACCTGTCATAGCAACAACCTTGCTCTTTTTCTGCCACAGGTCAACGATTCTGATTTTGTGAACAGGTGAAACTCGTGCATAAACGGAAATCTGTTCAAGCTGAGCTGAAAGCTCTTCGTCGCTGATAGCCTCAAGCTCGTTACCGTCAAGACACTTGTCGCCGTCCTTGTAGATACCGATTTCCTTAGCAATTGCAACAGCTGTAAGCTTGTGGTCGCCTGTAATCATGATAGGCTTGATACCTGCTGAGATACAGTCCGCAACAGCCGCCTTGCTTTCCTCTCTCGGAGGGTCAGTCATAGCGGAAAGACCTATGTATATGTAGTCGCACTCATCTTCAAGGGTAACAGCAGCGTCGCTTTTAAGAATCTTCTTTGCAAAGCAGAGTACACGCATACCGTTTTCGGAATACTGAAGATTAGCCTTTTTGATTTCCTCAAAGTCTTCAGGGTTAACGGGACGTATATCCTCGTTGTCAAGGACATATCTGATTCTCGGAATAAGCACATCTACCGCACCCTTTGTAAATGCGGTACGCTCAGAGCCGAACATGTGAACAGTTGTCATAAGCTTTCTGTCGCTGTCGAAGGGGATTTCGTCAATACGTGGATTTTCCGTTCTGATTCTGTCGTATTCATCTTCGCCGAGATAAGCGGAAAGAGCGGTTTCTGTAGGGTCACCCAGCCATGCGTCACCTGATTTTGCGGCGTCATTACAGAGTGCCATTGCAAGCTTAAGCTCCTGTGAAGCCCTGAAGCTTGGAGAAGTTGTATCACGTACGGTCATCTTATTCTGAGTAAGAGTACCCGTCTTGTCCGAGCAGATAATAGATACACAGCCAAGACCTTCAACAGCCTTGAGGTCCTTGATGATAGCCTTCTGCTTTGACATTTTCTGTGTGCCTATGGCAAGTGAAATAGTAATAATTGAGCTGAGAGCTTCAGGAATAGCCGCTACAGCAAGTGCAATAGCAAACATGAGAGCCTCATCAACAGGCTGGTCATTTACAAACTTTGTAAGGAGGAATACCACGATACAGATTCCCATTACAACAAAAGAAAGAATCTTGCTGAATTTATCAAGACTTACCTGGAGGGGAGTCTTTTTCTTCTTTGCATTCTGCATAAGTGAAGCAATCTTACCGATTTCGGTATTCATACCAACACCTGTTACGGCAACAACGCCTCGTCCGTTTGAGATATTGGAGCCTGAGTAAATCATATTGACTCTGTCACCGAGAGCAAGCTCCTGTGCTTCGATTTTTTCTGTTGATTTAAGTACATTTAGCGATTCACCCGTAAGTGCACTTTCGTTTACCTGAAGTGAAGCGGCTTCGAGAATACGTCCGTCGGCTGCGGCAACGTTTCCTGCTTCAATAAGGAGGATATCTCCCACAACAACCTCAGATGCGGGAATTTCTGTCTGGACGCCGTTTCTGATAACTCTTGCATTCGGTGAGCTCATAGCCTTAAGGCTTGCGAGTGACTTCTGAGCCTTTACGTGCTGCACTGTACCGAGAATAGCGTTCATGATAATAACCACAAGAATAACGATAGAGCTTTCAAGATTATCCATGAACATGGATATAACAGCTGCGGCAATAAGTATCATTACGAGAACATCTGCAAACTGCTCAAGGAAAACCATGAAAATGCTTTTCTGCTTTTCCTCCGAGATTACGTTTTCGCCGTTTTTCTGACGGCTTTCTGTGACCTGTGCGTCAGTGAGACCTTTTTCTCTGGTAGTACCGAGCGCATTAAGGACGCTCTGCTCATCCTGATTGAAATAATTCATTTATTTCTCCTCTCTTTCCCGCAGGGGGAAGATAATATAGGGTGTGCCGCAAAAAAATAAGACCAATATTGCAGCACAAGTTGCAATAAAAGTCTTGCTAAAGTGTTGCACCCTGTCCGCCCGACAGCTCATCACTGTGGTTATGGCGATGCGGACACGTCTGCATAATATGCAGCGAAGCTACTCCCTTTTATTACTATTATTGTAACACTGTGAAGTGTATTTGTCAACTTATTTCCCTAAACCCCTGTGATAGAATTTGCATTAGTGATACGCAGAATTTCTGTGCAAATATACCATTAAATGGTGTGTTGTAAATAAACAAAAGGACCGTCTGAAGGGTTCTTTTATATGTATATTCATATAAAGTTAATGTTTTTTGCGAAAATACCACTTGCTATCACGCAATTTTTGTGCTACAA
>SVNJ01000112.1 GCA_015066955.1 Ruminococcus sp. | reverse complement strand
TGGAGATAGTTGAGTTTGAGTGTGAGGATATCATCACCACAAGCACTCCCGATGAATTAGAAATTCTCAAATAAAAAAATAATGCCCGACCAATAGGTCGGGCATTATTTGTATAAATTAGATTTTGTTATTAAGTCTGAGAATATTTATTTCATATCAACACTCATTACAAAGCTGTATAATTCATTAAATATTTCCTGAGGAGCGTCTTTATTCAGAATAACGGTAACATTAAAACGCTGAGACGAATCGGGAGCTTCAAACCAGCCGTAGATATAATATACTCCGTTTTCAGCAGTGTAATCATAGCCCTCAGATGTCGAATCAATACTGATACTGAGAATTTCACCCTCACAGCCGTTTGACAGGGTTACAGAATCACGTTTTACAAAGCTTAGTCCATTCGTATCTGAGGCAAGTCTTTCCATTGCATCGGCTTCGGTATGAATATTAAGTGAATTGCTTAACAGCTCTGCTGATACGAGAAATAGATAATCGGAATATCCGCTTAAATCAAATTCATAAAGAGCAGTCATGTAAGCATCATCGTTATCGGATACTTTATTATTGTACCACTCTTCGTCGACTTCTTTAGCGGTAATTCCGTCGGGGAGCTTAAATGAGATATCCGAAGCTGTGACGGACTTTTGCAGATTGGCAGCGGGGTATTCTGTTGCACTTTCAGTAGGAAGCTCAATCTCAGAAATATCGTTCCATTTGAAGCTTTCGAGGGACTTCACAGCTGTCTCGTAGTATTTTTCGTCCGTAAAGCCGTACCATATATTGATGTAGTGAGTATTATCAATGGGGAAAACACAGTTCATACTAAGACTCTGAGTACCGATATCTTCTCCGAAATTTATATAGAAATAATATCCCGCTGCACCGTCCTGAGCTGTAATTGTACCTCTTTCACATTCAAGAATATCGGCAATAGCTCCGATGAATTCTTCCGCAGAGGCATAAGCAGGACGTTCAAGATATTCAACTCCAATCTGAATATTGTCATTTGCGTAGCATTCAAGCAGAGTCTGACATTTTCCCTCTTCATCATCTTCAAGTGGACTTGAAACATATTTCAGCTCAATTTCTTCTGGTATGCTCATGCTGAAATTGAAATCGGGGTCAGTATACAAAATATCGTGGGCATACTCTGAAGCGTCATCCCCCCATGTTCTGTACCACTCATAAGCGTCCGCAAGCATATATGCACCCGGCTCGGATATTTTTGCACTGACGGTATGCTTTTCCTCATTAAGCTTTGAAGCTACCGTTTCGTAAAAGCAGTCTTCTTCGTTGTAGTGGAGCATGATGAGACTTTCCGGTGGGACATTTTTCATATCATCGGGATTATACTCAAAAACAATAACTGCCTCTTCAAATTCACTTGAACTTATTTCAACGGGACAGCCGAAAAGTCCGACAACTCCCGTATGTAGTACGTTTATATTGTATACATCGGAAACGGTCGTATCATCCGAAAAAACACCATTTATTCCGACTTTTACTACCTGTTTTACATCAGCGTCGGACAGGTTTACTCCTCGTGTCAGCTTTTGGTTTTCTGTTACAGATTCAGTTTCGGGTTCGGTTGTTTCTTCTTCAGCTTCGACGGTTTCCTCCTCTGTAATTTCAGTGACAGAGACTTCTTCCGAGACCTCATCTGCAGGCTTGTCAGCTGCGTCATTTCCGCATGCTGCAAGTGCAGCAGACAGAATTAATGCTGTAATGAATGATACTTTTCTTTTCATATTTCCCCTCCATTTTGAATAGATTGCTTGCTGCTTTAAGTTTAGCATAGAAAGAAGAAAATGTCAATTTTTCTGTGATATATAGCTTAATGCAGCACAGTCAAGGTATGTTCTTTTCAGTATGTCCGACAAAGTCTTTTTAATCCCGAACGCCCGAGATAAAATGAGCATAATAAAAACGCCCTTAAAAGAGCGTTTTTTAACCTATGATAAATCACTGTACGGACACCCGGCACAAATTCTTCTGTGTAATATTACTCAATGGCTCTTATAACGTCGTTTGTATCGAGGAGACGAAGGAACTCAAAGCGAGCCTTTTCTTTCAGCTCGGGCTTGGCCATGTAGTACATATAATGTTCGATAAGATTGAAGGTATCGAAGGTGCGTCCTTCAAGCTTGAACTGCTCAAATCCCATAGGAATGTACTTATTCCAGATTTCATCAGGAGTAATATGATTTTTGAGGCTGACAATATCAAAAAGACTTCTTTCGGAGCAGGGACAATCGGCAAAACGCTGGATTTCCGGATGCTCACGAAGCAGATTTTCGTAGTTAAAGGGAACGTTTTTATACTTTCTGACATGATTTGCGTAGGCAATCTGCTGGAGTCCTATAGCATTGTAGTGCTCTGAACGGAGTGGACATTCGGGGTTGCAGCAGGCGTTTACGAGCAGCTCACACTTCTTTTTGTCAGGGATTTTACTGAGTGTATCAAAATCGTGATTGAGGTCATAATCAATGACTACGATGTGGTAGTCTTTTTCCACCTCACTGCAGAGCTGCTGTGAATCTGTGATTCGCTTGCAGGTTGAACTTGTTATTTTGTATTTCGGGTAATTTTTTCTGATATAGTCCTCAAGCAGCGGAGATACAACGATTACCTCGTTCAGACCGTTGTTGGCGAGGCTGAGAACCATGTTGCAGAATTCGTCGCTGAGGTGCTTTTTTTCAAGCATAGGGTTGGTGAATGTGAAACGGAGCGGGATGCCTCTTTCGTTGAAGGCTCTGATAACGCCTCTGATAAAGTTTTTATCGCTGATACCGCCCTGTGTACGTCCGCCGTTCCATAGAGAAGGAGGGAAAACACCGTATACTGAAGCGATTTCAACGCCCTCACGGAAATAATGCGGATACTGTGCAAGCATTTCGGCGAAAACAAGGTTGAATTTAAAGTGTCCCGCAAAATCGGGAAGATGAAAACGAGCTTTCATATATGTATATCCTTTCTGACAGCCTTAAAACACATACATTATATCACAGTTACAGGAAAAAATCAAGACATGACAACGCTTACCGTCATAAAAAAGCCATGACTTCATTCGGAGAGGTCATGGCTTTTCTGCATTTATCATGCTATTTTTTAAAGCGATTTACACCAGCATCCGCCTCATAATGCAAAGGTCGAATGTATTAATGATTCCGTCCTTACAGAGGTCTGCTGCCTGCCAGTCGGTCAATGCTGTATTCGGTACCTGAAGCAGCCATTTCTGCAATACAAGTATATCAGCAACGGAGAATGTACCATCCGCATTCACGTCACCCTCCACTGTGATTTCACCGATAAAATCACCATAGATTTCAAGCTCGGAAAGATTGCAGCAGTACACATCATCAGCATTCCAGAAATTCTGCGGTGCACCCTCAGGCACAATGTAACGGACATATCTTGCTGTCATGTTGCCGTCGAAGTCCTTGATATACTGCATTGCAAATGCGGGCTTGTTCGGTATGGTATACACCGTCGTCCAGTTTATTCCGTCCTGTGAGATCTGGAACATACCGTCAGGACAACGGTATTCATAGCCCTTTCTCGGTGCATAGCCCAGTGCGGTAATTTCATACAGTCCACCAAGATCCGCCTGTACCCAGCCATTGCCGACGCCGTCAAAATAAGTTGACATATCGCCGTCAAAAACCTTTGTATAGTCATTTGCGGAATTATTCCACGCATTGCTGCCGCTGATTTCCGCAGGATTTATCTTAGTCTGTGTTGCCGCCACATTCAGTGTGCCATACAGCTCGATTTCTGCTATATTGCAGCAGTAGACATTATCCTTATTCCACTGGTTGGACGGGGCGCCCTCAGGAACCTGATAACGCACATACTGCGCCGCTGTGCCGCCTGTGAAGCTTGTGACATACTGCATACCGCCGTTCGGCTTTGTAGTTATCGTATGAACAGTTTCCCAGTTTTCACCGTCCTTCGATACCATGAACATACTGTCAGGACAGCGGTATTCATAGCCGCTTCTCGGTGCATAGCCAATGGCGGAAATATCATAGATATTACCCAGATTCACCTGTACCCAGCCATTGCCGACACCGTCGAAATAGGTTGATGTATTGCCGTCAAATACCTTGTAGCAGTCATTTGAGGAATTATTCCATGCATTGCTGCCGCTGATCATATCCTGTGTTATATTGATCTTGTTCTCCAGTGCCTTGCCGCCTGTCACACCGTCAATAATGAATGTGGAAATGGAATTTGCCGGTAAGGATACATTCAGTGCTGTGCCGCTTGTTTTCGCTGTACCTGCATTTGCCCAGTTTTCGGTGGCACTTGTGCGGATAATCTGTGCAGACGCACCTATTGTTCCGAAACCTGAAAGATCAAAGCTCATATCCTTTGCACTGCCTGCGGTATTATACGCAACAATGACAAGCTGCTGATTCTCCTTGTCGTAAGCCGCCACAGTCGAACCGGAAGATTTGAGCATGGTCATGCCGGGACGGATATATCGGGTATACTGTCCGAAGCCGTAATACTTCTTTGTAAGAATGATTTCATCATTATCATGATCCGCTACTGCAACACCCCAGAAGCCGCCGTTGACATTCGGCATACCGGAATCCTTGTTGCCGTTGTAGCCATTCTTGGAAATATGGTTGTCAATTACCTGCCACATAATCCATGCGGAGGCATTCAGATCATTCACATCTGTCGTGATACGCTGAGCAAGCCAGAGTGCGGACCCCATCTGTCCTGCATCTGTACCGGCAGTGCTGCCGCCGTCTACCTCACTCATCCAGAGATTTTTGTCCTCGCTGACGGCAAGCTCCTTCAGCTCAGAACGCTTGCTGCCGCTGTAGGTGTGAGTGTCGATACGATCAATTGCTGCCTTTGCAGCATCAGAAAGCTTATTGTAGGAAGAAATCTGCGTGTCAATGGAGGTTTCATCCGTACCGCTGAGGATAATATCATCCAGACCTCTGGCATTCAGCGACTTTTCCAGTTCAAGAATGATATTCGTCTGAGAGTCTCCCTGATCGAAGTGGCAGCCCTCCTGCTTGTAGCTGTTTGCACCCCAGTAATTTGTGTAAGGCTCATTCATGGGAGTAGCACTCTGAATATCCACACCCCATACATTTTCGTAATGATAGCAGACCTCTGCGAAATATTCCGCAAAATCGTCATAACAGTCATCCCGCAGATTGTTCTTGCCTGCATCCGTCGCACCGCTGCTGCATCCGCTGTTTGTCATGTAGTAGGGGGGTGAGTTGGAGAACATTTCCACGATCATGTCATCGCCTGCCGCTTCGATGGATTTCAGCAGGACGTTTCTCTGATTAAAATCCGCATTCCAGTCATAGGTAACATTACCGTTGTTGTAGACCGTATAGCCCGGCATATTGGAATCTGTTCGTGTAATATGGGTATGAGACGGATTATCTCCGCCGCCTATGTTAAAACGTGCGATGTTCAGCCTCAGACCGTCATCTCCATAGAACACATCAGCTGCCTGCTGTGAAAGACTGTCCGAATAGCCGATACGGTTTGCCCACCAGCAGAGGGAAGTTCCCCATCCCTCAAATACACCGTCATTTATCTCATAGGTGTTATAGGGCGATACCACAACATTTTCCGCCGCACTGACATCACCGGCAAAATTTCCCGCATAATTACCGGCAAGACATGCAGCAAGCACCAGTGCAAGGGTTCTGCATCTTTTTTTCATGTCCGATTCCTCCGTGAGTTTATTTTTGTATTATAAAACAAAATATTCATATTTATTGTATCATATCATCAGCGGCAAGTCAACCTTAAAAAAACACAGCTTTTAATTTTATTTGTAGGATTACAATAGATGTGAGACAATTTACAAAAAAAGGTAGCGGAGCAGCATAGACCTGTGTTACAGTTAAGTTGCGAGAATAAAAGCAACAGGAGGTTAGCTGATCCGCCATGAATACTAT
>SVNJ01000003.1 GCA_015066955.1 Ruminococcus sp. | reverse complement strand
CTCAGGCTTTACCTTGAAGATTCTCTGCCACTCGCCCTCACGGAGAACGTCCTCGTACTCGTCGCCGATATAAACGTCGATAGCGTTGTCACGGTCTGCACGGCGGATATCATCAACAAACTGGAGTCCCATAACCTGAGGAGACTGTCTGAGCCACCAGTTATCAGCCTTCTGTCCTGCAAGACGTGTGCAGTGGATTCTTGACTGCTGTCCTGCACCGATACCGATAGCCTGACCGTCCTTAACGTAGCATACGGAGTTTGACTGAGTGTACTTAAGTGTGATAAGTGAGATAAGGAGATCGTCCTTCTTATCGTCGGGAATGTCCTTGTTGTCTGTTACGATATTTGCAAGAAGCTCACGATTGATGTCAAGCTCGTTTCTTCCCTGCTCGAAGGAAACGCCGTAAACCTGCTTTGTCTCAATAGGAGCAGGCTTGTAGTTCTCGTCAATCTTGAGTACACAGTATGTACCCTTTCTCTTGGACTTGAGAATTTCAAGAGCCTCGTCATCGTAGTCGGGAGCGATTACACCGTCAGAAACCTCACGCTGAATCATCTTAGCTGTGCATACGTCAACCTTGTCGGAAAGAGCGATAAAGTCGCCGTATGAGGACATTCTGTCCGCACCTCTTGCTCTTGCATAAGCGGAAGCAAGGGGAGTAAGCTCGCCGAGATCGTCAACCCAGTAGATTTTCTTAAGGTCGTCTGAAAGAGGTCTGCCGATAGCAGCACCTGCAGGGGAAACATGCTTGAAGGAAGTAGCTGCACATACACCTGTAGCCTCCTTAAGCTCCTTTACAAGCTGCCAGCCGTTGAGGGCGTCGAGAAGGTTGATGTAGCCGGGACGTCCGCAGAGCACCTCGATAGGAAGCTTGCTGCCGTCAGCCATATAAACTCTTGAAGGCTTCTGATTGGGGTTACAGCCGTATTTTAACTGCATTTCATTTGACATAGTAATGTCCTCCTAAAAATTATTTTGGAATTTTTATCGCTTGTAAATAAACGTACTTTGCATGGGCGAACAAAGTTCGCCCCTACACATTAAATAATTCAAAAAGCTTGCCCCCTCCCAGCGGGGAGGGCTGAACGGTTTTAAATTCCCGACAAAGTATGGCGGGAGGGGGAGTCGCCAGCGGGGGCGTCCCCGCTTACTTATTCTTATTAACGATTCTTGTCTCCTCAGTACCGTCCTCAAGGTTCACGTAGCGGACAAAAAGAGAAACCTTGTTATCCTCATTGAGGTTAGTCCAGAGCATATCTGTAAACTCGTCAATAGTACCGCTGATACCAACAAGCTTAGGCTCACCCTCAAAGCTGGGAAGGGGATTGCCGTCACCCATATAAGTGTGAATGAAGCGTCCCTCGCCGTTTAAGGGGTTATTGTAGCTGAAGGTATATCTCTGGCATGAATCGGGGTTGCCGTTAGCGCTCTTGAGGATAGACATAGCGTAGTTGAAGCCGTCCTCTTCAAAGCGGAGAATACCTGAAATACGAGGTGTATAGTTGGGAGCGTCGTCCTCGAACTCACGGGTACGAAGAGCCTGTTCGAAGGTGAACTGCTTGTCCATAAGCTCGTAGATAGTATCGGTCTGGTCGCCGTTTGTAACGATAAGCTTGTTGCCGAGTACTCTTACGGGAGCGTAGATGATAAGGTGGGGATCGGTAAGCTTGCTCGGGTCGAAAGCCTCTGTACGGATACCCTTGCCCTCCTCAATGAATACACGGTTGCGGCTGTTAACGCTTCTGCCCATAATAAAGTAAGCAGTTACAGCGTACTTGCCTTCCTCAGATTTGCCGATTACGATACCTCTTCCGGGATAATCGTTTGTACTCAGTTCCTTTGCTAAATCAAGTTTAATCATGATAATTACTCCTTTCGGAAATTTTTGTTTTTCATGTTTATTTTATTAAGAATGTATACACACAGTCAGCACCGACTACAATCAGCAGTGTGACCGCAATAATATTTATCGTCTTTTCCTTTGGCTTTGACAGAATCCAGTTGTAGAAGGGCTGTACAATATAAAGGAAAAGCGTACCGCCGAGACCGAATCTCAGCGAGGTTGAAAGTGCAATTCTTGCCTGAAAGTTATACTTATAGTCGGCATAGGTCTGCCAGGGCCATGCACCTGTAAAAAATTCAAGTATGTAGCTTGCAATAAGCTCAATAACCGTTGCTATAGTCATACAGCCTATGAAAATCAGCACAGGTTTGACTATATTCAGCCATTTTACGTCCTTTTTACGCATAAGTCCGTTAAGACACAGCAGGAATGCAAGTGCACCCACGCCGTATACGGGGCAGTATGGACCGAAAAGCACACCCCTGTTTGTGAATCCCCATTTGTAAATAAAGGTTTCAAGAATAACCTCGTAGCACCAGCCAAGCACAGCATACATCATAAAGCAGATGAAAAGCTTCTGAAGCTGCTGCTTACCCTCTATCATTTTTATTTTCATGTCGTTTCACCTATTCTGTTATTATAGCCTTACCGTCAACAACCTTAATTTTGTCCTGACAGAAAAGAGATACAGCTTCAGGGAGAATCTTCCACTCAGCCTGTTCCATTATACGTCTCTGGAGCGTTTCGGGAGTATCGCCGTTTTCAACGGGTACTGCCTTCTGCATAATGATAGGACCGCCGTCGCATACCTCCGTAACGAAATGAACCGTAGCACCGCTGAGCTTTACGCCCTTTTCAAGTGCCGCCTCATGAACATGAAGTCCGTAGAAGCCCTTGCCGCAGAAGGAGGGGATAAGTGCCGGGTGAACATTCATCATCTTGTAAGGGAAAGCCTTTACAATCTGCTCGTCAAGAATGGTCATAAAGCCTGCATACACCACAAGGTCAGCTTTTTCCTCAAGGAGAGCGTCCGTTACAGCCTTTGTATAGGAAGCAACGTCAGCGTATTCCTTTCTTGGTATGATTCTTGTGGAGATACCATTGTTTTTTGCTCTTTCAAGAGCGTAGGCTTCGGGATTTGAGGCGATAACGCAGGTGATTCTGCCGCCCTTTATAATTCCCGATTTTTCGGCGTCAATAAGAGCCTGTAAATTCGTACCGCCGCCCGATACGAGAACAGCTATATTTTTCATTGGTATTACCTCCTTAAATTAAATGATAAGCCCGACCGCAAGACAAGCAAGACCTATTCCTGCAATGGCAGCACACGATTTCATGGGGCACACCTTTATTTTATCGTTTTCAAAACGAAAGGTTTTTGGGAGTTTGGGATTCACTGTTATTTTAACAGTATCACCGATTTTCAGCTTCAATTTCTCAGGCGGAAGAAATTGGGAATAATTTGCACGGATTACTTTTCCTTTATATTCATATTCCACAATGGGGCGATATGCGTTAATTGCATACTTTGAAGATATCTGAGGCTCTGAAAAATCAACCACAGTACCTGTAAGCTCCATCGTTTTGCCTGACATAAGCCATGAATTAATAAAAAATAATATACCGGTCATTATAAAAGTCCCGCCCAGAAGGATTAAATAGAGTTTAAATGCGTACATATCAGTTTGCCTTTTTATAATGGGAACTGAACATTTCCCTGTACAATAACCGTATCATCGGTCTGCAGGGGAATATTCTCATCAATTATAACCTGACCGTAAATATCAGTGATTCGGAATGTAAAAGGTCCCGCACCCATTTCCATGCTTTCAAAGTAGTTGTACTGACGTCGGGGAATTTCCACGAATTCGCCGTTATCACTCAGATATTCAAGCTTTGTAATGGGGTAGCGGTGGTTTCTTACCTGTACTCCGCACCAGAATTCGGTAGTGCCCTCCTTGAATTTATAGCACACGGGAGCATTCTCCGCACTGTCAAGGGGGATAATCTTCCATGAAACGGGTACACGTCCCTTTATGGCAGGTGCAATAAGGGGAAAAGCGTCCACATAAAGGTCAAGGTCACCCTTTTTGCCTTCGGGAAGAAGGTCGGTGACAAGCATATTTATTGTGCCAAGCTCACCTGTAACTTCAATATAGGCACCTGCAAGCTGAGCGTTGTTGTAGTCCTCAAGGTTCATGGCTACAATCCAGTAATCCTCTTTCGAGACAGGGTCAAGCATTGCACAGCCGCCCTCATATCCCCCGCCGTAGTATGTACCCTCGCCTGTATGTATTGTACCCTTCGGTTCAAGAATACACGATTCATCGATAGTATAATCCGAGTCGTATCCTCCGCCGCCCCTGTTGAGGATAAAATCTGTTATTTCCGAAAGACTTCCCTTTGAAGAGGTACCGTCAGAGCAGAGCTTTCTCAGCTGAGCTGCGTCAAGAGCGTCAACATTTCCGTCGGAAATATAATCCATATTATTGTCACCTGCAGAGAAAGCAGGGAATGCGGCAGTGCCGAGAAGGACAGATACTGAACATAATGATGTTATAATATGTTTTTTCATAATATAGTTATTATCAGCTACAGGGCGGTTGTTATTCCGCCCTGTAATTCGCTATTAACAGATGATTACGCCCTCTTCGGACTCAACAAGCTCACCGAGTACGTAAGCTTCTTCGCCTGCAGCCTTTATAGCAGCAATAGCCTTGTCAGCGTCGTTCTTGTCAACGGAGACAATCATGCCGACACCCATATTGAAGGTGTTGAACATATCACGCTCAGGAATATTTCCTGTTCTTGCGATAAGGTCGAAGATAGGAAGAACCTGAACTGCGTTTCTCTCAATCTTAGCGGAGAGGTTCTTCGGGAGAGAACGTGGAATATTCTCATAGAAGCCGCCGCCTGTAATATGGGAGATTGACTTAACATTTACAGCATCGATAAGGTTCATGATAGCCTTGACGTAGATTCTTGTGGGAGTAAGGAGACAGTCGCCGAGAGTTGAACCTAAGTCGGAGAAATGTCTTGCAAGATTCTGCTCGTTAACTGTAAATACGTTTCTTACGAGAGAGAAGCCGTTTGAGTGCACACCGCTTGACTTGATAGCGATAAGAACGTCGCCTGCCTTCTGAGTATCGGGCTGGAGAATCTTATCCTTGTCAACAACACCTACGGAGAAGCCTGCAAGGTCATATTCGTCCTCAGGCATAAGTCCGGGATGCTCAGCGGTCTCGCCGCCGATAAGTGCACAGCCTGCCTGAACACAGCCCTCAGCAACACCCGATACAATCTGAGCAATCTTTTCGGGAACGTTCTTGCCGCATGCGATATAGTCAAGGAAGAACTGAGGCTTTGCGCCGCAGCAGATAATATCGTTTACACACATAGCAACGCAGTCGATACCGACAGTATCGTGCTTATCCATGATGAATGCAATCTTGATTTTAGTACCAACGCCGTCAGTACCCGAAACGAGTACAGGCTTTGAGATACCTGTCATATCAAGCTCAAAAAGACCGCCGAAGCCGCCGATGCCTGAAAGTGCACCGGGAATCATGGTCTTTGCGATATGAGCCTTCATAAGCTCAACCGATTTATAGCCGGCAGTTACGTCAACGCCTGCTTTTTTATAGCTTTCTGAATAGCTTTTCATTATAAATCCTCCGTTAAATTATTCTTTACCGTTCCAGCAGTAGGTACAAAGGTCGCATTCAGGTCTGCCGATAGCTCTTACAGTACCGGGCAGCGACTGGAATTCAAGGGAAGTAAGCTTGAGACGGCGGCAAATTTCGTCACGCATTCTCTTGCCTCTTTCCGTATCGGAATTACTGTATTCTTCTATATACTTTACTCCCTCAGCGCCTTCGAATTCATCGATAATCTGTCTTGCGATAAGCTCAAGCTCAGAGGTGCTTCTTGAGAAGTTAAGGTACTTGCAGCCATACATGATAGGCGGACAAGCGGAACGCATGTGAACCTCTTTTGCACCGTTTTCGTAGAGGAATTCAACGGTTTCACGCATCTGGGTTCCTCTTACGATACTGTCATCAACAAACAGGAGCTTTTTGCCCTCGATAAATTCCTGTACGGGAATAAGCTTCATTTTTGCAACCCTGTTTCTCATGGACTGATTTGTAGGCATAAAGCTTCTCGGCCATGTAGGGGTATACTTGATAAAGGGACGTGCAAAGGGAATACCGCTTCTGTTGGCATAGCCTATAGCATGAGGAATACCAGAATCGGGAACACCGCATACATAGTCAACATCGGGAAGTCTGCCGTTCTTTATATCGTTTTCAGCCATGATTTCGCCGTTGCGTATACGCATAGCCTCAACGTTGACACCCTCGTATGATGCGTTTGGATAGCCGTAATAGGTCCAGAGGAAGGAGCAGATATGCATTCTTCCGTCACCCTTAGCGAGAGTTTCGCAGCCGTCGGCGGTAATTTCAACTATTTCACCCGGCTCAAGGTCTCTGTCAGGCACATAGCCGAGCTTTTCAAAAGCGAATGATTCAAGGGAAAGGCAGTAGCCGTCGCTTCGCTTTCCGATAACGATGGGGAGTCTGCCGTTTTTGTCTCTTGCGGCAATGATTGAATCCTTAGTAAGGATTGCAAGGGACATTGTACCCTCGATTTTTTCATAAGCGTATTTTATACCCTCAGTGAAGGAGTCCTTCTGAGCGATAAGAGCACCTATGAGCGAGCCTGAGTTGATTTTTCCGCTGCTCATTGTTTCGAAGCTGTCGCAGCCGTCCTTAAGAAGCTCATCAGCAAGCTCATCGGCATTATTTATGATACCGATGCTGCATATAGCGTAAAGTCCGAGCTTTGACCTTACGAGAATAGGCTGGGGGTCTGTATCGCTGATGCAGCCGAGACAGAGCTTACCCTTCATTGCAACTACGTCATTTTCAAATTTTGTCCTGAACGGTGAATTTTCAATGCTGTGGATATGTCTCTGGAAGCCGAGCTCCGGAGAATATGCTGTCATACCGCCACGTCGTGTACCGAGATGAGAATGATAGTCAGTTCCGAAAAAAACATCCGTTACGCAGTCATTTTTTGACGCTGCTCCGAAAAATCCACCCATAAATTATTCTCCCATAAGTCTCTTCATAATTTCCTGATAAGCCTCTTCAACACCGCCCATATCTCTGCGGAAACGGTCCTTGTCGAGCTTTTCGTGAGTAGTGCTGTCCCAGAAACGGCAGGTGTCGGGAGAAATTTCGTCAGCGAGGATGATAGTGCCGTCTGAGGTTCTTCCGAACTCAATCTTGAAGTCGATGAGGTCGATGTTAAGCTCCTTGAAGAACTTAAGCATGTAGTCATTTACCATGAAAGCGTACTTTGTAATTGTATCGATTTCTTCCTGAGTTGCAAGGCCGAGACCGAGTGCATAGTAGTCATTGATGAAGGGATCGCCGAGATCGTCGTTCTTGTAGCTGAATTCGAGAGTAGGCTGCTTAAGGGGAGTACCCTCCTCGATGCCGAGCTTCTTTGAGAAGCTTCCTGCTGCAACGTTTCTTACGATAACCTCAAGAGGAACGATAGAAACCTTCTTAACGATAGTCTCACGGTCGCTGATTTCCTCAACAAGGTGAGTCGGAACGCCTGCCTTTTCGAGCATCTTGAACATGAAGTTTGTCATTCTGTTATTTACAACGCCCTTGCCGCTGATAGTGCCCTTCTTTTCGCCGTTGAAAGCGGTAGCGTCATCCTTGTAATCAACGATTACGAGGTCGGGGTCATTTGTAGCATAAACCTTCTTAGCCTTGCCCTCATAGAGCTGTTCCTGTTTTACAATGTTTTCCATTTTAAAATTCCTCCTGAGAATTATATTGTATGTCCGTCGGGACATTTATGGGTTAATTATAATATCCGCAGCTTCCTGCGGTGTGTTGACAATAATATCGGCACCGTGCTGTATAAATTCCTCACGGCTTCCATAGCCCCAGAGGACTGCCATACACGGCAGACCGCACTTTTTTGCACCGATTATATCATGACTGCGGTCACCAATCATGAGTACATGATTTCTGTCGGTTATACCTGCACGGCTTAGCACGTACTCAATAACCTCCTGCTTGTCATTCCGGGAACCGTTTATATCAGCTCCGCCTATAATATCGAAATATTCCGCAAGCTGAAACTTCTCCAGTATTCTTACAGCAAATACTTCGGGCTTGCTTGTAGCGACGAGCATTCTTCTGCCGTCATTTTTCAGCCGTCTGAGCATTTCGGGTATGCCGTCATAAACGTCATTTTCGAAAAGTCCCGTATCGGCATAACGGCTGCGATAGATACGCACCGCTTCAAGCACCTGCTCATGATTCATTCCGCAAAGCTGAGCAAATGAATCATAGAGCGGCGGTCCGACCACACGCATGATATCTTCGGGCTCATCAAAGCCCATAGAAGAAAGAGCGTGCCTGTAGCAGTTTATGATACCGGGAGCGGAATCGGTGAGAGTTCCGTCCAGGTCAAAAAGAAGAGTGTTATATGAACTCATCAGATATTTGCAATTTCTTCCTGAAGCTTAGCGTCCTTAGCTCTTACACCGTCAGCCATAGCCTTTTTCTCGGCTTCAAGCTTAGCGGCAAGCTCATCGTCGCTTACGGAAAGCATCTGCACTGCGAGAAGTGCGGCATTCTTTGCACCATTGATACCAACTGTTGCTACGGGAACTCCCGGCGGCATCATAACGGTAGCGAGAAGAGCGTCCATACCTTCAAGGGCAGCGGACTTCATCGGGATTCCGATAACGGGAAGTGTTGTATGGCCTGCGATAACACCTGCAAGGTGAGCTGCCATACCTGCGGCACAGATGATAACTCCGAAGCCGTTCTTTCTTGCATTGTCGGCAAAATCAGCCGCATCGGCAGGAGTTCTGTGAGCGCTCATTACACGGCATTCAAATTCAACGCCGTACTTTTTCAGCTCTGCAAGAGCGGATTTTACAACAGGGAAGTCGCTGTCGCTTCCCATGATAACTGCAACTTTTTTTGACATATATCTCTCCATCACCGCAGAAAGGCGGTGACCGTCTTTACGGCAGACGGTATGCCGATTTTATTGTATATTTTCTGTTTCTTCTGTAGGCTGAGGAATATTCTCCGTGATGTTATCATCAGGCTGTGGATAATCGGGTTCAGCCTTTACGAATGAACCTGAAACGGGGTTGATATCCGTTTCCGAAGCAGAAAAGCGTATAATAGCTTTGTACTCGTCACGCATAGTCTGCTCTGTTCCGTTTTCGTCGGTATATTTAATCTGTGTATCGGCGATTACCGAAGCACAGTAATAATCGGTACCTCCGTCAGATTTTTCGGAGTAGATAAATACATCCGAAATACCGAGAAGCTTTTTTGAGGTTATTCTTTCGTCCTCAGGAAACATCTGCGAAAAGCCTTTCAGACCCGAGCCGTCGGTAAACTGTCTGAGTGCCTTTCCGTCGCCCTCGTAGGCATAAGTCATATAAGCCGAAACGCAGTCGGAAACCTTATCGAGCATTATACAGTCAAGCTTTGAAAGGATTACACGGCTTATAACGTTAAGCTCATAGCGTCTTTCAAGGGTTCTGCCGATGATTACAGCCTCCTTGCACTGAAGGCCGTTTTCGCCGTAGGCATAGGTGAAGGTACTTTCGCCGTCTGCAAGAACAAGCTCATTTCCGCTTATTTCACAGCTTTCCCAGCCTCGCATGAAGCATGGATTGAAGTCAGTATCATAAAGGACATAGGAGCTGTCGGAATCGGATTCGGCAATGTAAAAGCGGAATTCATCCGAGCTTTTTTCGACGATATTCCTGTATACGAAGGGGACGGCGATATTACCCTCGTAATCGATACAGCCTGTAAGAAGCTTGCTGTTTATACGTTTTGAAGCGATGCAGAAGCCGTCGCCTGCGAAGGTAAGCTCTGCCCATTCGGGGGAAACTATAACCTTATCGTTTGCATCAACAACGCCATAGAAGCTTCCGCTGCCTTCAAAGATGCGGTTGCCGTCCGCATCGATATCAAGCTTGCGGATTATTTCTTCAGTTGTATTGCTGCTTCCCGTATTCTTTGATACATCGGAATAGAAGCGTATAATAGCAACCGCAAGTATAATTACAGCGGCAAGGAGTGCGGCGACCACGATTTTAATATGTCTGCTCATATCTCCGCACCTCCGTGATACATCTTATTCCTTATCGGAAGCATCCTTGCTTTCCTCTGCGGACTTCTTTCTGTTTCTGTAAAGCTCATCTGTTTCCTTAGCGATATAGATAGGACGGTTTTTTGTTTCAAGGTAGGTCTTTGAAAGATACTGACCGAGAATACCCGTGCAGAAAAGCTGGAGACCGCTCAGAAGGAAGATAACACAGAGCGTTGTGGGATAGCCTGCAACATCCTCGCCGAATGCAAGAGTCTTGATAACAGTAACTAAAATAAGTATGAACGCAATAATACAGCTTACGATACCAAGCAGGGATGAAATTGCAAGGGGAGCCGTTGAGAATGCCATGATACCCTCGAGGGAGTACTTGAAAAGCCCCCAGAATGACCATGCTGTGGTACCTGCGGCTCTTTCAACGTTTTCGTATTCGATATACTTAACATTGAAGCCTACCCAGCTGAAAATACCCTTTGAGAAACGGTTGTACTCGGACATCTCAAGGATTGAATCCACCATCTGACGTGTCATGAAACGGAAATCCTGAGCACCGTCAACGATTTCGGTCTGGGAAATTTTATTCATAATCTGATAGAATTTTCTTGCAAACCATGAACGGATTTTTGATTCTCCCTTACGGCTTACACGGCGTGTAGTAGCACAGTCGTACTCACCGTCTCTTACGAAGCGGTACATTTCGGGGAGAAATGCAGGCGGATGCTGGAGGTCAGCGTCCATAACAACAACAAAGTCGCCCTTTGCATTCTTGAGTCCTGCGTACATTCCCGATTCCTTACCGAAATTTCTTGAGAAGGAAACGTATCTTACACGCTTGTCCTTATCGGCAAGTGAACGGAATATTTCGAGAGTTTTATCCTTTGAGCCGTCATTAATGAAAAGGAATTCAAATTCAAGCTCTGAAAATTCAGCCTTCATGCTATCCGTAACCTTAATTATCTCGTCATAGAAAAGCGGGAGAACTTCCTGTTCGTTATAGCACGGAACAACAATTGAAACGAGTTTCACAAAACTCCTCCTAACAAAAATAATAATACATACTAATAATACAACAAAAAGGCGGAGAATGCAAGAGTTATTTGCTTATTTTCAGAATTTTTTATAAGAGGGTTCAATCATACCCGTTTTCGGGGGAAAAAGCTGTTGAATCTGACAAATTACGAAAAGACAAAATAAATCGGGAGAGTGTGAAGCTTAGAGTCAGCACACCTTAGTGCAAGTACACTCTGAAAACAGTGTACTGATGCATCAGAATTGAATCAGTTATATTTTTTAAGATATAGTATGTACACAAGTCATGTAAATCATCAAAAGCTTTAAGGAAATTCTGACAAAAAACTCAATAACGATTTGTTAATTCTGACAAAAAAATTGAAAAATGTATAATTTCGACTTAGTTTTTTAAAGAAAGTGTTGATTTTTTGTGACGGATAATGTATAATATTATTGTTGTATTATTTTGTGCGAAAATGCAATGCTGCCGAAATTTTTTCTATTCATTGTCAGCTGCGGCAGTTATAGGAAACAGGGCTTTTTCGTGCAATTTACGTTAGTCCGCAAAAGCTGCGCTGCGCTGCGGAAAAAAACGGCATGCCGCCTGCCGGGAAACAGCGGCAGCCTGCGGTATATAGGGAATATACCGGCTACGGCAAGATGGAGGGCTTATGGAAATCCTACTTATTACTTCGCTAAGCGGCGAAGATGTTCACGGCACTGACAACGGAAAGAAAACAGGCTGCGGAATAAATCTGCAGAAGGCCGAAAATATTACAAGATACATTAAAAAAGGTGAAATGACTGACCTTAAGGAGCTTACCTGCGAAAAGTGCAAGGCGGCTCTCGCAAAGAGAATCATTAAAGCCGATAAAAAGGAAATGCAGCGTCTTATCAAGGAAGAAAAGGCAAGAGCAAAGAAGGGTATCGAGGATGAGAATATCGTTCCTCTCGGCAATACCACAGCGAAGATTACAGCACCTCAGGCCCCTGCTCCTGCGCCCGCTCCCGCACCTGCAAAGCCTAAGGCAGCA
Organism: Ruminococcus sp.; assembly: GCA_015066955.1. Lineage (GTDB taxonomy): Bacteria > Bacillota > Clostridia > Oscillospirales > Ruminococcaceae > Ruminococcus. Next base: position 23,681 of record SVNJ01000003.1, on the reverse strand, counting down.
CCTGCACCCACACCTGCACCCACACCTGCGCCTCAGGCTCCCGTAAACGAGCAGCCTGCTCCTGCACCGGCACCGATGCCGAAAACAATTCCCGGCACAGGTGTTGCTATCGATAACGATCTTGCACAGTTTGCTATAAATGTTCCTCAGCAGGAAGAAGAAGCACCTGCACCCGAAAAGAAAGCACCTGCAGATATCCTCTCACAGTTTGCAATCGAGAAGCCGGATGAGGATCCGTTTGCATCACAGGAGGAAGCCCCTGCACCCGCACCTCAGGCAACTGTGCCGCAGGACGATTTCCTTGCACAGTTTGCAATTCCGACTCCGGGTGCTCCCGAGCCTGTACAGCCTGCACCGGCATCTGTACAGCCCGAGCCTGCTGCACAGGAGGAAGCTCCTGCACAGTTCGGATACAGTGGAAATACTGCAGAGCAGTTTGACACAGACGGTGAGATGAATGATATATTCACTCATCCCGAAGAGCCTAAGGATACATTTGCAAAGAAGGAAGAAGCTCCTCAGCCCGATGAGCTTGAAATGAATGATATTTTCAAGAATCCCGAAGAGCCTGTATTTACTCCCGCACCTGCACAGGAAACAGCTCCTGCTGCTGCGGAAGAAAAGGCACAGGAAGCTCCGAAGGATGTATCAGACGACGATATTATGAAGATGTTCTCCATTTCGTCGGGAAGTTCCGATAATATGGAGATATTCGCAAAATCAGTACCCGAAGAAACAAGCATTTACGACAACGACGAAAATGTTGTTGATATAAATGAGGACGAGGTTACAGCCGCTCCCGAAGAGATTGAAGAGGTTGTTGAAGCCGGGACAGTTGAAGAAGCAGCTGGATCTGATGAAGAAATTGCTGCTGACTGGGATACTGTTGCAAATCAGTTGTTCGGATTTGAAGAGGCACAGCCCGAGCCTGTAGCTGCAGCAGAGCCTGAGCTTGTAGTTGTAGCAGAGCCTGAGCCTGTAGCTGCAGCAGAGCCTGAGCCTGTAGCTGAAGCAGAGCCCGAGCCTGTAGCTGAGGCACAGCCCGAGCCTGTAGCTGAGGCACAGCCCGAGCCTGTAGTTGAAGCAGAGCCTGAGCCAGTTGTTGAAGCAGAGCCTGAGCCAGTTGTTGAAGCAGAGCCTGAGCCTGTAGCTGAAGCAGAGCCCGAGCCAGTTGCTGAACCAGAGCCTGTAAAGCCTGCAGAAACTGAGAAAAAGCAGAATATGCATGTATACAGCACACCCGTATTCGCTGATGAGATTGCAACACGTCAGCCTGCACCTGCACCTATGGCAGAGCAGCCTGTATTTGTTACTGTTCCTCAGTTTGCAGGATACGATGTAAATGGTCAGCCTGTATATAATTACGTTCAGTCACAGCTTGTAGGCTACGACCAGAACGGCCAGCCGATGTTTATGCCTGTTCAGAATATGGGCTATCCGGGTGGTGTACAGATGCCGCAGCAGATGGCTGCTCCCGTACAGCCTGCGCCTATGGCACAGCCTGTTCAGCCCGTAGCTCCTGTACAGCCCGAATATACAGCTCCTGCACCAGCACCTGTTCAGCCTGAACCTGCACCCGTTCAGCCGACAGCACCCGTACAGCCGACAGCACCCGTACAGCCGACAGCACCCGTACAGCCTGCACCTATGCCTGTACCTCCCGTACAGCCAATGCGTCCTATGCAGCCTATATACGGACAGAGAGGCACAAGCGGTGTAAATATCTCCAAGATTGCTACAGAAAAGCGCAAGGCTATGCCTAAGTCTGTTGCAAATGCCGTTGCTGTATCAAAGGAAAAGAGCACAAAGAATATCTTTGAAATGGAAGGCAATCAGATGCCTGTACTCGAATCAATCGAGGATATCCTTTCAACAATGGGCGATGATTCAATCAAGAAGAAGCAGAATTTAGACAAGGCTGTTCCTGTATTTGAAGAGTACAAGGCACCTACAAGAACATCTTCAAGAAGTGCTTCCGCTCCGAAGAAGTCCGCAGAGCCTGACAGACCGCTTACAAAGGCTGAGCTTAAGGCTAAGAAAAAGCAGGACAAGATTGACCAGAAATTCAAGAAGGATCTTGCAAAGAGAGGCTTCTGATAACGTTTTATATTAATCCCACGAACTCTGACAGAAAACCTGTCAGAGTTCTGCCGATAAAATGGCATAAGGGACAGCTTTATTACACATTCGAAATGAGGATTACCACAAATGGAATATAACGATATATTAAAAGCATTGAGAGAAAAGCTCAAGGGTTCTTATGAAGAGGACTCGAAAATGCTCAGAGAAGAGGGCGAAAAGTTCGTTCGTGAAGAAAATGCGGACGGCGTAAGAGCTGTCGGCGAGCTGATTAACGAAATCATGCCTCAGGAGCAGAGGGAAGAAATCGAAAGACTTACACATATAGACGGAGTCCGCCTTGATAATGTTCATAAGAAAATTGTTGAGCATATCAATGCAAAGGAAATGATTGAGGCAAAGTCTCTTGCGGAAAAGCTTTATCTTAAGATTACTGAGGAATACCGTGAAACAGAAACGTCAAAGTTTGTTTCTCTAAGAAACCTCTTTGAGGATAATCTGTATCATCTTCTCTATAAGCCCGAGAAAACTCTCCATCGCACACCTTTTGATTTTGCAACATACATCACAACATACGCTTATATTCTTATCGATACAGGTTCAACTCTTGACGCTATTCCGATTCTTCAGAAGGCTATGGAGTACAACCCCCTTGACTGCGGTCCGAAGTTTGAGCTCGCAGAGGTTTATAAGCTTCTGAAAAACAAAAAGAAGCTTATTGAAATTACTCAGGATACACTTAAGGTTGCTTCCTCACCTGTTGCAATTGCAAGATGTTATGCGAATATGGGCTATATCTGCTTTGAAATCGGTGAGCTTGACGACGCTGTTGCATTCTATACGGCAAGCGTCAAGTTTGCACCGCACCCTGCTGTTCCTATAGAGCTTAAGGGTATTGCGGAGCGTAAGGGCACTCCCATTATTCCGCCTACTCACGAGCAGATTATGGCTGTTATGAAGAAGTACGAAATTGAGTTCGGCCCCGACAAGAGGGTAATCGAGTCAGCTGCACAGCTTGCAAGCAATCTTCTCTTGAAGAATGATATTCCGAATGCACTCAACGCACTGAAGCTTCTTTATAATCTTACCCGTGATGACAAAATCAGGGACATGATTCTCAGATATGAGCCGAATGCACCACAGTTTGCACCACGCACAGAGTCTGCGGAAGAAAAGCCGAATATCACAAGAACGGTTAATGAAAACCCCGAAAGCTAAGACATAACAGGCTGACGTTTATCGTCAGCCTGTAGGTTTATATTGATGCTATTGAAAGGGGACGCCCTCTCTTGCAGGGCGTCCCCTCTTCAAAAACAGTCCACTGGACTGTTTTTGAATTCACCCCTTGCGGAGCGCTTCTTAAGGCAAGGGAAGTTTCGCTCTCTGCGGAGAGCGACCAAAGGCTCTGCCTTTGGAATCCGCAAGCCTTTGAAAAGGCTTGACCGAAACTTTCAGCATTATTAACTGATAAATATAAATTTAAAAGGTGAAGTTTATGAACCCAAGATTACCATATCTGAGAGAAAAAACCTCCAAGCTTACGGCTTCTCCCGGTGTATACATCATGAAGAACCGTGAATATGCGATAATTTATATCGGCAAGGCAAAAAATCTGAAAAAGCGTGTAACAAGCTATTTCAGAGAGAATCCCGACCATTTACCGAAGGTTGCGGCAATGGTTTCCAACGTCTACGATTACGATTTTATCGTAACTGACAGCGAATATGAGGCGCTTCTTCTTGAATGCAGTCTCATTAAACAGCACAAGCCGAAATACAATATCCTCCTTAAGGACGATAAGGGTTATCACTATATACGTATATCCAAAGAGGATTACCCACGCATTACCGCCGAAAAGAATACCAAAGAGGCAGGCGAGTATCTCGGTCCGTATACAAGCGGCTTCATCACAAAGGAAGCAGTAAGCGAGGCTAACAGAGTATTTATGCTTCCTACCTGCCATAAGAAATTTCCGCAGGATTTCGGCAAGGGACGTCCCTGCCTCAACTACCATATAAAAATGTGCATGGGCTTGTGCAGAGGCAAAATTTCTCAGGCGAGCTACTGCAAAACTATTGCACAGGCGATAGATTATATCAAAAACGGCAGTACCGACTCTGTTGAACGTATGGAAAAGGAAATGAACGACGCCGCAGAACGCCTTGATTTTGAGCGTGCGGCAGTACTCCGTGACAGGATAAATGCAGTAAAGAAGGCTTCCGAGAAGCAGAAAATCATCAACAGCGGAGTGCGTTCAGCAGACGTTATAGGCATTGCCGAATCAGACGGCGGTATTTTTATATCAGTACTGATGTACCGTGAAAACCGGCTTTTTGACAAGGCTGTATTTGAGTTTGCACCGCCTGAAAGCGGCGAGGATATACTGAGCGTTTTTATGTTTCAGTTTTATCACGGGCGGACGGATATTCCGAAAGCTGTTATAGTTGACCATATTCCCGAAGAGTCTGCACTTATTGAGGAGCTTCTCTCTCAGCAGTCGGGAAAGAGCGTAAAGCTGTGGCAGCCGCAGAGGGGAAGGCTTATGGAGCTTCTTCGTCTTGCGAAAAACAACAGTGCGGAGCATGCGGCACTGCGTAATAACCGCACAGGCAAGGAGGTAATTGCACTTGAAGAGCTCGGACGTCTTCTCGGACTTGAAAAGCCCCCGAAATATATCGAGGCTTACGATATTTCAAACCTCTCCTCCGAATCAATGGTAGCGGGTATGATTGTTTTCGAGGACGGCAGACCGCTGAAAAAGGCGTATAAGAGATTCACCATCAAGGAGCAGGAGTATCAGAATGATTACGGCAGTATGCAGGAGGTTCTCCGCCGCAGACTGCTTCACCTCAATGATAAGGACGATGAATATTTCAGCAGAACTCCCGACCTTATACTTCTTGACGGCGGCAAAGGTCACGTAAGTGCGGTTCAGCCCGTTATACGTGAACTTGGACTGGCTATTCCTGTATTCGGTATGGTCAAGGACAGCAAGCACCGTACAAGAGCAATTGCCGCAGGAGGAAATGAGATACAGATAAACAATCTGAAATCCGCATTCATGCTTGTTACGAGAATACAGGACGAGGTGCACCGCTTTTCCGTAAGCTTCATGCATTCACGTCACAAAAAGAAAACCTACAAGTCAGAGCTTACGTCGGTAAGAGGTATCGGCGACAAAAAGGCGGCAAAGCTTATGCTGGAATTCAAAACCATTGAGAATCTGAAAAAGGCAACGGCAGAGGAGCTTGCAAAAGCCGCAGGAGTTAACAGCGAAATCGGTCAGGAGCTATGGGAGCTTGTGCAAGATATGTAACAGAATATGATTAAAGGGCAGCCGTATGGCTGCCCTTTGTGTTTAGTATCAAGATTTACTTTGCCATGAAATCAGGGAGTGAAAGCTCTCCGCCTGTAGCAATGTAAGCATAGTAGCTGAGAATTGTTGAAGCATCGCTTGCGTCAACAGCGTTGTCAGCGTTTACGTCAGCTGCAAGCTGCTGTGTTTCGTTGAGAGGAGTTTCTCCGCCTGTAGCAACGAGAGCGTATGCTGCAAGAACCTTTGAAGCGTCACTTGAATCGATGAATGTATCGAGGTTTGCGTCACCGAGAAGGAAGTCAACGGCAGGCTCAGTTGTAATAGGCTCTGTAGGCTCTACAGTAGGCTCGGTTGTTGTAGTTGTTGTTTCTGTAGTTGTGGTAGTTGTTGTTGTGGTAGTTGTGGTTGTTGCTGCTTCGTTTACTTCAATAGTTACGTATGCACCGAATGCACAATCGGCTTCACGAACATACATCTTAGCTGTTCCTGCTGCGTTTGCAGTAATGTATATTGTATCGCTGCCTTCTTCGTATGTGTATGTAATGTTGCTTGAAACCTCTGAAATCTCAGCCATTGCAGCTGCAAGTGTCTCAGGGTGATAGAATCTGATTGCTCTTGTTTCGCCTACAGTCATAGGAGAGTTGTCATATTCGAGTGCTGTAGTGTAGTCAGGTACTGGTTCGGTAGGAACATCTGTAAGTGCACCAACTACAGTGTTGTATGTTTCAAGAGCAGTGCCCGGGAATTCCTTGCCAACGCTGTCGTAAGCAACTCTCATAAGGCTTGTGCTGTCTGCATCGTGGAGGTCGCCGAGCTGTTCAAGGATTGCAGCTGCGATAGCAATGTGACCTGCCTGATTGGGGTGGAAGTCCTTCTTTGTCTCTGTGGAAGTAAAGAAGTATGTTGAACCTCTGTTATCTTTTGAAAGGTCTGCGAAGTAAGGCTTTGCTGTGTTGGGTGAAGAAGGTGCTGTATCCTTCCAGTGCTCTCTGCCCTCTGTTGTTTCGAGAGCTGTGAACTCTGCATAAACGTCTGCTACAACAACATCAATACCAGCTGCTGCGAGGTCACGCTGAGCGATGTAGAGACCGTCTGCATAGCTTGCCATAACCTTTTCCATAAGCTGCTGACGAGCAAGATCAACGTATGAAGCATACTTTCCGTATTTTGCACCTTCACCGAAATACTGCTCGATGAATGCGTCTGAAAGCTGGAGAGGCTGATAAACAGTCTGGATTACTATTTCAGCACTGGGGTTGTACATATTGATTGTTTCGATAATAGCTTTTGTGTTGGGGAGAATTGTATCGTATATAACACCGCCGGGAGTATAGCCGCCGATAAAGTCAGTGAGTGCCTGATTGAGAATGTTTGAAGCTGTAAGAGCATTGAGCTTGGACTTGTCAACCATAGCCATTGCACCCTTGAGGTCAGCCATGCTGAATTCACTTGTGGGCTTTGAGTTGATGAGAGCTTCAACGTCTGCTGCTGTATAGCCGTCAGCAAGAAGTGAGAATGAATCGCAGTACTCGGGAATCATTTTCTTTGCAGCATCAATAAGGTCGTTTCCGCCGATTGAGATTACGATAGTGTCAGCATCAAGAACGCCGATCAACGCATCCATATCGTTGCCGAAGTTGAGGTCCTCATAAAGCTCTGTTGATGTTTTGCCGGGAACAGCGTAATTCTGAACGTCATAGTTGAGGTAGTCACCAACGAGTGCGCCGAAGTTGTACTCAACTGTTTCTGCGTTGTTGTAGCCGGAAGCAATGCTGTCACCAAGAACAACGAGAGTTTCCTCTGTTCCGGAAGCTGTTTTTGTTTCAGCAGCATATACGCTTGCTGTGAGAGAAGCAGCACCGACAGCTACAGCTGCAACAGCGGATAAAATTTTCTTCATAGTGTTTAGTCCTCCTGATATTTTTGTGTTTACGGCAGATACGCATAATAGGTTCTGCGTTTTTGCCTTAATAGTAACATTATATCCCATTTTGCCTTCGTTGTCAATGATTATGTAATATCCAAATCTTGTTTTTCGGGCTTTTGTGATTTTTTTACATAATAAAGGCAGAGCTTTGCGGCTTATCTGATAAAAAATAAAAATAACGGGATCCTCTTGACAAAACCGAACATTTGTTTTATAATATCAATAAGGAATAAAGAACGAATGTTCGAACAGCTGCCTTGCACTTTGTGCGGTGTTATTGCTCCACCGATTAACTCTTGAAGAATTTTATGAAGCTTGGGGAGCAAAAGTCAAGGAAGAAACCGCAGGCATACTGACGTATGTCAAGGTTGATGACGCAAAATTTTGCTTCCCAAGCGAAAGAAAAAATCCAGGAGTTAGTTGGGGGAGCAATAAAAAACTACGTTTCTCCCTAAGAACGGAGGCTGACATGAATGAACTTATCAGAGGCTACGAAACAGGCTGCGAAAAACTGAAAATAAGAATGGCTGAGCTTACAGAGGAAAAGAAAAGTCTGCTCAGTCAGGGAAAGGAGTACGAAATAGAAGAGAGGAATCTTGAACAGAGAATAAGCCTTTTGTACACTGAGTACAGGCAGGCGCAGGAAATCATAGCGCATCTTGTATCCTACAGCAGGAGGTAATTGCCGTGTCAAGACGAATTACCTACTCAGATTTATGTACGGGCGAAGAGGAAAAGGAGCTTCGCAGGCTTCTCGGAGAATGCGACGATAACGGCAGGACTGTGAGCATATTGAAAAAGGTTCTGTTAAATGTAATAAAAAATGAGCTTACAGCAAGACAAAAGCAAATAATTATGTTATACTATTTTAAGGAAATGAATATCGTTGAAATTGCACAGCAGCTTGATGTATCGCCTCAGGCTGTTTCGGCGGCGCTTAAACGTGCAAGACTTAAAATTTACCGTTTTATGCAATATTATATGAAATAAGGAGGGTGCAATGAGTACGCCTGTTTACGATTTTTTAGAGAAATATGCACAGTCGGGAATGCTTCGATGTCATATGCCGGGACATAAAGGCGTATGTCCGTCGGAGAGAATTCCCCGTGAACTTTTTTCGCTTGATATAACGGAAATCTGCGGTGCGGACAGCCTTTTCGAAGCGGAGGGCATTATAGCTGAGAGTGAGAGGAATATGTCCCGTCTTTATAATACGGCGGCTACGGTTTATTCCGCCGCAGGCTCAACCCTCTGCATACAGGCGATGCTTGCGCTTATGAAGCAGGAAAACCGCAGAGTTTTTGCCGTCAGAAATGTTCACCGTGCATTTTTGAATGCGGCGGCACTTCTCGGTATCGATGTTGCATGGATAATGCCGCGTTATAACGGTGGAATACTTTCAGGCGAGATTGATATTGACGCTGTTGAAGGGGCATTGTTGCAGTGCGCTGAGCCTGCCTGCCTTTATGTTACGTCTCCCGATTATACGGGTAAAACCGCTGATATAAAGGCACTTGCGGATATATGTCACAGATACGACGCACGTCTGCTTATTGATAATGCACACGGGGGACATCTTGCTTTTTTTGAGGAAAGTATGCACCCTATGGCTCTCGGTGCTGACCTTTGCTGTGATTCTGCTCATAAAATGCTCCCTGCACTTACGTGTGCGGCACTGCTTCACACGTCATGTCCCGAATATGCTGACAGGCTGAAACCGTGCATGAGTATTTTTGCTTCAACAAGTCCGTCGTATCTTATAATGGCTTCGCTTGACCTTTGCACGGAGTATATCGAAAAGCACATACGCAGTGATATAAGCCGGAATCTTGAATGCATCACAGACTTTAAGGAGTACTTTGCGGACAGGTTTGAATTTGCAGACGGAGAGCCGTTTCACATAACTATAAAGTCGGCGGAAAGCGGTTTTGACGGAGATGAGCTTGCACAGAGGCTTCGTGCGAATGGTGCGGAGTGCGAATATTCCGACAGCTCACTTGTGATTCTGCTTATGTCGCCTATGAATAAGCGTGAGGACTATGAAGTATTGCGTATTGCCCTTGAAAAGACACTTCCGCAATGCAGACGAAAAGCCCTCGTATCGGACAGCTTCAATATGCCGCTCCCCCCGAAGGCTATGGGAATACGTGAGGCGGTATTTTCTCCGTCGGAGGAAATACCTGTTGAAAAAGCACTCGGAAGGGTATGCGGAGCGGTGAAGGTACCCTGTCCGCCTGCTGTACCTATTGCGGCAAGCGGAGAAATAATCACACAGGAATGCATAAATATTTTTAAAAGGTATGGAATTTCAACCGTAAATGTGGTAAAATGATAATAATAACACTTCTCTGAAACAGGAGGCTTATTTTATGAAACTGATATTTGCAATAGTAAACGGAGACGACAGCAGTGCTGTTTCAAAGGCACTTACCAAAAACGGCTTCTTCGCAACAAAGCTTGCTTCAACAGGCGGTTTCCTAAGCTCGGGAAACACTACCTTTCTTATATGTACCGAAAACGAAAAGGTTGATGATGCTATAAGTGTTATTGCATCTAAGAGCAAAAAGCGTACACAGGTTGTCGATAATAAAATGCACGGACTTTCCCCCGACTCATTCAGCTCAATGCCTATGGAGGTGCAGGTGGGCGGTGCTACGATATTCGTGACGGACGTTGAACGCTTCGAAAAGGTGTAATATGAAGAAAATATACGGAAACGAGCAGCTTCTTGCAACGCTTTCCAATATGGTGAAATGCGGACGTACTGCCCATGCCGTTATGTTTTACGGCGAAAAGGGAAGCGGCAGAAAGCTTATGGCACAGTATTACACACAGCTTCTGCTGTGTGAAAGCGGCGGCAGAGAGCCTTGCGGTATATGCAATGCATGCAAGAATGTGCAACAGGGCTTTCACCCCGATGTTACCTATGCGGAAACAAGCGGAAAGCTTGGCGGTTATTCTGTTGCAACAGCAAGGGAAATATGCAGCGATGCATTCATAAAGCCAAATAACAGCAGCGGACGGAAGGTATACATATTCCGTGACTGTCACAGCATGGACACACGTACACAGAATACTCTTCTGAAAATTATTGAAGAGCCGCCCGAGTATGCATATTTCATCTTTACCTGCGAATCAAAGGCGGATTTTCTGCCTACGATTATTTCAAGGTGTGTATGCTTCGGCACTTCGATATGTACCGAAACAGAGGCAGAACAGGCACTTGCGGAGTGCGGTTACGGAAAGAGCAGTATTGATTCGGCAGTGGACTGCTTTCACGGAAATATCGGAATGTGCAAAGAGTACCTCGAGAATGAGGAGCTTCGCAAAATTGTGGATTTGACAAAACGCATGACCGATAGTATAATATATAAGGACGAGTATACGCTGAATACCCTTATGTGCACTCTCGGCACAAAGCGGAATGATGTGCGAAATACGCTTTCGCTTCTTGATAAGCTGATGAGAGATGCGGCAGTTCTCGGCAGGGATAATGACGCCCCGCTTATAGGCTGCTACAGAGAGGGTGCGTATCGTCTTGCTTCTGTCATGACTCCTTATGAAGCGGCGGCGGTTCATCGCTGTATCGAAAGGGCATGGCGTACTGTAGAGGCAAATGTAAATATTCCGCTTGCCCTTGCGGCATTGTGCGGCGAAATAATGGAATGTCTGTAACTTGGGATATATAGTGCATCCCGGATAGGAGATATAATGAAGGAAATAGTAGGAATCCGCTTTAAAAGCGGAGGAAAGGTATATTACTTTTCTCCCGGAAAGATAAATGCAAAGGTCGGCGACAGAGCAGTTGTCGAGACTGTAAGGGGAGTTGAGTGCGGAGAGGTTGTAATTGCAAACCGTCAGCTTGAGGACAGCGAGGTTACTTCGCCCCTTAAGCCTATAGTAAGACTTGCCGATGCGGCTGACCTTAAAACTGTTGAAAAGAACAGGCTCAAGGAGCAGGAGGCATTTAAGATCTGCGAAGAGAAAATCGTAAACAGGGGACTTAAAATGAACCTTGTTGATGTTGAATGTACCTTTGACAACAATAAGCTTCTGTTTTATTTTACTGCGGAAAACCGTGTGGACTTCCGTGAGCTTGTAAAGGATCTGGCGGCAGTTTTCAGAACGAGAATCGAGCTGAGACAGATCGGCGTGCGTGACGAGGCTAAAATTCTCGGCGGACTCGGTATCTGCGGACGTGAGTTCTGCTGCAAGGGTTATATAGGCGAATTTCAGCCTGTTTCAATAAAAATGGCAAAGGAGCAGGGACTTTCCCTTAATCCTACAAAAATTTCGGGAACCTGCGGACGTCTTATGTGCTGTCTCAAAAATGAGCAGAATGCTTATGAAGCACTTCTGAAAATCACACCGAAAATCGGTGCGGTTGTTGTTACTCCCGACGGTGATAAGGGCAGAGTAGAGGATGTTAACCTTATTACGGGCAAGCTCAGGGTTAAGACCGAGAAGTCCGAAGTGCCCGTAACTCTTGACAGAAGCGAGGTAAAGCTTCTTAAGGATGCTGAAATAAGAGTGAACCGTGACGAGCTGAAGGCACTCAAGGGGCTTGAGGATAAATAATGCCGAAGGTTAATTACGGTCTGATGCTTGACAAAAAGCTTGAACAGCTGCAAAAGGACGGCGTAAAGCCGAAGCTTCTGCTTCATGCATGCTGTGCACCCTGCAGCAGTTACGTTCTTGAATTTCTGCATGAGCATTTTGAGATTACGCTTTACTTTTTCAATCCGAATATTGCTCCCGAAGCTGAATATGAGTACCGCAAAAACGAGCTGAAAAGGCTTGTTTCGGAAATGGGACTTGATATTCCCGTTATTGACGAGGACTATAATCCCGAGCCTTTTTATGAGCTTGCAGTGGGACTTGAAGAACTTCCCGAGCGTGGAGAGCGCTGCAGAAAATGTATAGGCTATCGTCTTGATGCGGCAGGCAGAAAAGCGGCGGAGCTTGGTGCGGATTACTTTACAACTACACTTACGATAAGTCCGCACAAGGACTGTGCATTTATTAACGAGTATGGTGCACAGGCTTCGGAGAGATGCGGGGTAGAGTACCTGTTTTCGGATTTCAAGAAGCATGAGGGCTACAAGCGTTCAATCGAGCTTTCAAGGCAGTATAATCTCTATCGTCAGGACTACTGCGGATGCATCTACAGTAAGCTTGCACGGGAGAAGATGAACGGAAATTAAAAGAAACAATGGCAGAAAGTTTCGGTCAAGCCTTTTCAAAGGCTTGCGAATTCCAAAGGCAGAGCCTTTGGTCGCTCTCCGCAGAGAGCGAAATTCTCTTGCCTTAGAAGCGCTCCGCAAGGGGTGAATTCAAAAACAGTCCTGCGGACTGTTTTTGAAGAGGGGACGCCCTGCAAGAGAGGGCGTCCCCTTTTTAGAATATTATAAAAAGGGTTCTCCGCAAAAAGCAGAGAACCCTCGTTTCTTATAACTGTACATTTATCCTATGTGGACAGGCTCTGATATAACCGCAACCTCACGGTGAGGCACAGGTGTTGAAAAGACAATCTGAGTAGATGTGTTGCCGAATTCCTGAAGCTGTCCTATAAAAGAATCAAGCTCCTGTGTGTCTGAAAAAGCAACCTTGATAAGCATGGAGTAATTTCCCGTAACACAGCAGCATTCCAGAACATTCGGGATTTTTTCGATAAACGGGTAGAATTCTTTTTTCTGACTTGCCGAAATTTCAAGGCTTATGAAAGCGGTTATGTGGTAGCCGAGCTTCTGTTGATTCACCACAGCGTTGTAGCCTGTAATGACACCCTGCTTTTCAAGCTTGTCAATTCTTGACGATACCGCAGGTGCAGACAGAAATACCTTTTCTGCCAGCTGTTTCAGCGGCATTCTTGCATCCTCCTGCAATAAAGAGATGATACGTGCGTCGATTTTGTCCATAAAAAACCCACCTGTCATGATTGCTCCCCCAACCAACTCTTGAAGTTTTTCTATTGCTTGGGAAGCAAATTTCTGCGTCATCAACCTTGACATACGAAAGTATGCCTGCGGTTTCTTTCTTGACTTTTGCTCCCCAAGCTTCATAAAATTCTTCAAGAGTTAATTGGTGGAGCAATATTATACATATAAACAAAAAGGCATAGCTCACCCTTTCGGTTTAAGCTACGCCTCTTTGCGTTTATTCAACAAATCTTTTCTACATTTATTATTGTATCATACGTTTGTAAATAAAATATTACGAAAATATTAACTTTCTGAAAACTAACAATAATTAGTTGCTTCCTCCGGTGATTTTAGCCTTGACAGCCTTAAGCTGCTGGAGATTCTTTGTGTAGTAGCTTTCTGTTTCACTGAGAATCTTGTTAACGGAAGCAGCTGCATTCTGCTGGAGATTCTTGGAGGCAGCCTGAGCCTTTGTAAGCATATCGATAGCCTTTTTCTTAGCCTCAACAACGATAGCTTCCTTTGAAACTATCTGTGCTGCACGCTCCTCAGCCTTTCTGATAATAGCCTCTGCGTTGATTTTAGCCTCGTTAAGTATACGCTGACAGTCAAACTCAATCTTCTTAGCTTCTTTAAGCTCATGAGGCATATTAAGTCTTACGTCGTTGATAAGCTCTCTCAGACGCTCACCGTCGATGATTTTTTTGTGTGCCATAAAGGGAACGGAACCCGACTTGTCAAGGAGCTCGTCCATTTCTTCAAGAATTTCGTCAATACTCATTATTTTTACCTCTCTTTTATCAGTCTTTCTTTGATATCTTCAAGTATGCATTCAGGTACGAAATGGCTTATATCGCCGCCGAAATAGGCAATCTGCTTTACCACGCTTGAGCTGAGGTACATATTTTCCGCAGCAGTGGTAAGGAATACCGTTTCGGCACCCGCATAAAGCTTTTTGTTTGCAAGAGCCATCTGGAATTCGTATTCGAAGTCGCTGACCGCTCTCAGTCCCTTGACGATTGCAATTGCACCGACATTTTCAACGTAGTCCGCAAGGAGTCCGTCGAGTATATCGATTACAACGTTGTCAAGATTTTTTGTTGCCGCTTCAATCATGAGCATTCTTTCGGTTGCAGTGAAGCTTGGCTGATTTTTTCCGGCATTTCTGGAAATAAGCACGATAACCTTGTCAAAAAGCCTTGAAGCTCTTGTGATAATATCGAGATGACCGAGCGTTACCGGGTCGAAGCTGCCGGGACATACCGCAATTCTTCTCATTGCTCATCGTCCTCCCCGACTTCGGAATAGAATATGGTAACGTTTATCTTGCCGTAACGATAGGTTTTCTTGAGCTTCAGACCTTCGGGAGCCTGCGGCTCCTTTGCCTCCGATTCGTATTCACAGATAATATATCCGCCCGGATTGAGCTTGTTTGCCGCAAGGGGGAGGATATTGTCAATGTGCCCGTTTCTGTAAGGCGGGTCAAGGATAATGATATCGAATTTTTTTGCAGCGAGCCTGATATAGTCGTAGCTGTCACGGCTGATAACCTCAGAGACCTTATCCAGCTTTGTATTGCGGAGGTTTTCACTTATACAGCGCACTGCCTTCTGCGAGCTGTCAACAAAGACTGCCCTTGCAGCACCTCTGCTGAGTGCCTCAATACCCATCTGACCGCTTCCTGCAAACAGGTCAAGAACGTATGCACCCTCCAGTTCAAACTGAATGGCGGAGAAAATAGCCTCCTTAACCTTGTCGGTTGTCGGGCGGACATCGAGTCCCTCAGGCGCATTGAGCCTGCGGCCTCTTGCAATACCGGTAATTACTCTCATTTCAAAGCTCCGATTCGCACACAGGTGCGTTTCCGTATTTTCGGCATACGGTGCCGTATTTCACATTATACCACAATAATTATACTCTATTTTTTTCATCTTGTCTATATTTTTTGAAAAGATAGGTGAAACCTCACAAATAACAGAAGCTGTTTTTGTAAGGTTTGTATGCAAAATAACGCTAATGCAATACCGCACAATGTCCGACCGCAGACTCTGTACGGTATTGCCCTAAAATGAAAAGTATGTGACAAATGATAATATTTCTGAGAAATACTTGATTTCATGAGGCGAAAGGTGTTATAATATAAGATATTATAAATATTAGCTTTTTACTATTGCTCCACCAATTAACTCTTGAATAATTATATTAAGTCTGGGGAGCAATATTGATACGTAACATGGAGGATAAAGATGAGATTTACAGGAGAGAAGTGTTTTCACTGCGCCGTTGAATTCAATGACAGCGACGATGTCGTGGTTTGTCCGGAATGCGGTACTCCTTATCACAGGGAATGCTACAAAGAATCGGGGACTTGTACAAATGCTCAGCTGCATGAAAGCGGCGAAAGCTGGAAAAGCGAGACTGCTGCGGTAAAGCCGCTGCCTCAGCCGATGCATCAGACCGAATTTCACCGCATCTGTCCGTCCTGCATGCACAGAAATGCGATTGACGCTGAAAGGTGCGAGTCATGCGGAAATGAGTTTTCAAAGCTGAATATGGGCGAAAACGGTGAACCGGACATCGGAAATATGTTCGGCGGAATCGACCCTACAAAGCAGTATCTCGGCTTTAATCCCGATGAGGATTTTGAAGGTGCAAAGCTTAAGGAGGTCGCACAGTTTGTAGACTCCAATACCTTCTACTATCTGCCGCTTTTCAAGAGAATGAAGGATATAGGCTCAAAGATTTCGTTTAATTTTATATGTCTGTTTTTCCCGTATTTTTATTTTGCAAACAGAAAAATGTGGTTCTGGGGAATTGCTGCGGCACTTGTAACAATGCTGCTGAATATTCCCGAATACCTCTATATACTCGGTTCGCAGGCTGAGGCGTTTCCTTTTATGCAGAAATCCCTGAGCCTGATTAACGAAAATGAGAACCTTATCAAAAGTCTGATTGAGATATGTTCAACCTTTGACTGGATACTGAGAATCGTTATGTGTCTTTTTGCAAACTGGCTTTATATGAAATTTTCCGTAAAGTCAATCAATAAGGTAAAGACTCATTACGGCGGACCTGTCAGTCCTCAGAGGCTTAAATCTATGGGAGGCGTGAATCCTGCTAATATCCTTATTATGGGACTTATTCTACTGGGACTTGCGGTTGCGGTCAATTTCGTTATTGTTTGCATCTTTATGATGATTTAGTATTGCCTCAGGAGTTAGTTGGGGGAGCAATATATTCAAATGGCAGGGGACGGCATCCCCGACGCCCCGTTTTGTGAGATTCGGGCTGTCGTGGACGTCAGTCCCTACAATTTTACAACAATATACAGAGGTGGGAATATGGCAAAATCAAAATTTATATATACCTGCAATCAATGTGGCTTCGAGAGTACAAAATGGAACGGAAAATGTCCGTCCTGCGGTGCGTGGAACAGCTTTGAGGAGGATGTTGCGGACAGCACTCCTGCTGGCAGATACACTTCCGCACAGTCTCTTCCTGATTTGTCGGAGAAAATCCTTGAGCTTGAGGCGATCGGTGTTGATGATGATGTGCGCTATGATACGGGAATAGGAGAGCTTAACCGTGTTCTCGGAGGAGGCCTTGTCAAAGGCTCGCTTGTGCTTCTCGGAGGCGAACCGGGAATCGGTAAAAGTACGATTCTTCTTCAGATTTGTCAGTTTCTCGGTGAGGAGCATTCGGTGCTTTACGTTTCGGGAGAGGAATCGGCAAGACAGATAAAGCTTCGTGCACAGCGTCTCGGAGTTGATACGGAGAATCTTTACATACTTACTGCTACCGATGCTGAGGCAGTTGCGGAGACTATAGCGTCCTGCAATCCCGATATAGCCATAATCGATTCGATTCAGACTATGAGTATAAGCAGAATTACGTCAAGTCCGGGAAGTCTTACACAGGTGAGGGAGTGCACGAATCTCTTTATGTATACCGCAAAAAATCAGGAAATCCCCCTTATAATTGTAGGTCACGTCAACAAGGACGGTGCAATTGCAGGTCCGAAGGTTATGGAACATATTGTTGATACGGTGCTTTATTTTGAGGGAGAGCGTCATCAGAGCTATCGTCTGCTGAGAGCTGTGAAGAATCGTTTTGGCTCAACCAATGAAATCGGTGTGTTTGAAATGGCTGACAGGGGACTGCGTGAGGTGGAGAATCCGTCGCAGATGCTTCTTTCGGGACGTCCGCATAATGTTTCGGGCACCTGCGTTGCATGCGTGATGGAGGGTACACGTCCCGTACTTGCGGAGGTTCAGGCACTTGCGGCAAAAACAAGCTATTCCGCACCGAGAAGAATGGTTACGGGCTTTGATTTCAACAGGCTGAATATTATTATTGCCGTGCTTGAAAAAAGGCTTGGAATATTCATGGGTTCGCTTGACGTATACCTTAACATAGTAGGCGGCTTCAGACTTGATGAGCCTGCGGCAGATCTGCCTGTTGCTATGGCGCTTTATTCGGGAATTATGGATAAGCAGATTGACGAGGAGCTTATAGCATTCGGAGAAATCGGTCTTGGCGGAGAGATACGCTCGGTTTCTCATGCTTCACAGAGGATTCGTGAGGCTGAGAGAATGGGCTTCAGAAAGTGTATAGTGCCGAAGCAGTCCATGAAGGGGATAAATGCTGAGGATTATGATATTGAGATTATTCCTGTGAGTACTCTTAAACAGGCGTTTGGGAATGTAAAGTAAATTCCGCATTCTGTATTTTTAATTTTTTCGTTGCAGTATTCGGAAAAATGTGGTATAATAATATGAAATGTATTTGTGACAAACAGAAAGGATGAATCTGATGATTATACTTGACGATTTAAGAGTAGAAATGGTCGGCTACCGAAAGGAAATGAAAGAGCTTGCCGACGTTCTCAATATAGATGCCGCTAAAAAAGAGCTTGTTGGACTCAATGAGCAGGTTGCGGCCGATGGCTTCTGGGATGACCTTGAAAATTCACAGAAGGTGCTCCAGCAGACAAAAGCTCTCGAAAAGAAAATAGAAAAATACAATAAGCTCAACGAAAGCCTTGAGGACCTTATAACCCTCATTGAGCTTTCAATTGAGGAGGATGATGACAGCTCCGTTGAGGAAATCAAGTCTGAGGCGGCTTCCTTCAAGTCCAAGCTTGAAGAAGAAAAGCTTTCAACACTTCTCACAGGTGAGTACGATAATTCAAACGCTATCCTTACCTTCCATGCGGGTGCAGGCGGTACTGAGGCTCAGGACTGGGCTGAAATGCTCTACAGAATGTACAATCGCTGGGCTGAACGTCATAACTATAAGGTTACTCTCATGGATTATCTTGACGGTGACGATGCAGGTATGAAGTCAGCTTCAATCCTTATCGAAGGTGAAAACGCATACGGCTACATGAAATCCGAATCGGGAGTTCACAGACTTGTACGTATTTCCCCGTTTGACTCATCGGGACGCCGTCACACTTCCTTTGCCGCACTTGAAGTAATGCCCGAAATTGATGATTCTATCGAGGTTGATATACGTCCTGAGGATATCGAAATGGAGGTTTACCGTTCAAGCGGTGCGGGCGGTCAGAAGGTAAACAAAACAAGCTCGGCTGTACGTCTTATCCATAAGCCTACGGGAATCGTTGTTTCTTGTCAGACACAGCGAAGCCAGTACCAGAATAAGGACTATGCTATGAAAATGCTCCGTTCCAAGCTCATTGAAATCAAGGAAAGAGAACATCTTGAAAAAATCGAGGACATCAAGGGTGTTCAGAACCAGATTGCGTGGGGTTCTCAGATCCGTTCTTACGTATTTATGCCCTATACTCTTGCGAAGGACCACAGAACAGGCTTTGAAAATGGTAATATTCAGGCTGTTATGGACGGCGATATTGACGGCTTTATCAATGCTTATCTCAAGTCGCTTTCACATGGCACACTCGAAACAAAATAATATATCGGGAGCACTTCGGTGCTCCTTTTTGTTAATAATAGCTAATAAGCAGGGGAGGTTTTTAATCATAACGTAAAATATGTGTAAAATTACCACTTTATTATCACAAACCACTTGAAATTATATGTAAATTATGGTAAAATATGTAATGGGGTTTACTAAATTCAAAAAGGAGAGACATATCATGAATGCAGAAACAAATAAATATGCTTCGATCGGTAAAGATACTGCCGCAGGTACAATCTCCTGCAACGACAGTATACTTATAGCTTACAGCTGCTGCGACAAGAAATTTACATATTACTCGGATATGTCCGTATTTGACGCTGAGTTTGATATGCGTCCGTTATGGCAGATTATGACAGAGGAGGGTATTGCTTCTGAGGGAAGTGTGAACAGACTCCGTAAGGCAATAGAGGAGGCTGCTTGTTCAAAGCTTCCGGGAGCTAAATATACAACACTTTCAATGAAGGACAGAAGCGGTGAATGGCGCCGCTGGCAGGCAGGCATTATATGCACTGTGCCTGAAAGAGAAGTGCTTATTACTCTCGTGGACACCGGTAATACCGCAGCTTCATGCAAGGACGAGCTTACGGGACTTATGACGAGAAAGGCGTTTTGTGCCGCAATCAATCCCGTTATTTCCGTTAATGCCGAAAAGGCGGCAGAGGGCGGCTATGCGGTTGTATATTTCGACATAATAAAGTTCAAGGCAGTAAATGAAACCTTTGGTATGGACAAGGGAGACGCAATGCTTGTGTATATTGCGGAAACCATGAATGCAGCTGTTGAAAATACGGGCATGGTATGCCGTATCGGCTCTGACCGTTTTGCTGTGTTCGTTGATACCGAAGCTGTAAATCCTGAGCTTCTGCTTGACAGACTCAGCGAGGCACTTGCGGCTTACGGACTTCCTTTTGAAATAACCTTCAACGCAGGTATTTATATTACAGGCTCAGAGCGTATTTCTCCCGGTCTTATGATTGACCGTGCGATTCTTGCACAGTCCTCCATTAAGGGCAGCTATAACTTCAGATATAAATATTACACCGAGAATATGCGAAAGGATATGCTCGGTGAGCAGGAAATCATGGGCATGATGGCTGCGGCACTTGCCGAAAAGCAGTTCATTGTTCATTATCAGCCTCAGTATAACCATTCAACTGGTATGCTTATAGGTGCAGAGGCACTTGCAAGGTGGAAGCACCCCGAGCGCGGACTTATTTCTCCGGGTATATTTATCCCGATTTTCGAAAAGAATGGCTTTATTACAAATCTTGACCTCTATATTTTTGAAGCGGTCTGCATATTCCTCAGAGACTGCATCGACAATAACCGTGCACTTATACCCGTTTCTACCAATTTTTCAAGATATGATATCTTCTATCCGGGCTTTGTTGAAAAGCTTGAGGAAATACGAAACAAATACGATGTTCCCGTAAATTACATACGTGTTGAGCTTACCGAATCTTCAATCATCGGCGGAAGTCAGCGTACAAATGAGGTCGTGAGACGACTTCATGACTGCGGTTATGTTGTTGAAATGGACGATTTCGGAAGCGGATATTCTTCACTGAATGTACTGAAGGATATTGAGCTTGATATGATAAAGCTTGATATGCGATTCCTTTCGGCAGATTCCGAAAGCAACAAGGGCGGTACCATTATAAGCTCAATTGTCAGAATGGCTAAGTGGCTGAGTATGCCCGTTATTGCAGAAGGCGTAGAAACCGTTCAGCAGGCAGACTTCCTGAGAAGCATCGGCTGCGACTATATACAGGGTTACCTCTATTCAAGACCTTTGCCCGAAGAAAATTACATTGAGCTTATAAGCGGAAGCTCAGTCGGCTCGGCTGTGCCGCAGATGAAGCTTATTGAAACTCTCAATGCCTGTGAATTCTGGAATCCTCAGTCTCTGGAAACACTGATTTTCAGTAATTACGTCGGTGGTGCGGCTATTTTCGACTATCACGACGGCGTGGTTGAGATTCTGAGAGTCAATCAGAAATATCTCAGCGAGATATGCATGAATCTTACTGAGAAGGACCTTATTGAGTCTGACCCGATGGCTGTTTTTGATGAGGAAAACAAGAAAACTTATCTTGATATGCTCGAACGTGCCATTGAAACGGGAGATGAACAGGAGTGTGAAACATGGAGAACACTTACTTCCTCCGGCTGCGGCAATGAAAGGGTATGCATAAGAAGTAATGCCCGTATGATTGGAAAAAGCGGAAACAGTACACTGTTTTATGCGATGATTCGTAACATTACCGCCGAAAAGCAGTATCACGATGAAATAATGGACAGCGAAAGACGCTTCAAGATGGCAAGCGAACAGATCAATATCTATTACTGGGAATATACGGTAGCTACAAAGGAAATGCGTCCGTGCTTCCGCTGTATGCGTGATCTGGGACTTCCTCCGCTGCTTACGAATTATCCTGAGCCTGTTATCGAAAACGGAATATTCCCGCCTGAGGTTGCGGATATGTACCGTGAATGGCACAGACAGGTTGAAAAGGGTGTACCTTCGCTTGAGGCTGTTATTCCGCTTACTCCCGACAGAGTACCATTCCGTGTAAGATATACCACAGAATTCGACGATAACGGAAATCCCGTTAAGGCATACGGTTCTGCGGCACTCATCGTATAAAATTATCAATATATCCCGAAGCTGTCCAGTTGCGGCTTCGGGATTTTTGCTGTGTTAGATAATTTGCATAAAAATACACACTAAAGTTTATAGTATTGTGATAATTGAAATATATATAATTATATGGTATAATAAAACTTAGCATAATTTGCAATAATATACTTGCTAAAAGGAGAAATTTCCGATGAACGAAAAAGTACAGAAGATAATGGACCTTATCCGTGAAAAGGATATAAAAATGGTGGACTTCAAGATGGTTGACATCAACGGTCAGTACCGCCATGTTACAATTCCCGCAAAGGACTTCAGCGAGGACGTTATGAAGAACGGTATCGGCTTTGACGCTTCAAATTACGGCTATGCGGTTGTTGAAAAGAGCGATATGGTATTCATTCCCGACCCTGACAGTGCGGCTATCGACCCGTTCTGCGAGATTCCCACACTTTCAATGGTGGGTAACGCTATGATTATCGATTATCCCGAGAATCGTCCGCTTGCACAGTATCCGAGAAATATCGTTGCGGCTGCTGAGCAGTACATGAAGGACAGCGGTGTTGCTGACACTATGCTTATCCTTCCCGAGTTTGAGTTCTATCTTTTTGATAATGTAGGCTGGGACGTAAGCGGTCAGACAGTAGGCTATTCCGTAGATGCTGTTCAGTCACACTGGAACAGCGGTGTTGAGGGAAGCGGATGTGTAGTTCCCAAGCAGAAGAACTACCACGTTACAAAGCCCTTTGATATTTCCTACGAGGCAAGAAGCGAAATGTGCCTCCTTATGGAAGAGGCAGGAATCGGCATCAACTACCACCACCCCGAAGTAGGTGCGGCAGGTCAGTTTGAAATTGAGCCTAAGCTTGGTGTAATGTCCAAGATGGCTGACGCTACAATGACTATCAAGTATATCATTCACAATACAGCCAAGAAGTACGGCAAGTCCGCTACATTCATGCCAAAGCCTGTTATGGGTGAGGCAGGAAACGGTATGCACGTTCATATGCTTCTTCTCAAGGACGGACAGCCTGTATTCTCCGATGATAACGGCTACGCTCACCTCAGTAAGGAAGCTCACTACTTTATGGGCGGACTTCTTAAGCATATCAATTCTCTCTGTGCAATCACAAATCCAAGCACAAACTCCTTCAAGAGACTTGTTCCCGGATTTGAGGCTCCTGTAACAGTAGGCTACGCAACTTCAAACCGCAGTGCGGTAATCCGTATTCCCGCATACGCAAAGACTCCCGACCGCAGACGTTTTGAGCTCAGAAATCCTGATGCAACCTGTAATCCGTATTTCTGCTATGCTGCTATCCTTATGGCCGGTCTTGACGGTATCAAGAATAAGATTGACCCTCATGCTAATGGTTGGGGACCTTACGATATGAACCTTTTCCACCTCAGTGACGAGGAAAAGGCAAAGCTTACACACCTCCCCACATCTCTTGAACAGGCTCTCGACGCTCTTGAAGCTGACCACGATTACCTCCTTGAGGGTGGTGTATTCCCTGAGGAGCTTATCAAGAACTTTATCAGTTCTAAACGTCAGGAATGCCGTGAGCTTGCTGCAATTCCTCATCCTGCTGAGTTTGACCGTTATTATAATCTTTAATTGAAATTAATCCGCTTCCGTTAAGGGGCGGTCGATAAAGAAGTTTTATCGTATGTACCGAAAGGTTGTGTAGGAAAATCCTACGCAGCCTTTCTTTTTTTGTCGTAAACTACGCTATCAGCGGTAACCGTTGCGGTCATAACATTGAAACGGAAACAGATGTCAATCTGCTGTGTTCTGTGCCCGCTGGACTTGTCGGGTGCGTGTACGACAATCGTTTCAATAAATTCGTGCATTAT
>SVNJ01000002.1 GCA_015066955.1 Ruminococcus sp. | reverse complement strand
AAAATCAGAAAGCTCATTGAGACAAAGAATTTCCCTGCACTCAATGACCTTCTTGATACATTCGGAAACAATTCAGTTACAGCGGCACTCAAGAAGCTTCCCGCACTTTTCGGTGGAGAAGAGGTATTTGAAAAGGCTGAAAAGCTTATGCCTGATGAAAATATCAAAATGCTTCTTGATGAGCTTCGTGATATATATAATGATGCTGTTGAGATTTGCGGTAATGACGGTGAAATTACCGTTGATTTGGGTCTTGTAAACAAAACCGACTACTATACGGGACTTATTATCAAGGGCTACTTACAGGGGCACGGCGATGCGGTAGTTTCAGGCGGACGCTATGACAAGCTCATTTCCGAATTCGGATATGATGTACCTGCTGTCGGATTTGCAGTTAATGTAAACGCAGTAGCAAAGGTTATAGAGAAAAACGGTGTGCTTCCGGGAATTCCTCATGCTGATGTCGTAGTATTTGCTGAGCAGGGTTGTGAGGTTGCAGCAATAAAGGCAGCACAGGAGCTTCGTGAACAGGGACTTATCGTTGAAAATGCACTGTTTGATGATATTGAGTCTGTAAGAGAATATGCAAAGGAAAAGAAAATTTCAAGAGTTGTAGTAATAGACAGTGACAACAGCAAGGAGGAACTCGAATGAGCAAACCAATCAGAATAGCTCTGACAAAGGGCAGACTTGAAAAGGATACGGTGGGACTTCTTGAAAAGCTTGGCTTTGACTGCACCGCTGTACGTGAAAAGGGAAGAAAGCTTATACTTCCCGTTCCCGATGCTAATTTAGAGGTTGTACTTGCAAAGGCAAATGATGTTATAACCTATGTAGAGCATGGTGTGTGCGACATGGGTGTTGTAGGCAAGGACACCATTATGGAGATGAAGGGCAAGTTCTTTGAGCTTGTTGATTTAGGCTTCGGACGCTGTAAATTTGCACTTGCAACCAAAAAGGACTACGATTTCTACAGCGGCTACGGCATAAAGACTATTGCTACAAAGTACCCGAATGTTGCAAGAAGCTTCTTTGAAAAAAAGGGTATGGACACTGAAATCATCAAGATTGAAGGTTCTGTTGAGCTTGCACCCCTTCTTGAGCTTGCAGACGGTATCGTTGATATTGTTGAGACAGGAACAACTCTCAAG
Organism: Ruminococcus sp.; assembly: GCA_015066955.1. GTDB lineage: Bacteria > Bacillota > Clostridia > Oscillospirales > Ruminococcaceae > Ruminococcus. Next base: position 35,786 of record SVNJ01000002.1, on the reverse strand, counting down.
GAAAACGGTCTTGAGGTTATAGAGGACGTTGCACCGATTTCTGCAAGACTAATTGCAAATACCGTAAGTCTGAAAATGAGACACGCAGAAATAGAGAGACTTATTAAACTTATAGAGGAGAATCTGTAATGAAGAAGATATATGCTAACGGAGTTGACGAGGTTGCATTTCTCGCAGAGCTTATAAAGAGAAGCGGTGAGACTAATAAGAAGGTAACCGAGACAGTTTCCGCAATAATCGAGGACGTAAAGGAAAACGGTGATGAAGCCGTAAAGAATTATACACTTAAATTTGACGGAAATCTTCCCGAGTACTACGAAGTACCGAGAGACGTAATAAATGACGCACTTAATGATGCAGATGAGGAGCTTGTAAATGCACTTCTCAATGCAATGGAAAATATTGCTGATTTCCACAACAGACAGCGTGAGCAGGGTTTTATCAACGCAAAGGAAAACGGTGTTATACTCGGACAGCGTGTAAGAGGACTGGAAAGAGTAGGTCTTTACGTACCGGGCGGCACAGCTGCATATCCTTCAAGCGTTCTTATGAATGCAATTCCTGCTAAAATTGCAGGCGTAAAGGAAATTATCATGGTAACTCCGCCCCTTAAGGACGGTACACCTAATAAGGATATTCTTGTAGCAGCAGCTATATGCGGAGTTGACAGAGTATTCCTTTCAGGCGGTGCACAGGCTATTGCGGCACTTGCTTACGGTACAGAGGAAATTCCGAAGTGCGACAAAATCGTAGGACCCGGAAATATCTATGTTGCAACCGCAAAAAAGCTTCTTTACGGAGTTGTTGATATTGATATGATTGCAGGACCCAGTGAGATTCTTGTGCTTGCTGATGAAACTGCCAATCCGAAGTTTGCAGCGGCAGACCTTATGTCACAGGCTGAGCACGATGTACTTGCTTCTGCTATCATGGTAACAACAAGCGAGAGAATTGCCGACGAGACCATTGCTGAAATTGAGCGTCAGAAGCAGTATCTTTCAAGAAAAGACATAATTGACAAGTCACTTGAGGACTACGGTGCAATTATTATTACAGACTGCCGTCACTGTGCAGTTGAGCTTGCAAATGAAATTGCTCCCGAGCACCTTGAAGTTCTTATGGAAAATCCTATGGAGCTTCTCGGAAGTCTTGACAACGCAGGCTCTATATTCCTCGGAAACTACGCATCAGAGCCTCTCGGAGACTATTATGCAGGTCCTAACCACGTACTTCCCACAAGCGGTACAGCAAGATTCTTCTCACCTCTTGGCGTAGCAAGCTTTACAAAGCGTTCAAGCTATATTTATTACACTGAGGAAGCACTCAGAGAGGCACACGATGATATTGTTCTCATTTCCGAAAGAGAAGGACTAACAGCTCACGCAAACGCAATTAAAGTAAGATTTGAATAAAAAACAGGGCGGATATTGCTTCACAAATGCAATAATATCCGCCCATGCGTGTATACAATAAAATATAGGAGAGATAAATATGAGTCTCAGTAATTCATGGGAGAATAATGTACGCAAGGTCGTGCCATATACTCCCGGTGAACAGCCTAAGGACACTGATGTCATTAAGCTGAATACAAACGAAAATCCGTATCCTCCCTCAACAAAAGTCAGGGAGATACTTGAAAATTACGACTTCGGAAAAATGCGTCTTTATCCCGACCCCGATTCAACGGTTCTTGTTGAGGCAATTGCAGAACGATACAAGCTCAGCAAGTCGCAGGTATTTGTAGGAGTCGGCTCGGACGATGTACTGTCTATCGCCTTTCTCACATTCTTCAATTCAGATAAGCCGATACTTTTCCCCGATATTACGTATTCATTTTACGATGTATGGGCAGATGTATACAGAATACCCTACGTACAGAAGCCACTTACAGAGGATTTCAGAATAAATCCCGATGACTATAAATGTGAAAACGGCGGTATAATTTTCCCGAATCCCAATGCACCTACAGGCTGTGAGGAAAGCCTTGAAATGATTGAAGAAATCGTAAAGGCAAATCCCGATTCCATAGTAATAATCGATGAAGCTTACGTTGATTTCGGAGCGGAAAGTGCACTTGCTCTTATAGATAAATACGAAAATCTTCTTGTGATTCAGACATTTTCCAAGTCACGTTCAATGGCAGGCATGAGAATTGGCTATGCTATGGGAAATGAAAAGCTTATAAAGTACATGAACGATGTGAAGTTTTCCATTAATTCCTACACAATGACACCCTTAACACAGCTTTGCGGTGCTGAGGCAGTGAAGGACGAGGAATATTTCCAGAGTACTCTTAAAATGATAATTGACGTAAGGGAATACTCAAAGGAAAGACTTTCACAGTTGGGATTTACCTTTACCGATTCAAAGAGCAACTTTATCTTTGCAAGCCACAATACAAAGTCAGCAGGTGAGATATTCGCTGCGCTTAAAGAGCGGAAAATTTTCGTCCGCTACTGGAATAAGCCGAGAATAGGCAATCACCTGAGAATTTCTATAGGCACAAGAGAGGAAATGGACGCTCTCTTTGCGGCACTGGAGGAGATTTTGAAATGATTAGAACAGGCGAAATAAGTCGTGTAACAAGAGAAACCGACATAAATATAAAGGTTGAGCTTGACGGAAAGGGAAAAGCTGAAATATCAACAGGTATAGGCTTTTTTGATCACATGCTCACCGCACTTTCCGTTCACAGCGGAATCAGCATGAGTATAAAGGTAAAGGGTGACCTGCACGTTGACGGACACCATACCGTTGAAGACACAGGTATTGCTCTTGGACAGGCTTTAGCAATGGCACTTGGCAATAAATCGGGTATAATCCGTTACGGTACAGCTTACATACCAATGGATGAATCTTTGGCAATGACAAGCCTTGATATAAGCAACAGACCGTTTCTTGTATTCAATGCTGAGTTTACCAATCAGTCCTGTGGTGGCTATGATGTGTGTCTGACAGAGGAATTTTTCCGTGCATTTGCCTTTAATGCAGGAATTACAATGCACATAAATCTTATGTACGGCACCAACGACCACCACAAATGCGAGGCAATTTACAAATCAGTCGCTCATGCACTTAAAACAGCCGTAGCATACAACAGCGACGGCTCAACACTCTCCACGAAAGGAGTACTCTGATGATAGCAATAATTGATTACGGTGCAGGCAATATTTTCAGCGTAAAGAATGCACTTGATTATCTTGGACTCGAAAATAAGCTTGTTTCCGATAAGGAGTCAATCAAGGCAGCTGACGCACTCATTCTTCCCGGAGTAGGAGCATTTCCTGCGGCAATGAAAATGCTTAATGAAACAGGTCTTGTTGAGACAATCAAAGAGGAAGCTGCAAAAAAACCTCTTCTGGGAATATGTCTCGGCATGCAGATGCTTTTTGAAAAAGGCTATGAGTTTGAAGAGTGCGACGGTCTTGGACTGATTAAGGGCAGTGTCCGCTTTATGGAAGAGCCTGACCTGATTATTCCGCACATGGGCTGGAATAAGCTTGAAACGCTCAACGACTGTCAGCTTCTTAACGGACTTGGCGATAACGAGTATGTTTACTTTGTACACTCATATAAAGCAGAGTGTGCAGATGAAAATATAGCTGCATACAGCGAGTACGGCGGAAGAGTTCCCGCACTTGTATTCGACGGAAAATTCGTTTATGGGGCACAGTTCCACCCTGAAAAAAGCGGCAGCACAGGACTTGCAATACTCAAAAATTTCGGTGCGTTGATATAAACCGTAATTTGGAGGATTATAATGGGCGAATATACTATTAAACATAATGAGCTTACTGCCGAAGAATTTATTTTTCTGTGGGAAACAGTCTGGGGAAAAGGTCCTTCATTAGAGCAGACCGAACTTGCTATGAAGCATACATTATTCAGAGTTTCAGTCTTTGATAATAATAAAATTGTAGCTATGGCAAGAATGATAGGTGACTTAGGACTGGATTATTATATCAAAGATGTAATAGTCAGACCTGAATATCAGAAAAAAGGAATAGGCAGGCTTCTTATAAATGAACTGCTGAAATTCATCAAGGAAAACGGTGTCAGCGGAACAGATATTTTTGTGGAATTATGTGCTATGCCCGATATAATTCCTTTTTATGAAAAATTTGGTTTTGAAGCCAACGAAGCTCAAAGATTAAAAATAATGTATCACGTAGATTAAATCCCATTACATAACGGAGGGTATATATGATAATTTTACCAGCAATTGACATAAAGGACGGCAACTGCGTGCGTCTTTTCAAGGGCGACTTTTCCACTGTGGAAAAGGTAGCAAGCGACTATCTTGAAACAGCAAAGAGTTTTGAGGAAGCAGGCTCTGAGTGGATTCACATGGTAGACCTTGATGGAGCAAAGGAAGGACGTCCCGTAAACACGAAAATCTACACAGACGTAGCTGAAAAAACAAATCTCAAGGTTGAGCTTGGCGGAGGAATCCGCAGTCTTGAAACCATTGACGAGTATCTGAAAATGGGTATTACGAGAGTAATTCTCGGCTCGGTTGCACTGAAAAATCCAAAGCTTGTAAGTGACGCTGTAGAGAAATTCGGAAGCGAGAAAATCGTTGTAGGAATTGACGCCATGAACGGAATGGTAGCTACAGAGGGCTGGCTTGAGACCTCAGACGTAAACTACATCGACCTTGCAAACAAGATGATTGAGGTTGGCGTAAAATACTTCATTTTCACCGATATTTCAAAGGATGGTACTCTTTCCGGAGTCAACAAGGAGCAGCTTAAGGCTCTTGCGGACGCTACAGAGGGACGTGCAAATATCGTGGCAAGCGGAGGTGTCCACACAATGGACGATATTATTGCATGCAAGGAAATGGGACTCTACGGTACAATCTGTGGAAAGTCTATTTATAAGGGTACTCTTAATCTGAGAGACGCTGTTGAGTACGCTCACAAATAGAATTGCATAATATTATCAGGGTAATTTTATGAATAAAAAGACAGAATTTTTTAAGAAGCATGCAGTATTACTTATAGGAATAGTATTATATCTGATAGTGTACATAATCAACTGTAAATATGATCCCTGGGAATACAGGTCTAAAATCGGACTTACAACATCAGATATTGTAGAATTATATACTCATGAGGTATTGCCCGATAACAGTCTTATTGAGAAATTTCCAGCGGATATATTATTTTATGGTGTGGCAGACGCTTCGGTATTGGTAGAAAACGGAGTATTTGCTTTGCTTGCGTTGGTTACATTCGGAATGGTACTGATGGGGTATTGGGTAGAATGTTTCTGCGATAAAAATGGTATAAAGAAGTTTGAAATGATTATCATAGATCATCTTTACGGTAATATTCTTTTATATATCCTTAGTGTTGTTATAGCAAAGATTATGGATAATTCGGATTTCGGACTTCATACAATTCTGGAATTTCTGACGCCTGAAAATGGCAGCGGAATCTTTATAGGTATTCTTGCACTTATTGGCGGACTGTTGGTAATAGTCTTGGGATTTTGTTTTGTAATGCTTCCGATGCTGCCTGTTATAATTTATTTCTTTGGTTATCTGTCATTATCTGATTCCGTAGTAAATTTTATAAACCATTTGGACGCATCAGCATTCGGTAGTATATTCGGAGAAACTTTTTTCCCGAGAGAAGTTCTATCCTTTATCGCAGCATTTTTAATATTAGCTGTTTTTAATATAATTCTTGAAAGAATATACTCATTAATGCAGAAATACTCAATTTATCCCGCATATATGATTCTCAGAATGTTCAAAAGGGGTAAAAATAAAAAAATAAGGAGAGATGAGAATGCTTGCAAAAAGAATAATACCCTGTCTTGATGTGCGAAATGGCAAGGTAGTAAAGGGCGTAAATTTTGAAGGAATCCGTGACGTAGGCGATCCCGTTGAGTGTGCGGAGGAGTACAACAAGCAGGGTGCAGACGAGATTGTATTTTACGATATAACAGCATCCTTCGAGGGCAGAGGTGTATTCCTCGATGTAGTAAGAGAGACCGCAAAGAAGGTATTCGTGCCCCTCACGGTTGGCGGAGGAATCAAGACTGTTGACGATATAAGAGAAACCTTGCGTGCAGGTGCAGATAAGGTATCAGTAAACTCTCAGGCGGTTAAGAATCCACAGCTTATCAAGGACGGTGCTGATATTTTCGGCAGTCAGTGTATCTGCGTAGGAATTGACGCAAAGAAAATCGCCGACCACAAGTGGACGGTGTATATTAATGGCGGACGAGTTGACATGGGAATTGACCTTATCGATTGGGTAAAGCAGATTCAGCAGCTTGGTGCAGGCGAAATATGCCTGAACTCTATAGACGCTGACGGCACAAAAGAGGGTTTTGACATTGAAATGCTTAAGGCTGTGTGCGATGCTTGTACTATCCCCGTAATCGCAAGCGGCGGTGCAGGTAAAATCAATGATTTCGCTGAGGTTTTCGAGAAAACGGGAGCAACAGCAGCCTTAGCAGCTTCACTTTTCCACTTCAAGGAGCTTACCGTAGGCGAGGTTAAGGATTATTGCCGCAGGAAGGGAGTAATTGTGAGATGAGTATAATATATAAAGATACTCACGATTTCACCCGTGAACAGTTACAGGATTTATTTTTGTCAGTTGAGTGGTCATCGGGACATTATCCCGAAAAACTTGTAACAGCGATGAAGAATTTTGAAACTGTATATTCCGCTTGGGACGGCGACAAGCTTGTCGGAATGATATGTGCAATGGATGACGGAGTAATGACCGCCTACGTGCATTATCTTCTTATCAGACCCGAATATCAGGGTAAGGCAATCGGACGTGAGCTTGTGAAAATGATAAAGGAAAAGTATGCTGAATATCTGAGAATAGTCTGCATAGCCTACGATACCGAAATAAGCTTTTATGAAAACTGCGGATTTAAAAAATCTGATGTTTCTTCACCAATGTTTATAACCTCGCTCTGGACTTAAGAGGATGATTAATTATGATTGATATTTTACTTATCGTCTTGATTATTATGTCATCAGCCACAATATTTGGCGGATATTATATGAGGTTCCAAGCACCGAAGGATAAAGAGATGAAATACGGACTTCGTACTAAGCGTACACAGGCGAGTATGTCAGCATGGGAATATGCAAACCGTACCTGCGGACAATGCTGGCTTATAACAGGTGTTATCGAAATATTACTGGGATTTCCGGCGGTATTGATGATGTATAATTTTAAAGGTGAAAAAATAGCACAAGCTTTAGCTTTTGTGTATCTTGTATTCTTTGTAATAGGTCTGAGTAGTACAGTTACTTCTGTAATAAAAGAAACTAACAGCAGATTTGATGAAAACGGCAGACCAATAGAAAAGGAGTAAACTATGATAAAAATCGACATAAACGACCTTGACAGATTCTTTGAAAAGGGAGAGCTTATCCCTGCAATCTGCTACGAGGTCAATACCAAAACAGTACTTATGCTTGCGTATATGAACAAGGAGAGCCTTAAAAAGACGCTGGAAACAGGCTATACATGGTTCTGGAGCCGTTCACGTCAGGAGTACTGGAATAAGGGTGCAACTTCGGGACACTTACAGAAGGTTGTATCCATATATGGTGACTGCGACAACGATACACTTCTTGTAAACGTTGAACAGACGGGAGTTGCCTGCCACACAGGAGAATACAGCTGTTTCTTCAATGAGCTGTATAATACAGAGGAATAATCAATAACATAAAAAATAAGGAGAAGATTTAGATGAACGTATATCAGGAAATTTTTGAAGTAATCAAGGAAAGAAAGAAGCAGTTTGAAAACGGAACTGCACAGGAAAACTCATACACCTGTTATCTTTTTGATAAGGGTGTAGACAAAATCTGCAAGAAAATCGGAGAAGAGGCTACCGAGACTGTTATTGCCGCAAAGAATGGTGATAACGATGAGCTTATGAACGAAATCAACGACCTTCTTTACCACGTAATGGTACTCTGTGCTAATCAGGGACTTGATTGGACTGAAATTGAGCGTGTGCTTGATGAGCGAAATGAAAAAATCGGCAATCTCAAAAAATTCCATGAAGTAGATAAGAACAGCTGATTCAAATAAATAGCAGTAAAAAGGCTTCGGTTTTGTTTGAACCGAAGCTTTTTTGTCACAATTTTCCTGAAAGCTGAATATAATAATGTGAACATGTTATCCGCAGAGGAGTGATACAATGAAAAAACGCAGAAGAAGCAGGCTTACACTGCGTGCAAGGGCGGGCATGGCGGTACTTACAGTCATAATTATACTTATCATTGCGGCGTTTATGAAAATCGACAGTGCGGTTCAGCCTGTTGCAGCAATACAGGCTGAGCAATATTCAAAAATAACAGCGAATGAAATCATAAGCTCAGCTGTTGCGGAATATCTGAGTGAAAATCAATATACCTACAATGATTTTGCAGCTGTACTATATGATGAAGAGGGAAGTGCAGTCTCAATAGAATCGGTTACTTATAACATAAATAAGGTACAGTCAGAGCTTACACTGCTGATAAATTCCGAATTTGAAAAAAACGGTGACAGTTCAGCTGAAATACCTCTCGGGTCGCTTACAAGCTCACATATGCTTGCAGGAAAGGGTCCTCATATTAATCTGCGGATATGTCCTGCACGGGACGCAACAGTAAAGCTGACGAGCAATTTTGAATCTGCGGGAATAAATCAGACCTGCCACAGAATTTCTGTTAATGTCACAGCTGACATTAACTCATCAATTCCACTTTACACTTTTGAAACGAAAACAAGCTTTGAATTTCTGCTTGCTGAAAATGTAATTGTTGGTGATGTTCCTGATAATTCGTTTAAGCTTACATAAAAAAGCACGGATTTGAAATTATATTCAAATCCGTGCTTTAATCTTATTTAAGGCACTCGAATGCATAATCAACAATCTTTGCATCTGGTTTCTTTGTGAACATGCTGATAATCGGCACTTCAATTATCGATATGAGCATTGCAAATGCACCTGCATTGATTGGAGAGAGAAGGTTGAATGAAAGGTTCATATCAACAACAGCCTGCTTGATACCGCTGAATGCTTCGATATTGAAACTAAAGAGCAGCATGTGAGTAAGTGTAATACCAACACCGGTGCAGAAGCTTGTGACACAGGCAACCTTTGTGGTTTTCTTTGAGAAAAGTCCCCACATAAAGGGTCCTAAGAATGAGCCTGAAAGTGCACCCCATGAGTAGGACATGAGAGTTGAAATTGAGGCATTCTTATTGCATGCAATAAATACAGATATGAAAAGGAATACAGCGATAAGAACACGCATTACAATCATTTGATTTTTATCAGTAAAATTCTTCACTCTTGGCTTGATAAGGTCGTTTGTGAGAGTTGAACTTGAAGTGAGAACAAGCGAGGAAAGTGTAGAGAGTGAAGCAGAAAGAACAAGCACCACTACAAGACCGATAAGCATATCGGGGAGAGCAGAATCAAGAAGAGCAGGAACCATATTATCGAAAACAGGTTTGCCGTTTACTGTATCAATGAATGCTTTTGAAGTGTCTGATGCATCAGTAGTACAGTAAAGTCTGAGGAATCCACCCATGAAGTAAGAACCGCCTGCAACAACAAAAGCGAAGATTGTAGAGATAATTGTGCCCTTGACAATAGCCTGTTCATTCTTGATAGCGTAGAACTTCTGAACCATCTGAGGAAGGCCCCATGTTCCGATTGATGTAAGTATTACAACGCCGAAGAGATTAACAGGGTCAGGACCGAAAAGTGAACCAAGTCCCTTCTGACCTTCGATTTCAGCAAGCTGTTCAACCGCACTGGAGAATCCGCCCTTGCCGTTGAGAGTGCACAAAACAACGGTGATAATACCCACAAGCATAATCATACCCTGGAAGAAATCGTTGAGAGCTGTAGCGGAGTATCCGCCAAGAATAACATATATAGCTGAAAGAACAGCCATAGCGATGATAATATACACGTAACCGTTATCGCCTAAATCAAAGACCATACCGAAAAGACGTGAAAGACCATTGTAAACTGATGCAGTGTATGGGATAAGGAATATGAAAACTACAGCTGCAGCAACAGTTTTAAGTTTATTTGAGCCGAAACGTTTTCCAAAGTAATCAGGCATCGTCTTAGCCTGAATCTGATTAGTCATAAGACGGGTACGGCGGCCGAGAATAAGCCAAGGAAGCATACTTCCGAGCAGTGCATTACCGATACCAATCCATGCTGCAGAAACACCATAGCTCCATCCGAATTGTCCTGCATAGCCGATGAATACTACAGCTGAAAAGTAAGTTGTGCCGTATGAAAAAGCGGTCAGCCATCCTCCGACGCTTCTGCCGCCGAGCATGAAATCTTCAGCGGATTTTGTTTTTCTTGAAGTGTAGAAGCCGATTGAAATCATAATGGCAATGTACACTACAAGAATAATCAATGTTGCTGTTGTAGCTGTCATTTTAATTCTCCGTTCTGCTTTACAGTTTAAATGTATAAAGCTTTAAATTGATAAAGTGAAAGTCCTTTTGTATTATACTACAATTTGAAAAGAATGTCAATAGTTGTCGCTATAAAATATTTAGATTTTTTGCAAGAAAAATTTTCTGTGAGAAACGAATGCAATCTAAAACAACCTAAGGGCAATTATAGTCCTCAGGTTGTTTAGTTAAAATTAAATGTTTTACAATCTATTTAATATTTATCATGTCCAAAGCAGTCAAGTCGGAGATAGAATCTATATTATATGTCGTATTATCAATATTTCCGAATCCATATTTAGCAAATATAAACGGCACCCCAGCAGCAATCGCAGATTCCATATCAAGTTCTGTATCGCCTACATAAACAGCATATTCTAAGTTATTTCTGCTGACAACCAGTTTTATATTCTCAGACTTTGGTAAACCGGTGTTTCCGTTACATTCATAATCAAGAAAATAGTCTTTAAGTTTATGAGCGGTAAAGAAAGCGTCCAAATAACCGGATTGACAATTACTAACAATAAACAACTGGTAAGTTTCAGATAATTTATGCAATGTTTTTTCTAAATCAGGATATAATGTGCCGCCATGTTGAGATAAATAAACTTGTTCTTCATTGCAGCATTCGTAAAGAATATCCATAGCTTGTTTATGCGGTAAATGCGGCAGCATTAACTGTGAAATTGTATCCAGTGTTTTTCCCATAAATCCATTCATATCATAGTTTGTAATGTTTTTCTGCTTATGCTTGGTTAATACAATGTTCCACGCAGGTACAACTTGTTCGGAGGTATTCCATAGTGTCCCATCCAAGTCAAAAATAATCCCGCTTTTCATAGTTTTCGTACCTCCTTAAAGCCACTGAATAAAAGCTGTTTTATCACTTGAATTGTATCCTGAATTCCTGTAAAAATCCAATGTTTTTTCACTTTTTGAACCAGTGAGAAGCATCATTTTATAGCAATCAGCTTTTATTGAAAGCTCTTTTGCGAAATTAAGGCAGGCTGTTGCATAGCCTTTACCTCTGAAATCAGCGTGAGTAACAACATTCTCAACAAAAGCATAAGGGCGAACGTTCCTTGTAAGATTCGGGATGATTACGCATACACATGAAGAAACAATTTTACCTTCAACTTCACAGACAATAATATGATGATTCGGGTCGTTGGAGATTGTTTCCCATGTATTAACTAAGTGTTCGTTGTTCTCGGGTATTCTAATTTCGTGTAAATGAGTATAAAGTTCAAGCAGAGAATGAAGTTCATCCTTTTGTATTTCTCTAACCATAGTAAACCCCTTTCGTAAAAATCGTTTACATGTTTGATTATAGCATATAGATTCGAAAAAATCAATCTTTAAATAGAACAGCCGCCCTTAACATAAAGTCAAGGGCGGTCTGGTATAATTTATTGTTTACTTATTACTTAATCTCGCTGTGGAATTCCTGAAGGGACTTAACAATATTGTTCTGACCATTCTTCATAGACTTGATACCTGCAACAGTAGCCTTAGCAGCAGCCATAGTAGTTACATAGAATACACGCTTACGGATAGCGTTCTTTCTGATGTAGCTGTCATCTTCAGCGCCCTGCTTATTGTCGGGAGTATTGATGATAATATCAATTTCACCGTTTGTAATTGCATCAAGAATGTTAGGTCTGCCCTGCTTGAGCTTGCAGATTTTTTCAGCTTCAATACCATTAGCAGTAATGAGAGCGTGAGTACCGCCTGTAGCGAGAATCTTGAAGCCACAGTCAGCGAATCCCTTAGCAACCTCAACTACTTCTGCCTTATCGTTGTCGTTGACGCTGATAAGAACAGTACCTGAAAGAGCAATCTTTGTCTGAGTAGCTTCCTGAGCCTTGTAGTAAGCCTCACCGAAATTATCTGAAATACCGAGAACCTCACCGGTAGAACGCATCTCAGGTCCGAGAAGCGGGTCAACTTCAGGGAACATATTGAAGGGGAATACAGCTTCCTTAACACCGTAGTGATTGAAGTTCTTTTCCTTAAGCTCAGGAACAGGTGAAGCATTACCAGTAAGAGGCGCTGTAATAATCTGAGTAGCAAGCTGAACCATCTGAATATTGCAAACCTTTGATACGAGCGGAACAGTTCTTGAAGCACGAGGATTCGCTTCGAGCACGTAAACCTTTCCGTCTTCGATAGCGTACTGCATATTCATAAGACCTCTTACGTTCATTTCCTTAGCAATCTTCTTTGTATATTCTTTGATAGTGGCAACATTTTCGTCGGAGATATTGAGTGAAGGGAGAATACAAGCCGAGTCACCTGAGTGAATACCAGCAAGCTCAATATGCTCCATAACAGCAGGAACAAATACATTCTCACCGTCGCTTATAGCGTCAGCTTCACATTCCATAGCATTATGGAGGAAGCGGTCGATAAGGATAGGTCTGTCGGGAGTAACGTCTACAGCAGCGTTCATATAAATCTTAAGACTTTCGGAATCGTGAACAACCTCCATGCCACGTCCGCCGAGAACGTATGAAGGACGAACCATTACGGGATATCCGATTCTTTCGGCAATTTCAAGAGCGTCGTTAACTGTTACAGCCATACCTGACTCAGGCATAGGAATTTCAAGCTTTTCCATCATAGCTCTGAAGAGGTCTCTGTCCTCAGCAAAGTCAATTGTCTCGGGGGTTGTACCGAGAATATTAACGCCTGCCTTCTTAAGGTCAGCTGCAAGGTTAAGAGGAGTCTGTCCGCCGAACTGAGCGATAACGCCGAGTGGCTTTTCCTTCTCGTGAATTGAGAGTACATCTTCAAGAGTAAGCGGCTCAAAGTAAAGCTTATCTGATGTATCGTAGTCTGTAGAAACTGTCTCAGGGTTACAGTTAACCATAATTGTCTCGAAGCCGAGCTTGCGAAGAGCAGTAGCAGCGTGAACGCAGCAGTAGTCGAATTCGATACCCTGACCGATTCTGTTAGGACCTGAGCCGAGAATCATAATCTTAGGCTTGCCCTCAGAAGCAACAGTCTTGTCCTCGATATTGTATGATGAGTAGTAGTATGCAGCGTTTTCTGTACCGCTTACGTGAACGCCTTCCCAAGCCTCATTGATACCATACTCAGCTCTCTTTGTACGAACATCGTCCTCTGAAACTTCAAGAATCTGAGAAAGGTACTTATCTGAGAAGCCGTCCTTCTTAGCCTGAAGGAGAGCGTCCTTAGCAGGAACGCTGCCCTTGTTTTCAATAAGAGCATTTTCTTCATCAACGAGCTCCTTCATCTGCTCAATGAAGTACTTCTTAATTTTAGTAAGCTCAAAGAGTTCGTCAACGGTAGCACCCTTACGGAGCGCCTCATACATAATGAACTGTCTCTCTGAGGTAGGAACGTGAAGCATGTTGATAAGCTCTTCCTTGGACTTGCTGTTGAAGTCCTTAGCAAAGCCGAGACCGTAGCAGCCTCTTTCAAGGCTTCTGATAGCCTTCTGGAATGCTTCCTTATATGTTTTACCGATACTCATTACCTCACCGACTGCACGCATCTGAGTACCGAGCTTGTCCTCTGCATTCTTGAACTTTTCAAATGCCCAGCGAGCGAACTTAATTACAATGTAGTCGCCGTCGGGATAGTACTTGTCAAGAGTACCATACTTGCCGCAGGGAATGTCCTTAAGAGTAAGACCTGTAGCGAGCATAGCTGAAACAAGAGCGATAGGGAAGCCTGTAGCCTTTGAAGCAAGAGCGGAAGAACGTGAAGTTCTCGGGTTGATTTCGATAACGATAATTCTGCCGTCGTTTGTATTTCTTGCGAACTGAACGTTAGTACCGCCGATAACCTGAATTGCGTCAACAATCTTGTAAGCCTGTCTCTGGAGTTCCTTCTGAACATCCTCAGAGATTGTAAGCATGGGAGCTGAACAGAAGCTGTCGCCTGTATGAACGCCAAGGGGGTCGATGTTTTCGATATAGCAGACAGTAATCATATTGCCTTCACGGTCACGTACAACTTCGAGCTCAAGCTCTTCCCAGCCGAGAATAGACTCTTCAACGAGAACCTGTCCGACGAGAGAAGCCTGAAGACCTCTTGCACAAACCTTCTTGAGTTCTTCGGTATTATATACAAGACCGCCGCCTGTACCGCCCATAGTGTAAGCGGGACGGAGAACAACAGGGTAACCGAGCTTATCAGCAATTGCGAGAGCCTCATCTACTGTATAAGCAACCTCACTGCGAGCCATTTCGATGCCGAGACTGTCCATAGTCTTTTTAAATTCAACTCTGTCCTCACCACGCTCAATAGCGTCAACCTGAACACCGATAACCTCAACATTATACTTTTCAAGAATACCAAGCTTATCAAGCTCAGAGCAAAGATTCAGACCTGACTGACCGCCGAGATTCGGGAGGAGGCAGTCGGGACGCTCCTTAGCGATAATTTCTTCAAGACGAGCAGCATTAAGCGGCTCGATGTATGTAACATCAGCAATACCCGGGTCTGTCATGATAGTAGCCGGGTTGGAATTTACGAGAACAATCTTGTAGCCAAGCTTGCGGAGTGCCTTACAAGCCTGAGTTCCCGAATAGTCAAATTCACACGCCTGACCGATGATGATTGGTCCAGATCCGATGATAAGAACCTTTTTGCCCTGATTTTCCATTAAAAACATCTCCCTTAGTATATTTGAAATATGCTATCTTTACTATTATAACACATTTTGCGGTAAAAGGAAATACCCTTTTGAAAATTTTTTGAAAATTGTTGTTTTTTTCTGAATGAACACTGTGGATTTAATAAATATTCGGCAGTATTCTTTAAATCCTTCGTATTATTATAATTTAAATGAAGAGAAAAGTCAATACACCTCTTGCTTTTTGGCATAAAAATTATAGAATAATTGTCGTGTTCTTCCGTAAAATGCCGTACAGCGGAAAACTGTACGGCAAAAGCTTAAACATCTATAAATTCACTGCTTGAATAACCGATTATACCGTTATAGCTTATAACATACCATCCGTTGGTTTCGCCGTTAATCATGACAGTTGCACCGTTTGGTATTGAACCGATTACGGCAGAGCCTGCAGATGGGTAACTTCTGATGTTTAGTCCCGAGCCATCTGTATTGACCGTACCCCATCTGATTGCTGTCGGCAGAATAAATGGAATACCGAAGTAATCACAGAGTGACTGCACGAGATTCTTTGCAATTTCGTTGAGATTATTTTTCAGCCACGCTTCGTCGGCGTAGTTATCATGATAGCAAAGCTCACACAAAACAGCTGTAGCTTTTGTGCGGGTAACTTCGCCAAGTGCGGTTGTGGGAACAGCATTTGATTTTTCGGGAATGGGGTAAATGCTTTTCAGATTGTTAGCGATAATATTCGCAAGACGTTCACTGCTCTGACTGTTCGGATAAAAATAAATGTCAATTCCCCTGAGCTTACCTGAAAGAAATTCGGGTGCGGCATTGGAATGCAGAGCAAGGTGAACATCATAATAAGCTGAATTTGAATCGGCGATTGCACCTGCGGCGGTTTTTGAACGGTTATTGCGGACATACTGAATACCGCTTGAACGCAGATAAGGCTCCATTCGGTCGGCAAGCAGATTCATATACAGCTCTTCATTTCCGCCTGTAACGTAAGGGTTGAACTCCTGCGTTGACGGACTTAAAAATACTTTAGGCATAGAAATACTCCTTTCGGGAGTCTGCACAGACTCTCATTATATACTATGCCAAAGCCGTGTTAAAGGTCAATTTCTGACAAGCTTGTTATAAACAGTCTCACAGATAGCAGCGGCTTCAGGAGTTGTACCTGCTCCGCAGATCTCCGTGAAATAAAGGCATACGATATTGTTTTCGGGGTCAGCAGCCACAAAAGTACCTGTCCAGCCGTCCCAGCCGAATTCACCCTTGACTGTTTTAAGCTGTGATAATTCGGGATTTACGAGAATGCGCATGAAGTTTCCGTAATTATAACCCGAAAGTCTGTCCCACATTCCCGTAAGCTGTTTATCACTGAGCTGAGGTGTGTTCATATAACTGAAAGTTTCCTCGCTGAAAAGACGTACACCGTTGAATTCGCCTCTGCCTGCAAGCATGCATGCAAACTTTGAGTAGTCCTCAATGGTAGAAACAAGACCGGCACCGCCAGATTCAAATCCGGGAGCTTTTGTGTAGTCGGTCAGACCGAGATAATTCTGATAAGTTCTTGTGATAGCATCATTTTTCCACTCATATAGTGCAGAAAGACGTTCACGCTTTTCTTCGGGTACATAAAAACCTGTATCGTACATACCGAGAGGCTCGAAAATATTTTTTTTAAGGAATTCACTGTACTTCATACCTGATATGATTTCAATAACAGCCCCCATAATATCGGCAGAAATACCATAATACCAATTATCACCGGGTTTGAACATCAGCGGAATATCAGCAGCCTTGCGGGCAATTTCAACAGTTGTCAACTCATTTCCCGAATTCTGTCCCGATATGATATCGTCAAAAAGTCTTGCGGCACCTCTTACTGATATTCCCCAGTTATCGGCATAAGGAAGTCCCGAAGTCATATTGAGCAGATGTGAAATTTTCATTTCAACGGGACAGGGAAGAATTTTATCATTTTCGACATAATTAAGCTGAGCGTATTCGGGAAGATATTCTGAAACCGCGTCGTCGGCAGAAAGCAGACCTCTGTCAATGAGAATCATCGCAGCAGCGGCAGTAACAGGCTTTGAGAGGGAAAAAAGCCTGAATATGTGATCTTTTTTCATCGGAATACCATTTTCTTTGTCGGCAAATCCGTAAGAATCCGAAAATATTTCCTTTCCGTCTTTGAGTATCATACAATTTGCACCGATTGTACATCCGTATTCTATGGAAGTATTTATGATTTTATCGATTGCTTCATGCATCTGCATCACCTCGTACTTTATAAACTTTAATTATTATATCATCATTAACGAAAATGTCAATAAGCGTCCGGACATATATAAAACAAAAAACAATAAAAAACTATTGACTTTTATCATTTAAAGTGGTATACTATAAAAGCGTAAGAATAAAACAAAAAACAGGAAGGATAAATTATGAATATACTCGTAATAGGACTCGGACTTATCGGCGGCTCAATCTGCAAGGCTTTGAAGAAGTACACAAAGCATACCGTGACAGGGTGCGATATAAATACAGATGTAGTAAATGCCGCACTTTCGGATAAAAGTATTGATAATGCATTCAGCGGAGATTACAACGATACCGACATTGTGATACTCTGTCTTTACCCTGAAGCTTCTGAAGAATTTTTCCGCAGCAATGCAGAAAAGATGAAGGGCAAGGTAAGCCTTGTGACTGATGCATGCGGAATCAAGGGCGATTTTTCAAGAAGACTGAGAGATATTGCCGCTGAGAATGGCATGGAATATATCGGAATGCACCCTATGGCAGGAAGAGAGGTCGGAGGCTATGCAAACAGCACAAGTGACCTTTTTGTAAGAGCAAACTTCATTATAGCGCCCTTTGAAGACAGCACTCCCGAAAATACAGAGCTTCTGAAAAATCTTGCACTTGAAATCGGTGCAGGCAAGCTTGTTGTAACTCATCCCGATAACCATGACAAGGTAATTGCTTATACATCACAGCTTGCGCATGTAGTATCAAGTGCCTATGTAAAAAGTCCCGAGCTTGAATACGAGTGCGGATTCAGCGGAGGAAGCTTTCAGGATATGACTCGTATTGCGACAATGAATGAAAAAATGTGGACAGACCTCTTTATTCAGAATCGTGAAAATCTTATCTATGAGCTTGACACTCTTATCGGAAATCTTCAGAGATACAGCGATGCACTCCACAACAATGATGAAGGAAAGCTTCGTGTACTTATAAGAGAGGGACGTCTCCTTAAAGAGGACAATTTAAGAAAGCGACTCGGTCAGCCGAACTGAATACTATCAGCGTCTCTTTTACGGGACGCTTTTTGTTTTTTCTCTTAAATATTTACATATTACAGAATAATTTCACGATATCTGTTGACTTTTGAATAATTATACATTAAAATATAACGTGTGTGTAAACACACCATCCTGTTTACAGAGAGGACGCAAATTATTATGAGTAATATAGTAACCTTAAAGGATATCATCGTAGAATTTGACGGTGAGCGAATCCTTGACAGAATCAATCTTGATATCGGAGACAAGCAGTTTGTAACGCTTCTCGGACCTTCGGGCTGCGGAAAAACCACAACGCTCCGAATAATCGGCGGATTTATAAATCCTGACAGCGGTACTGTAACCTTTGACGGAAAGAAGATTAACGGACTTCCGCCGCATAAGAGAAATGTAAATACAGTTTTCCAGCGTTATGCACTTTTCCCGCATCTTAACGTTTATGAAAATATAGCATTCGGACTTCGAGTGCAGAAGCTTCCAGAAAAGGAAATTACCAAAAGAGTAGGCGAAATGTTAAAGCTTGTAAACCTTATGGGATACGAAAAAAGAAGCGTAGCAAGACTTTCAGGCGGACAGCAGCAGCGAGTAGCAATTGCAAGAGCACTTGTAAATCATCCTAAGGTACTTCTTCTTGATGAGCCTCTCGGTGCACTTGACTTAAAGCTTCGTAAGGAAATGCAGATAGAGCTCAAGCGTATTCAGGAGCAGCTTGAAATCACCTTTATATACGTTACTCATGACCAGGAAGAAGCTCTTACCATGAGTGATACCGTTGTAGTAATGAATGGCGGAATAATTCAGCAGATAGGCTCACCCGTAGATATATACAATGAACCCGTAAATGCTTTTGTAGCTGATTTTATCGGAGAAAGCAACATTCTCAACGGTCTTATGGTTAAGGATAAGCTTGTTGAAATCAGCGGACGTCAGTTTGAGTGTGTAGATAAGGGCTTCGGAGAAAATACACCTGTTGATGTGGTAATCCGTCCTGAGGATATCAGACTTGTAGCTCCCGAAGAAGCACAGCTCAGCGGTATTGTTGAGTCAGTAATATTCAAGGGTGTTCATTATGAAATGATTATTGAGGCTTATGACTACAAATGGATAGTTCAGTCCACACAGGCTGCTGAAAAGGGGTCTTCTGTCGGACTTTCATTCCTGCCTGATGATATTCACATCATGCATAAAATGGATAAGCCTGCAAAGGTACAGGAGGCATCGGCTGAAAATGAAAACTAAACTGATTGCTTCACCCTATCTTGTATGGATGGTAGTATTTATCCTTGTGCCGCTTATATTGGTTGCATATTTTGCCTTTACCGACGGAAACGGCAATTTCACACTTGATTACGTATCTGATGTTGCACAGTATTCACCGATATTTGTACGTTCAATATGGCTTGCACTGATTGCAACGGTAATATGCCTGCTGATAGCATATCCGCTTTCGTACATTCTTACGGGAATAAATAAGAAATCACAAAGCACCATGCTTATGATAGTAATGCTTCCTATGTGGATGAATTTTCTTCTGAGAACCTATGCATGGATGACACTTCTCGGAAATAATGGTCTGATTAATTCACTTCTCGGCTTTCTTAATCTCGGACCATTCAAGATGCTCAATACTGAGGGTGCTGTTGTACTTGGCATGGTATACAACTATCTTCCGTTTATGATACTTCCGATATATTCTGTAATGGTCAAGATTGACAAGAATGTACTTGAAGCGGCTTCCGATTTGGGCTGCAATGCGAGAAAAACACTTTTCAAGGTAGTATTACCGCTCAGTCTGCCGGGTGTAATGTCGGGTATAACAATGGTATTTGTTCCTGCTATCAGTACATTCATAATTTCAAGAATGCTTGGCGGCGGCGGAAACCTTCTTATAGGTGACCTTATTGAAATGCAGTTTCTCGGCAACTCATACAATATGAATCTCGGTGCTGCTATTTCACTTGTTCTCATGGTAATTGTACTGCTTCTCATGACAATCATGAATCAGTTCAACACCGATGATGACGTAGTATTGATGTAGGAGGCGGATTATGAAAGTATTATCGAAAATATATCTTGCCATTGTACTGATGTTCCTTTACATACCGATTTTTGTACTTATAGTATTTTCATTCAACACAACAAAAAGCCGCACTGTCATGTCAGGCTTTACATTTGAATGGTATGAAAAGTTATTCAGAAATGATATAATCATGTCGTCGCTTATGAACACGATTATTATAGCTGTACTTGCATCAATTGCGGCAACAATTCTCGGTACAGCCGCAGCAATCGGAATCAACAGCATGAAAAAGCTTCCGAGAGCGGTGGTACTTAATGTAACGAATTTCCCGATTATCAATCCCGAGATTGTAACAGGCGTTTCTCTCATGCTTCTTTTCGTATTCTTTGCGGCAAGAATGAATGTTGAGTTCGGCTTTGCCACACTTCTCATTGCACATATCACTTTTGACGTACCGTATGTAATACTTAATGTAATGCCGAAATTCAGACAGATGGATCCGTTTCTCTATGAGGCGGCACAGGATCTGGGATGCAGTCCCGTAAAGGCATTTTTCAAGGTAGTTCTTCCCGAGATTATGCCCGGTGTTGTATCAGGATTTCTCATGTCATTCACATTTTCACTTGATGACTTTATCATCAGCTATTTCACAAGCGGTTCAAGCACACAGACACTTCCCGTTACAATCTATTCTATGACGAGAAGAAAGGTAAGTCCTGAAATCAATGCCCTTTCCACAATAATATTCCTTGTAGTTGTCGTAGTGCTTATTGTTAAGAATATAATTGAACGCAGGAGCGAGGCTAAAAAAGGAATGCCGATAAAGGGGGAGAAGGCTTGAAACTTGACATTTTAAAGAGAATTCTTACAGCAGGCTTTGCCGCTTCACTTTTCACCTGTTCATTTGTCTCATGCTCCGAAGAAACACAGGATTCTGAGGAAGAGGAAGAAGCGGAGGTGCAGACTCTTACCGTTGAGGATGAGGCGTACTACTCACGTTTCAAAGGCAAGGATATTTCAATCAATGTTTATAACTGGGGTGAGTATATCTCCGACGGCTCTGAAGATGGTACACTCAATGTAAATGATGAGTTTACCGAGCTTACGGGAATCAAGGTGAATTACACAAACTATGCCACCAACGAAGAGCTTTACGCAAAGCTTAAGGGCGGCGGAGCAAGCTATGATATTATCATTCCGTCAGACTACATGATTTCACGTATGATTGACGAGGACATGATTCAGAAGCTTGATTACTCCAATATTCCGAATTTCAGTTATACATCCGATTCGTTTGTTGCCCCTGAGTATGACCCTCAGAACGAGTATTCTGTACCGTATATGTGGGGTACAGTAGGTATTATCTACGATACAACGGTAGTAGACATTGCTAAAGAGGATATTGACTGGGATATACTCTGGAACGAGGATTATGCAGACCGTATCCTTATGTTTGACAATCCCCGTGACGCCTTTGCTATTGCCCAGCTTAAGCTTGGCTACTCCCTCAATACAGAGGACCCGAAAGAGCTTAAAGCTTGTGCTGAGGAGCTTAAGGAGCAGAAAAAGGTTGTACAGGCATACGTAATGGACGAAATCTTTGATAAAATGGGAGCAGGCGAGGCTATAATCGCTCCCTACTATGCAGGTGATGCCATTACACTTATGGATGATAATGAGGACTTGGGCTTTGTTATTCCGAAAAGCGGTACAAATCTGTTCATTGATGCAATGTGTATTCCGAAATCCTCAAAGCAGAAGGAAGCTGCGGAGATGTACATCAACTTTATGTGCGAGCCTGATATCGCCTATGCGAATACAAGCTATATAGGCTACTCCACACCAAATGATGCAGCACTCGATATGCTTGACGATGAGGTAAAGAATGACGGTATTTCGTATCTTTCTGATGAATACCTCGACAACAACACAACAGTCTACAAGAATCTTTCTGCTGATGCGAATCAGAATATGCAGGACTTATGGACTGAGTTAAAATCAGCACAGGATGAAACAAAGAACAAGTGGATAGTGCCTGTATTTATGCTTTCGTGTGTGCTTCTTTCAATAATAATATTGATAAGAAGATACATAAAAAAGAAAAAGGATATCTTTTAAAAAAGCGGCGTCGGACTTGCTCTGACGCCGTTTCTGCATTTCTTGACAAAGAGTATGAATAATGATATAATTTATATAATTATTACTATTAAGGGGTGAATATAATGGCAGTAATCGGAATCGATCTGGGAACAACAAACAGTCTTGCGGTATGCTGGAGGGACGGAAAAGCCGAGCTTATAAAGAACTCGTTAGGTGAGGTTTTTACACCGTCAGCTGTCAGTATTGACGATAACGGAGAAGTACTTGTAGGAAAAATCGCAAAAGAGAGACTTATTTCACATCCCGACAGAAGTGCTTCTGAATTCAAGCGTAATTTGGGACTTCGTCAGGCCTGCACCCTTAACAATGTAACATACACTCCCGAAGAACTTTCGGCGCTTGTGCTTAAAAAAATAAAGGATGACGCCGAAAAGTTTCTCGGAGAAACTGTAGAAGAAGCTGTAATAAGCGTACCTGCGTACTTTGACGATAACTGCCGCAATGCAACCAAAATGGCGGCAAAGCTTTCGGGAATAAGAGTTGAGCGTCTTGTTAATGAGCCATCAGCTGCCGCACTTGCATACCTTGCCTGTCATGATTTCTGCGACGGTACATTCATGATAGTTGATTTCGGCGGAGGCACTCTTGATGTATCGATTGTTGATGCATTTGACAGCGTAATTGAAATTCTTGCTGTAGCAGGCAATAATCATCTCGGCGGAAAGGATTTTAATGAGGCTGTTGCAAGATATTTCTGCAGCGAAAACGGACTTGACTACGATAATCTGAGTTCTGACAGCCGTGCGGTTATCTACAAAACGGCAGAAAGCTGCAAGCAGGCACTTTCAAATTCACCTATGACAATAATGGCTGCAAATATAAACGGACAGCAGTACAGTGCTTCCCTTGACAATAACAAGCTTATAGAAATATCATCGGAAATTTTTGAGAAGATTTCAGTACCTGTTAAGAAGGTTCTCCACGACAGCCGTTGTTCACTCGATGAAATTGATGATATAATACTTGTAGGCGGTTCATGCAGAATGCCTACTGTAAGAGCGTTCATTGAAAAGATTACGGGAAAAACAGTGTGTACCGATATAAATCCCGATACCGCAATAGCAGTAGGTGCAGGTATTTTTGCGGGAATCAAAACAAGAAACGAAAAGCTCAGAGACGTAATACTAACCGATATTTGTCCGTTTTCTCTTGGTATGGCAATACGTGAAATACGTACAAATGAGGACTTGATGAGCTTTATCATCGAGAGAAATACAGCACTTCCCGCAAGCCGTATCCAGACATTCTACGCAAATCACGATAAGCAGAAGCAGGTGGCGGTTCGTATATATCAGGGAGAAAGCATGCTTCCTGTAAAGAATCTTAAGCTTGGAGAAATTATTGTTGATAGTCCGCCTGTAAACAGAGGCGACCCGATATGCACTGTCCGTCTCACATACGATATAAACGGTATACTCATGGTTGACGTTACCACCGTTGCTGACAATAAAACAGAGAGCAAAATGTTTTTAAGTCAGAGCAGTACTCTTTCCGAAGGTGAGCTTGAACAATGTAAAAAGCGTATGGAAAAGCTTAAAATCAGTCCTTCTGAGAATGAAGAAAATCGTCTGCTGATTGCCCGTGCCGAAAGAATTTTTGAGGAATCGCTTTCGATTGAGCGTGAGATAATAGTAAATCATCTTCGGAATTTCAAGGCGGCACTGAATTACGGAAACGGACGTGAAATACGGACCTCATACGAGGCTCTGAGCAAAATTCTTGACCGCATTGAAGGCGGAGGAGAGTGGTCGTGATTTGGGATATTCTCGGCATTGAGCCTACAAGGGATATAAAGGAAATAAAAAAGGCTTATGCCGCACTTGCAAAAAAGAATAACCCCGAAGAACACCCCGAAGAATTCAGACGCATACACGATGCATACAAAGCGGCAACAGCTTTTGCAAAAGCTCCCGTTATTACACCCGCTGTAGTTGCACACACAGGTGAGAGTGAAGATGCCTGTGCCCCTAAACATGACGAAAAATTTACAGGACTTCCCGAGAAAAAGCCTTTCGTCCAGGAGGAGAAACAGGAAGAATTCAATTTTTCGTATGTGGAAGGTGTAAACGAAAAGCCTCTGAGGATTGTAACCCATGAGGATATGGTAAAAGCTGCACTTCTGAAAATGGAGATAATACTGAAAGACCCGACATTCAGAAACAGTGCATATATATGGGAGAATTATTTCAGAGAAAATTATATACACTCGATTGTAAGTGATGAGGAATTCCGTAAAAAAGCGGATGAGCTGATTGGTAAAACAAAATTCAACGCAAGTGCCGCACAGGCTCTTGTACTTGGTTTCGGAGGACGTTCAAAAACACATTTTGACCATAATACAGCTTTTGCATATTTCGATATAACAGGACGCAGAAGCCGCAACTACTATATTCTTAAAAAGTCGGATAAAATCAATTTTATTCTTGTAATTTTATTGAGTATACTTATTATTTTGTATTTCGTTGTTACAAGCTGGGGTGGTGTAATCGGAGGTTATAATCCGACGACCTCAGCTAAGAAACCAGAGAATTTCTATACGCAGATGCAAATTGCGGACAATTCACCGATTAAGGCAGTTATAGAAGCAGCTGACGGCAAGGATATTTCTAAGGTCTCGTTTGATGAGGAGACTCTTTATGCTCTTGGTGTCGGCAACTGGCAGGTTACAGAGAATTCGTCTGACTACATGATAATAAAAATACGAAGTGACCGTACATGCAGTGTTACGAGAAATAACAGAACTATTGAGGGAGCGGTTGAGCCGATAACCGGTGACAAGGGTGCAGCGATAATGTATAAAATCACAGCAGGAGATACTATGTATTTTCTTTTTCTCATGTTGCAAAATAACCTCGAGTTCACGGCATACGTCAATGACATAACAGGAAATAAGTATGAATGTGCAAGAATTGCTGACTTATAACAAAAAACGGAACAGCAAATGCTGTTCCGTAAATTCTGTCAGTCTTTGATTTTTTCTTTTATGTAGAATTCCACAAAATCAGCAGTTTTATCAATACCGAGTCTGCTGCTGTTGATGCATAAATCATAGAGACGTGAGTCGCCCCATTTCAATGTGCAGTAGTAATTATGGTAAGCCTTTCGCTCCTTATCCTTTTGTTCAATGAGAGCCTGAGCTTTTTCTTTTGAAATACAGAAATATTCCATAACTCTTTCGGTTTTGCACTCATGGTCTGCAAGAATAAAAACAGAAACAAGTGCCGGATATTCTTTAAGTACAGTTTCTGAGCAGCGTCCGACAACTACAAATGATTCACCTTTTTCGGCTTTATTTTTGAGAAAATCGAACTGCATTTTTGCAATACTTTCTTCAAGAGACTGATTTCCGCCCATTATTGCTGAGGACATAAGCTTATGCTTCGGACGCTCATTATATTTTTCGATTACCTCTTCGCTTAGTCCCATTTTCTCGGCAATTTCGGTGATCAGCTGTTCGTCGTAAAGGGGGATATTGAATTTTTCTGCAAGCTTTTCAGCAACAGTATGACCGCCGCTTCCGAATTCACGTCCTACTGAAATAAGTAATTGTTTCATAGAATACCTCCTTTTTGGGGGATATGTGGTGAATGATACTTTGATATGCCGAAATCTCTTTTTTAAATTATATCATTTTTCAGATAAAATGTCAATAAATAATACAATTTTTAGGAGTAAAAAACAGGAGGAAATATGAAAATCGTATTACAGAGAGTAGCATCCGCAAGTGTAGCGGTTGACGGTAAAATATGCGGAAAAATCGGAAAGGGATATCTTGTTCTTCTCGGAGTGGGAGAGGGCGATACAGAGGCTGAATGCCGCCGTCTTGCAGATAAGATAATCAATCTCAGAATATTTTCCGATGAAAATGACAAGATAAATCTTTCTCTTGATAATGTAGGCGGTTCACTGCTTGTAGTATCGCAGTTTACACTTTATGCGGATTGTCGCAAGGGAAACCGTCCTAACTTTATTCAGGCGGCAAAGCCTGATACAGCAGAGAGACTTTACAACTATTTTGTTGACTATTGCCGTGAAAAGGGCAAGCACGTTGAAACAGGAATTTTCGGAGCAGACATGAATGTTGAGCTTCTCAATGACGGACCTTTTACTGTAATTCTCGAATAAAAATGGATATTTTCACCTTCTGCACCAATAATAAGCAGGAGGTGATTTTTTGCATTACAGAAGAACTGAAAACGGAATTGTTGCATTGGGACTTTTATTTTCCCTTATGTTTCTTATAGTTATAGCGAAATATTTTACGCTTGCATCTGACCGCAGATATTCAGCGGCAGCCTTGCAAAAGGGCACGATAAAAGTAGAAGTTGAATCAGGAGAGGGATTTATTTTTGACAGGAATATGAAACCGCTTGTCAATACCGAAAATAAGTATACAGCAGTTGCTGTACCCTCAATGCTAAACAGGGATGAAACTGCGGAATTTGCGGTAGATAAGGATTACTTTTTTACTAAGTACGATGAAGGTTTACCGTTTTCATTTGAATGTATTCCCACTACAAAAGAACAGAACGGACTTACAGTATTCCGTGTGCCTGTAAGATACAGTGAAAATCAGTCTGCACTGCACGTAATCGGCTATACTTCGCAGGGAAAAGGTGTCTCGGGAATTGAGTATGCCTATGATAGAATTTTACGCAGTGAGTATGCCGAAAATAGTGTGACATACTCAACCGACGGATTCGGAAATGTGCTGATAGGGGAGGAGTTTTCCGTAAATCGAAGCGGAAATATCGAATCGGGAGTTGTAACTACACTTGACAGCGAAATACAGAAAATCTGTGAAGATTCAGGTGGAAATATTGATAGGGGAGCAATTCTTGCGGCAGAGATAAAAACAGGAGATATTCTTGCAATGGCAAGCTTTCCTGATTACAGCGTTTATGACCTCGAAGCTGCACTGAACGATGCAAGAAGTCCTATGATTAACAGAAATCTCTATTCTTACAGTGTAGGCTCAATATTCAAGCTTGTAACAGCATGCGAGGCAATAAATCAGAAAATGGAGGGGTACAGGGGAGAGTGTACAGGCTGTACGGATGTCAGCGGAAGAAATTTCAATTGCCATAAGCTTGACGGACATGGCGTGCAGGATATGAAAAGGGCTATGGTAAATTCCTGCAACACATATTTTATAAATCTCAGCAGAAATATGAGTCTTGCAGATTTTCGTGAGACAGCATATAATCTTGGCTTCGGAAGGGAAATACACCTTTGTTCAGGAATTACTTCATCGGGAGGTATTCTCCCTGATGCTGAGGAACTTGAAGTGCCCGCAGAGCTTGCAAATTTTTCTTTCGGACAAGGAAAGCTTACAGCTTCACCTTTACAGATATTACAGCTTACCTGTGCAATCGGAAATGAGGGGAAAATGCCTGTGCCGAGACTGATAAAAGGACTCAGTGAGGACGGAAAAAACGTTGTTAACGAGAAAAAACCTCAGTATGCCTATGTAATGAAGGAGAAAACAGCAGACCTTCTCAGGCAGATGATGACTGCGGCGATTGAGGAAAATGATGAATCAAAGGCGAAACCGTTGTATACTTCGGCAGGTGCGAAAACCTCGACTGCACAGACAGGAAAGTTCAATGAAAAGGGTGCGGAAGAGTACAATGCTTGGATAACAGGCTTTTTCCCTGCAGATAATCCCGAGTACGCAGTCACTGTGCTTGTGGAGAACGGAGGCTACGGAAATGACTCGGCAGCTCCGATTTTTAAGGAAATAGCAGATAAAATAACAAAATTGCGAGAAAAGGATTGACTTTTTCTTAAAATTTGATATAATAATATAAGTGAAATGGACTATGACGGGACTGACTGTATGTATAGCTGCTCAGAGAGGGAGCGTTAGGTGAAAGCTCCACAGTATACAGCAGGTGCTTACCCTGAGTCTTTGCGGGAAACCGCAGCGTAAATCTGCGTTAAGGATTAATGAGGAAAGCTGATTTTCCGTCAGCTTTTGAATTTGGGTGGTACCACGAAAGCCTTCGTCCCATTTGGTGACGGGGCTATTTTTGTTGCACCTTATTTTGATTTTTTATTAAAAGGAGATAAATGATTTATGCAATGGACAGGCTTAAATGAACTTCGTGAAAAATATCTTTCTTTCTTTGAAAGCAAGAATCACACAAGAATGGAGAGTGCATCTCTCGTACCTCAGGGCGATAAGAGCCTTCTTCTCATCAATTCGGGTATGGCACCTCTTAAGAAATTCTTTCTCGGACAGGCTGTACCCCCGAACAAGAGAGTTACAACTTGTCAGAAATGTATCAGAACTCCCGATATTGAGCGTGTAGGAAAGACTGCACGTCACGGTACATACTTTGAAATGCTCGGCAACTTCTCTTTTGGTGATTACTTCAAGACAGAGGCTATCGAGTGGGCATGGGAATTCCTTACTGAGGTTCTTGAAATTCCTGCTGATAAACTCTGGATTACAATTTTTGAAAGTGACGATGAAGCAGAGCAGATATGGGAAAATAAGGTTGGTATTCCTCATGAAAGAATTATCCGTCTCGGAAAGGCTGATAATTTCTGGGAGCATGGCTCAGGTCCCTGCGGTCCTTGTTCTGAAATTCACTTTGACAGAGGCGAAAGCTACGGACCTTTCGAAAGCTTTGAACAGGCAAGCGACTGTGACCGTGTAATTGAGGTGTGGAACCTTGTATTCAGCCAGTTTGACAGCGACGGAAACGGCAACTACGCTGAAATGGCAACAAAGAATATTGATACAGGTATGGGTCTTGAGAGACTTGCTTGTGCAATGCAGGGCGTTGACAATCTTTTCGAGGTTGATACAGTTCAGAATATAATGAAGCATATTTCTTCAATTGCAGGAGTAAGCTACAAGGAAAACGAAAAGACAGACGTTTCTCTCCGTGTAATCACTGACCATATCAGAAGCACTACATTTATGGTAGGTGACGGAATCATGCCTTCAAATGAGGGCAGAGGCTACGTACTCAGAAGACTTCTCAGACGTGCTGCACGTCACGGAAGAATGCTTGGAATCACAAGACCTTTCCTCAATGAGGTTTGTGATACCGTTATAAACGAAAATGCAGTTGCTTACCCTGAGCTTGCTGAAAAGAGAGATTACATCAAGAAGATTATCGGCGTAGAGGAAGAAGCTTTTGCTAAGACAATCGATAAGGGCACAGAGCTTCTCAACCAGTACATAGACAAGGTTATTGAGGAAGAAAAGACCTTCCTTTCAGGAGAGGCTGCATTCAAGCTTTCTGATACATACGGTTTCCCGATTGACCTTACAATCGAAATCTGCGAGGAAAAGAATATTTCCGTAGACCGTGACCGCTTTGACGAGCTTGCAAAGGAACAGCGTGCAAGAGCTAAGGCTGACCATGCGGCAAAGGCAGGCTCATCATGGGCTGACAACAGCATTAAGATTGAAGCTCCAAAGACTGTATTCACAGGATACACAGCTTTTGAAGCAGCTGACGCAGAAGTTCTTGCAATTTACAAGAACGGCGAGGAGATAGAAATTGCAGCAGAGGGTGAGGACGTAGTAATCGTTCTTGACGTAACACCTTTCTATGCAGAAAGCGGCGGACAGGTAGGTGATACAGGTGTGCTTATCTCAGGCAAGAATATTGCGTCTGTTGCTGATACAATCAAGTCTGAGGGACATTACCTCCACATTGCAACAGTTGAACAGGGAAGCATTTCAAAGGGTGACAAGCTTCTTGCTCAGGTTCAGAAGGACCGCAGACTTGCAATTATGCGTAACCATACAACAGCACATCTTCTCCAGTGTGCACTCAGAACAGTACTCGGTGAGCATGTACATCAGGCAGGTCAGCTTGTAAACGACGCACACTGCCGTTTCGACTTCAACCATTTCAACGCAATGACAGAGGAAGAAATTACAAGAGTAGAGCAGATTGTAAATGATGAAATCATGAAGGCATACCCCGTAACAATGGAGGAAATGCCTATTGACGAAGCAAGAAAGCTTGGAGCTATGGCACTTTTCGGTGAAAAGTACGGTGACACTGTAAGAGTAGTAACAGCAGACAAGTCAATTGAATTCTGTGGCGGTACTCACGTTTCAAATACATCACAGATCGGACTTTTCAAGATTATTTCCGAAAGCTCTGTAGCTGCAGGTATCAGAAGAATCGAAGCAGTAACAGGTCTTGGAGTGATCGGACTTGTTAACGAATATAAGAATGTTATTGCAAGGGCTGCAAAGGCAATCAAGCTTGCAAACGTAACAGAGCTTCCCGAGAAGTGTGCGGCAATGCTTGCTGAGTCTAAGGAAAAGGACAAGAAGCTTGAAAGCCTCAATCAGCAGATTGCAAACGCAAAGCTTGCGGCAATTCTTGACGGTGCAGAGGACATCGGCGGAGTAAAGGTTGTTTCATCAATGATGACAGGTGCAACACCCGATATGCTCAGAAAGCTCGGCGACAGCGTCAAGGATAAGGGCGAGGCTGCTGTAGCACTTTTTGCAGGCGTAGTTGAAGAGAAGGGTACATTCTATTGTGTATGCACCCCCGAAGCTGTAAAGAAGGGTGCACACGCAGGAAAGATTGTTCAGAGAGTATCCGCAATAACAGGCGGAAAGGGCGGCGGACGTCCTGACAGTGCAATGGCAGGTGTCGGCAAGACATATATGATTGACGAAGCTATTATGTCATTTGCATCAATTGTTAAAGAATTCATATCATAAGGAGTAATAGCTATGGATTGTTTATTCTGTAAAATAGCTGCCGGAGAAATTCCGAGCACTAAAGTATATGAAGATGAATACGTTTACGGTTTTAAGGATATTGCACCGATAGCTCCGGTGCACTACCTTATCATTCCGAAGGAGCATATCAGCGGTGCTTCCGAAATTACAGCTGATAATTCAGCTCTTGTTGCAAAGGTATTCGAGGCAGCAGCAAAGATTGCTAAGTCTGAGGGGCTTGAAAGCGGATTCAGAGTAATCACAAACTGCGGTGACGATGCAGGACAGACTGTTAAGCATCTTCATTTCCACCTTCTTGCAGGTGTGAAAATGGGATGGGGCAGTGAAGCTGTGTGCCCTGTGGAATAGGAGCGTGTTATGGCTGAGACATATACACTTAACGTAGCAGGACTTACAAGAGAGCTTCCGATATGTCCGCTTAACGAAAAGCTTGATATTGCGGCATTTGTAATGTTTTCTGATGTTGAGCTTACTGTGGCATGCGCAAAGGAGCTTATAGAGAAGTGTCCTGAATGTGACGTAATAATTACAGCTGAATCAAAGGGTATTCCGCTTGCATACGAAATGGCAAGACAGCTTGAAAAGCCGTATGTTGTTGCAAGAAAGAGCGTAAAGCTTTATATGAAGGACTGTATTTCAATTAATGTAAAGTCCATAACAACAGCAAAAGAGCAGACTTTATATCTTTCGTTTGAAAAAGCTGAAATGATAAAGGGCAAGCGTGTACTTATCGTTGACGATGTAATAAGTACAGGCGAATCTCTTATTGCACTTGAAAAGCTTGTAACAGAAGCAGGCGGTGAAATCTGCTGTAAGGCAGCCGTACTTGCCGAAGGTGATGCAGCTGACAGAGACGATATAATCTTTCTTGAAAAGCTGCCGCTTTTCTTTAAATAGGTAATAGTATGAAGCGAAAAATGATTGGTGCGGCAGCAGCATATATGTCGGGGTTGTTTTTCGCTTCCTTTTTTACAGAGGGAAGCGATTTCCTGCTTGCTGCGGGATTGTTTCCCCTGTTTTATTTTATTGCACGGAAACTGAAATGGACGATTGCAGATATAGCGATGATAACCGTAATATTTACGTCAGCTGTGACAGTATCGCATCTGTATACCAATCTTGTGTATGAAAAGGTTACCGCATATAACGGTGTAGAGGCAGATTTTGTCGGTACTGTTACAGATATACGCTGTCATGACGGTGATAAGGCGACGTATACCTGCAAGGGGCGGATAGAAAACAGTCCTGAGTGTATAATAACATATTACGGTGATGACACGTTTACGCAGATCGGAGACCGTATAAAGCTTAAAAACTGCCTTTTTGAAATACCTGAAAACGATTATCTTTTCAGAAGTAAGGATTATTATAAAGCAAGGGGCATATATCTGACATCAATGAAAGCGGAAGCCGTAGAATTTGAGCCGACCGACTCTCGTAAATTACAGCGGTTTCTGCTGAACTATAAAAATGAAGTAGTTTCGGATTTAAATGCAAGAATGGGACCTGAAAACGGAGCAATACTTTCCGGAATTGTTTTCGGAGAAAAAAACGGCATTGACGATACCTCAAAAACCCTGATGTACCGATGTGGAATAGGACATGTACTTGCTGTTTCGGGACTTCATGTATCAATAATGGCATTTGTAATAATGTCGCTTCTTGACATGGTACATTTGAATCGTATTGCGTCGTTTGGCGTATTGAATGTGTTCCTTATATTTATGATTATCATTGTTGATTCGCCCGTTTCTGCGATAAGAGCGGCAATAATGCTTGACGTAATATATTCCGCAAGAATTTTCAGACGGCAGAGTGATACGCTCAATTCTCTTGCAATTGCGGTGCTTCTGATATGTATTTCACATCCGTATTCAATTATGGACAGTGGATTTATTCTTTCAGCTGCGGGTACATACGGTATAGGCGTATTCGCACCGTATATGACTGAAAATATGAAAAGTGACAATGCATTACAGAGCTTTATTAAAAGCTTTGTGAAGATGCTTTGCGTAATGCTTGTGATACTGCCATTCAGTGTAATTTATTTCGATGAAACATCGATTATTTCACCTCTTACAAACATTATTATTGTACCGCTTTGCAGTTTTGCTATGATAATAGGAATGGTGTACGCACTGAGCGGTGGACTGATTTCAATGCTTTCAGTTGCAGGGTTATCACTTGACATAGTAAAAGCTGTAACCGAGTATCTCGGAAACCTTGAATTTGCACATTTTTCGTGCAGCAGCAGGGAAGTATACATATCTGCAATCTGCGGAATGCTTCTGACGGCTGCTATATATGCGCTATTCCGAAGCAGACGGCTTGTGGCATTTTCGGTTGCGGCAGCGGTTGCAGTTTTCACACTGAGTGCTGCACTTTTTGAAAGGATAAGATATGACAGCTTCGTTGCAGCAGTGCTTGGAAAGGGTACAAATGCCGCTGTTGTTGTTACTTATCGTGGCAGGACTGATGTATTTGACCTCAGCGGACATTATAAATCAGATGAGTATGTGCAGAAGTATATTTCACAGAATGGCATTTCGGAAATAGGAATACTTACTTTGACAGACAGCATACAGTCTCAGTACAGCAGCTACACAAAAGAGCTTGAGCTTACACAAATAAGCGGAATATTCTGTGCGGGAGATTCAGGAGATATGCTTCCCGGTGATAATATTACAACCTTTGGGGAAAACGCTGTTAATTATGATAACGGAAGCTACAGTCTGCGTTATGAATCGGGCAGACTTGATATATTTTTCGGTCAGCGCAGCATTTCTGTTATGCCTGCAAAGAGAGAGGAAAATGCTGATTCTGATGTTAATGTGTTTTACGGTATAATTTCGGAAAACAAGCTCCCTGATATATCAGGTGTGACAGTTTGTCTTGACATGCTTGATTTAGCGGAATACAGGCAGATAAACAACTTTGAAATAATAATTTCGGAGGAAGAAGAAATAAGCATAAGGAGGCTTTGAAATGGCTCTGGCTGATGTGCGTACAGTAATGACGCAGCTTAAAAAGGGTGAACTGCACCGCTTTTACTATCTTTACGGACGAAATATAAGCGGTGTTGAAGCACTTACAAAAGAAATAATAAAAAAAGCTGTTGGAGACAACGTGGAGTTTGCACTCAATAAGCTCAGCGGCACTAATCTTGATGTATCGGAATTTCGTGATTTGACGGAAATGATGCCGATGCTTTCAGAGTATAACTGCATACTTGTAAATGATTACAACTGCGAAACACAGCGTGAAGAAACAAATAAAGCCCTGATTGAAGCGATTAAAGAGATTCCGCCGCAGACTGTTGTGATTTTCAACATAACTGGCTTTGACGTAAAGGAAGGCAAAAAAAGTGTACAGGGCAAAAACAAGAAGCTTGCAGACCTTGCTGTAAAAATCGGAATAGCATGTGAGCAGGGTATAAAAACCCCTAATGAGCTTGCGAAGGAAATAGCGTCAAATGTTTCCGCAAGGGGAAGCATGATTACACTTCCTGTTGCACGGGAGCTTGCTGAAATGTGTCTTTCTGATACATTGCTCATATCGAATGAAATAGACAAGCTTTGTGCCTATGCAGGCAGCAATGAAATTACAGCCGAAATAGTTCATACCCTTGTTTCACGTCAGAGTGATGTTACGGTATATAATCTTGCAGATGCGGTTGCCGTTTTCAATAAAAAAGCAGCATTTGATGCTCTTGATGAGCTTATAGCACAGAGAGTAAACAGAGGTGTGATACTCGGTTCAATATACGGTTCGTTCATCGATATGTACAGGGCGGCGTGTGCAAGGACATCGGGTAAGGGCATTCCGGAGGTTATGAATGATTTCAGTTATAAATGGGAATTCAAGGTAAAGAATGCATTCAGGGACAGCTCACGTATGTCGGTTCACCGTCTGAGAAGCTGTGTTGCAATATTGCGTGATACGGCAGTTCAGCTTAATTCAACTGCCTGTGATGAAAAGACGGCACTTGAACAGGCGGTAATAAAAATGCTGATGACTAAAAATTAACGGAGGTTATATGATTACAATCAAAGAAGCAATTATTGTTGAGGGAAAGTACGACAAAATCAAGCTTTCTTCTATTGTTAATGCTGTAATAATCATAACCAACGGCTATGGAATCTTCAAGGATAAGGAAAAGCTTGAACTGATACGCTATTATGCACGTACCACAGGGATTATTATACTTACTGATTCGGACAGTGCTGGTCTTAAAATACGAAACTACATAAAAGGTGCTGTCAGGGGCGGAAACATAAAAAATATATTCATTCCCGATATTTTCGGAAAGGAAAAACGCAAGGAAAAGCCTTCAGCTGAAGGAAAACTCGGAGTTGAGGGTATAAGCCGTAAGCTTCTTCTTGAGGCATTTGAAAAAGCAGGAGTACTTTCCGATGAAAAAACAACGGTCAATGACATAACAAATCTGACTCTTTATGAGCTTGGACTTAGCGGCGGACCGAAC
>SVNJ01000111.1 GCA_015066955.1 Ruminococcus sp. | reverse complement strand
ATTTATCCTGTCAATACTGAGGAGTACCGTTATCTCCACGAATGCGGTGCGGACTATGTTACAGTTTTTCAGGAAACTTACGACAGTGACCGCTATTCCGAGGTTCATCTGCTGGGGCATAAGCGTGTTTATCCCTACCGATTTGACGCTCAGGAGCGTGCTCTTATGGGCGGAATGAGAGGAGTTGCATTTTCGGCACTTCTTGGTCTTTCAGACTTCCGTAAGGACGCTTTGGCAAGTGCACTGCACGTTTACTATCTGCAAAGGAAATATCCTCACGCAGAAATGTCGCTGTCATGTCCGCGTCTGCGTCCCATAATCAACAACGATAAAATCAATCCCCTTGACGTTCACGAAAAACAGCTGTGCCAGATTTTATGCGCCTACAGAATTTTTCTTCCATTTGTGGGAATTACCGTTTCCTCAAGAGAAAGCGAAAGCTTCCGCAACGGCATTGTTAAAATCTGTGCCACAAAGGTCTCTGCGGGAGTTTCAACAGGCATCGGTGACCACGAAAGCAAGTACGAGGGTAAAGAGTCTGACGGCAATGAGGGCGACGAGCAGTTTGAAATCAACGACAGCAGAAGTCTCGGCGTGATGTACAAGGATATAGAAAACGAAGGCTTACAGCCTGTTCTGAACGATTATCTTTACCTGTAAGGAGGAATTATGAAAAAACTTGATACAACTATGTATTTTATTACCGACAGCACCAATTACAGCGAAGAGGAGTTTCTCTTTCGTGTTGAAGAAGCATGCAAAGGCGGTGTGACACTTATTCAGCTTCGTGAAAAGGAGCGTACAACAAGAGAGTACATTACTCTTGCCGAAAAGGTGCACGAAATAACAAAACGCTATGATATTCCCCTGATAATTGACGACAGAGTTGATGTTGCTCTTGCAGTAAATGCTGAGGGTGTTCACGTGGGACAGTCTGATATGCCTGTATCTATTGCAAGACAGCTTATGGGAGATGAAAAAATCATCGGAGCTACCGCAAAAACCGTTCCTCAGGCTGTTGAAGCATACGAACAGGGTGCGGATTATCTTGGTGTAGGAGCAATTTATCCGACAACTACAAAGGTCAGGACTGTGCTGACGTCTGTGGACACACTCAAAGATATCGTGAAAGCCGTACCGATAAAGGTCAACGCTATAGGAGGTCTTAACAAAGACAATATCTACATTCTTAAAGACAGCGGAATTGACGGAATATGCGTTGTTTCGGCTATTATGAAAGCTGAAAATCCACGTGTTGCAACTGAACTTCTGAAGGAGGCTTTCTATGAACTGCAAAGCTAAAACAGCTCTTACAATTGCCGGAAGTGACTCAAGTGGCGGTGCGGGAATACAGGCAGATTTAAAAACTATGCTTGCGAACGGAGTTTACGGAATGACAGCCATAACCGCTCTCACAGCTCAGAATACTGTGGGAGTAACCGCAATTTCAGAGGTTTCTCCTGAATTTCTTAAAGCACAGATCGACGCTGTTTTCACTGATATATTCCCCCATGCAGTCAAGACAGGAATGGTTGCAAATGCTGAGCTTACAGAAATTATTTCAGAGCGACTCAGCTTCTACAATGCAAAAAATATCGTTGTTGACCCTGTTATGATTGCTACCAGCGGAGCAAGGCTTATCTCAGAAGAAGCTGTTGAAACTCTGAAGAAAAAGCTTATTCCATTAGCAACTGTTATTACTCCGAATATTCCCGAAGCAGAGGTACTGTCGGGAATGAAAATCGCAGACAAAGCCGATATGGAAAAAGTTGCAGAGCATATATGGAAGGTCTACGGCTGTGCAGTGCTTCTGAAAGGTGGTCACAGTATAAACAACGCAAATGATCTGCTCTATGAAAATGGCGAAACTACGTGGTTTGAAGGCGTCCGCATAGATAATCCCAACACTCACG
Source organism: Ruminococcus sp. (assembly GCA_015066955.1). GTDB lineage: Bacteria > Bacillota > Clostridia > Oscillospirales > Ruminococcaceae > Ruminococcus. The sequence goes on along the minus strand of SVNJ01000111.1, from coordinate 4,562 downwards.
GAACAGGTTGTACCTTATCCTCAGCCATTGCTTCAAATCTCGCCAAGGGACATAGTCTGAAAGATTCGGTACAGCTTGCCAAGGAGTACATTTCAGGAGCACTTTCAGCTATGCTTGATTTAGGAAAAGGAAGCGGTCCGCTTCATCACGGTTTCCCTCTTGACAATACAGGCAAAAAGTTTTAATGCAAAAAGCCGTCTGTGAAGAAACTCACAGACGGCTTTGCAATTATATTCAGTTTGACATCAGAACTTTTTTCTCTTACGGCTGATATTCAAAACAAGGCATAAGCTCAAGCTTGAACTTGTTTTTTACGTGTTTGTCGTCTATGAGAGCCTTTATTTCAGGGTCATCACATACTCCCGTACGGATATACTTATCAAGTACTGCATAGGTAAATCCCAGATTATCCTCATCTGTTTTACCGCAGAGACCGTCTGAAGGAACCTTATCAACAAGCACATCGGGAAGTCCAAGAAACTTTCCTATTTCCTTTACCTCAGCTACGGTAAGTCTTGCAAGAGGGCTGAAATCTCCCGCAGAATCGCCGTATCTTGTGGAATATCCAACCCAGTCCTCAGAGAGATTGCAGGTGTTTGCAACACGTCCGTTACAGCTTTGACTAACGGCATAGAGCACTGCCATTCTCAGTCTCGGAGGAAGGTTTACAATGGTCTGATTTGAAAGGCCGTTCATTTCAAAACCGTTTACAGGCTTTGCATTTTCAAGTCCGCTGAGCACTCCTTTATAAGCCTCATTTATGTTTACCTCAACAGCCTTAATACCGAGATGCTCAACAAGAAGCCTTGCCATATCAATGTCGCTCTGCTCTCCGTTAGGCATCAGAACGCCTATAACGCGTTCTTTTCCCAGAGCCTCAACACACAGCCCGGCGCATATTGAGCTGTCCTTGCCTCCTGAAATTCCAATAACGGCATTACAGTCCTTTCCGTTTTTCTCAAAGAAGTCATGTATCCACTGTGACGCCTTTTCTGTAGTTTCCTTTGCATTGAATGTATAGTTCATCAGAAATTACCTCCGTTCAATTTGCTTCTGATTTCGCTTAAGGTATACTCCTTAAGCATTTTTCCATCTCTGAAAACAGGCTCAAGAAGATTACCCTGAGGAATATCCAGAGATGTATAGCCGTCCATGTAGGCAAGATTACCCTCATCGTCCCTGTAGACAAAGCATAATCCGCGCTGACTCTTCTTGAATCCGCCTTCTTTCGGATTCTTGAAAATGGGATAGCACTTGCCGTCTATTTCCGCATAGCACGCCTTGATGCAAGAGCTGAATGTATCTCTTGTAAAGGGCTTGAGCATATTATCCTCTTCGATGCAGTGCATTGAGAATGAGCCTACTCCCAGCACAGCATTTAAGCAAGCAAAGCCGTTTTCCTTGAGAATACGATAGATTTCCTCGCATCTCTGCACAGTGATACTGTCGCCGTAAATAGCCTTTACGTGAGGGTCAAGAACCTTATAGCCCTTGCTGTTGACTGTACCGCCGAACTGCTCCCACAGCTTAAAAACTGTTTTTGTCACAACATCAACGCAGTCTCCCGAATCGCCTCGCATAAGCATACAGCCGTTGTGAGCAAGTATCTCATCGTGAAGCTGAGGAAGAATATTGTCAATTACATTCCAGTAATCATAGCTGTCAAGCACGCACGAAAAGCTTGTATCAGGATAAAGCTCTGTAAGCATTTTTCTGAGAAAGGTTATTTCATCTCCGTCAACCGCGTAGTTTGAGCACATTACAAAATGCTCTGTGCTGACTGAGCCGTAAGCTACAGGCTCCTTAGTGCAGTCACAGCCAAACATACTTTCAAGATACGGAATAGCCGGTACTGTAGCAGTATTTACAAATGACATACACCAGCCCGCCGACGCTTTAAGTGCAGCATCAACGCACATATCACCTCTGAAATCAAATGCACCAAGAGCTTTGGCACGAGGAGTATCATCATCACAGGTTTCGCCGTAATATTTATTTACAATGTCACGATAGGTCTTTCCTACAGTTGCAGTAATCTGCGGATACCACATTTCTGCTGATATAAGACTTTCAAGTGCCTGTGGAAGCCATGCAAATTCATGGTGAGTATTTGTAATTCCGAACATTGGAACACGTACAGGCACAAGCTCACCCTCAGGAAGAGCGATAATTTCAATAGGAAGATATCCCAGTCGGTGAAGCTTTCTTATTTTCTCAGAGCTGTATATTCCCTTACCAAGTGAAGCGTCAAGCACTCTTTCATACTCAGCCACAACCTCATCTTCGGGAAGAGCAAAGAAACAATCGTTGAAATAGTCAATAAGCCATGTTTTGCAGAACATCTGAAGGCCGAACATTACAACCTTATCCCAACGTTTAACTCTGCTCATTCGGGGAGTATAATATGACATTGACTTAGTCATTTTCTGATTTATCATATCGCTGTGGACCGTTTTATAGAAGTCGCACAGAAGCATAGGGTTAATATTATTCATAATCTTCAGCTCCTTTTTTGCAAGGCATAATATTTATAAGCTCATGTCTGAAATTACAGATACTGTCTGTTGTGTAGATTTTACTGATTAAACCGCTTGTAAGCAGTTCACCGTTTAAGATAGTTTTCTCGCAGTGGGAGATATACAGATAAATATTACCCGCACCAAGCTCCTTAAGCTTTTTTGCCGAAAAGAGGAATGTTCCTCCCTTAGAGCATATATCGTCAACAATAAGCACGCTTTTGCCTTTGATCTGCTCAACACTGCCCGAAACATCAAGTCCGAGAATTTTTCCTGTTTTCCAGTCCCGCTTCTTGATGCCGAATCCGTATGGAAGGGTTACCATTCCAGAATATCTTTTTGAAGCTCCCTCATCAGGATAGAACATAAACGGCTCAGCGCCTTCACTGCGAGTAATTTCGCTTATAACTCTGCGGACATTCTCCTTTGGTGTCAGAATTGCAATCCTGTCAATGAGAGCCTCGCTTACTGTTGAGTGCGGGTCAAGTACCGTTACCGATTCAAAACCAAGCCAGTTGATAACCTGAGCAAAATACTTCATCGTAAAAACGTCCTCATCAGACTTTACCCTGTCCTGACGGGCATTTGGAATATATGGCATAAACAGCTTTACTCTGTTTATTCCGTGAGCATTAAGATGCTTTGTGAGATAAATAAGCGTTACAAGCTCGCGGTCATTTTCATAATACCAGTCGATTTCTGCATATGCAAGGTCTTTTTCGGGTGCATACTTTACTAAAAGCGTACCGTCGGGAAAGCTTCCCTGCACAATTTCACTGCCGTTGATTTTCAGCATATAACATCACTCTCCGATTACATTGATCTGACACATTTTCATTGCTTCAAGAGCAGAATTGTGTGTTCCGGGAGTAACTCCCGCACAGCAACCTGCGTCTACTGTAATTTCAGCATCAGGGAAAAATGCTTTCAGTATAAGAGCATTAGAAATAACGCAGATGTCGGTGCAAAGTCCCACAAGCTCGATTTCCTCAAAGCTTCTTTCATTCCATTTTGTATAGCCAAAGCTTGGCTTGTCGATTATATCACAGCCCTCTGTGCACAGCTTTTCAGAAATTTCCCAGCCCTTTGTACCTTCAACGCAGTGCACAACGGGAAGCTTCTTTCCTTCGGGAGTATCAAGATAATTTTCAAAGTGAGTATCTCTTGTGAATATTATTTCACCGCCCATAGCCTTGTACTCGTCAATTTTTGCCTTTACATTATCAACAATTGCAACAGCCTCTGCCGTACCCAGCGCACCGTCGATAAAATCATTCTGCATATCGATAACAATCAAAGTCTTTTTCATAATATCAATCTCCTTGTTTTCTTTTAAATAGCTTAGCGGGACGATGTCCTGCACCTGTAGTATATTCGTCGGTTTCTTCAATATAGGGTGATGCCTTTCTGCGGAAATTCGCAGGCAGAAGCGGAGTATTCAGTATAGCCTCCTGAACCTTCTGCAATGCGGAAAGAGTAAATTTCTCAGGAAGAAAATCGAAGATTATGTCGAAATCCTCAATAATACTTCTAAGGCGGTAAAGTGCGCAGGCAATAATTTCAGTATGGTCGAAAGCAATGCCACCGCTGTCGGAAATTTCAAAATGGGGATATCCGAATTTCACGGATTTCATTCTGAGTTTTGCACTTATCAGCGTCTCCTCACAGCGAAGCACAAGCATTGCCTCTCCGCCGTTTAAAGTAAACTCCACATCAAACCATTTTGCGTCTGTTGCATCATCTCCACCGTGAGCATTGAGATTTTCCTCACTCATCACCGAAACAAAGGAATTTGAAATCACCCAGCCTCTCGGATCACGCACAGGACTGCTGAATACAGCATCAGGCATAAGTGCATCAGGAGTAATCCCCGTTTCCTCTGTTATTTCTCTCAAGGCACATTCCTCAAGAGTTTCGCCCTTTCTTACAAATCCACCGGGAAGAGCCCAGCAGTCCTTATAAGGGTGAACGCCTCTTTTTATCAGAAGGAGAGAAAGCTTCTGAACGGAATCTCGTTTGTAATTTTCGTTTTCGTCCGAGCGTATT
>SVNJ01000110.1 GCA_015066955.1 Ruminococcus sp. | reverse complement strand
CTCGTCGTCAACGAGTGATGTACCGATTGAACCGCCGTTAGCCTTGAGGAATGTATAAGCCATACCGCCGCCGATGATAAGTGTATCGCACTTCTCGAGGAGGTTTGAAATAACGTTGAGCTTGTCTGCAACCTTAGCACCGCCGAGAATAGCAACGAAAGGTCTCTCAGGAACCTCTACAGCGTTTCCGAGATACTGGATTTCCTTCTGCATGAGGTAGCCTACTGCTGTATCCTTAACGAACTTTGTAACGCCTGCTGTTGAAGCATGAGCACGGTGAGCTGAACCGAAAGCGTCCATAACAAAAGCCTCTCCGTCAACGAGCTCTGCGAGCTCCTTAGAGAAATCCTCGCCGTTCTTTGTCTCTTCTGCGCCTCTGAAACGTGTATTCTCGAGAACAACGATTTCACCGTCAGCCATTTCAGCAACAGCCTTCTTAGCGTTGTCGCCTACAACTGTATCATCAGCAGCGAAAACAACCTTTGTGTTTACGAGCTCTGCAAGTCTTGCAGCAGCGGGAGCAAGTGAGAACTTAGCCTCAGGACCGTTCTTGGGCTTGCCGAGATGTGAGCAGAGAACAACCTTTGCACCGTTCTCGATGAGCTTATTGATTGTAGGGAGAGCAGCCTGGATTCTGTTATCGTTTGTGATAACGCCGTCCTTGAGCGGAACATTGAAGTCAACTCTTACGAGAACCTTTCTGCCCTTTACATTGATATCTTCTACAGTAACCTTGTTTAATCCTGCCATTTTAATGACATCCTTTCGTAAATAATATACATAAAATGCTGTGCTGTTATTTTATTAACAACTTACTATTCTATTGTACACTATTCTGCGGAATATTTCAAGTACTTACGCAAATATTTTCAAAAAATTTGTAATTTACGGAATCAAGAAGGTCTGATTATAAATTACTGGCATTGCTGACCTGATTTGCAGGGGCGAGTCTTGCGTTCGCCCGTTGGTTTACCCTGATGCTTCGGGAACGGATAGATGCGGGTATCGACGCCTATAATATCCAAAAAGTTTGTTTTGTCACGGGCGGCCGATGACCGCCCCTACGAATCGTTTTTACAGTTTACCGATTTTTTCATCTTCATCACATAAAACCACTTTACAAACGTACATTTTTTTGATATAATTATTCTGTAATATTGTGCGCAGGCACACAGAAAAGAGGTACCGCTTTGGCTAATAAGAATATCAGAAACTTCTGCATTATTGCACACATAGATCACGGCAAATCAACACTTGCCGACCGTATTCTCGAAAAAACAGAAACCGTCGCTATCCGTGATATGGAGGATCAGCTTCTCGATAACATGGACATCGAGCGTGAGCGAGGAATCACAATCAAAGCCCGTGCAGTCCGCTTAAAGTACACCGCTCAGGACGGCGAGGACTATATCTTCAACCTTATCGATACTCCCGGTCACGTTGACTTCAACTATGAGGTTTCACGTTCTCTTGCCGCATGCGAGGGTGCTATTCTCGTCGTTGATGCTTCACAGGGCATTGAGGCTCAGACCCTTGCAAACACTTACCTTGCAATCGAACACGACCTTGAAGTTGTGCCCGTTGTTAACAAGATAGACCTTCCCTCCGCTGACCCTGAAAGAGTTTGCGGAGAGGTTGAAAACGTTATCGGAATCCCTGCAATGGACGCTCCGAGAATTTCCGCTAAAATGGGACAGAATATCGAAGCTGTCCTTGAAAAAATCGTTACAGACATCCCTGCACCTGAGGGCGACCCCGAAAAGCCGCTGAAGGCTCTTATCTTCGACAGCTACTATGACTCGTACAAGGGCGTTATCATCTATGTCCGTGTCAAGGAGGGTACCGTAAAGGTCGGTGATACTATCCGTCTTATGGCTACAGGTGCCGTATTTACCGTTGTTGAGGCCGGCTGTATGGACGCAAATTCCCTCGTGAATACAGGCTCACTTACCGCAGGCGAGGTTGGCTATATCTCCGCTTCAATCAAGAGCATCGGCGACACTCAGGTGGGTGATACCGTTACAAATAACGACAATCCCTGCGATGAACCGCTTCCCGGCTACAGAAAGGTAAATCCTATGGTTTATTCAGGTATTTACCCTGCTGACGGTGCTAAGTACGGCGACCTGCGTGAGGCACTTGAAAAGCTTCAGCTTAACGACGCTTCCCTTTCCTTTGAGCCTGAGACCTCAATTGCTCTCGGATTCGGCTTCAGATGCGGATTTCTCGGACTTCTCCACATGGAAATCATTCAGGAGCGTCTTGAAAGAGAATACAATCTTGACCTTATTACAACCGCTCCTTCCGTTATCTATAAGGTAACACTGACAAGCGGTGAGGTGCAGTACATCGACAACCCTACAAACTACCCCGACCCTGCACTTATTCAGACTGCCGAAGAGCCTATGGTTAAGGCGGATATTCTTTCTCCGTCGGAATATGTGGGCAATATTATGGAGCTTTGTCAGGACAGACGAGGCGTTTTCAAGGACATGCAGTACCTTGATGATACCCGTGTAAATCTGCACTACGAGCTTCCGCTTAATGAGATTGTATACGATTTCTTTGACGTACTCAAGTCCCGTACAAAGGGTTATGCTTCCTTTGACTATGAAATGCTCGGCTATCAGGCTTCAAAGCTTGTCAAGCTTGATATACTCCTTAACGGCGACATCGTGGATGCACTTTCGTTCATTATCCATACCAACAAGGCATACGGCAGAGCACGTAAAATAGCCGAAAAGCTCAAGGAAAACATTCCGAGACAGCTTTTTGAGGTGCCGATTCAGGCGGCAATCGGCGGAAAAATCATTGCCCGTGAGACGGTTAAGGCTATGCGTAAGGACGTACTTGCCAAGTGCTACGGCGGTGATATTACACGTAAGAAGAAGCTGCTTGAAAAGCAGAAGGAAGGCAAGAAGCGTATGCGTCAGTTAGGTACGGTAGAGGTACCGCAGGAAGCATTTATGAGTGTGCTGAAGCTTGATACTTAAGCGGGGTCGCACTTGTTAAGAGCCATAACTGCAGGGGCGGCCTTTACGGTCGCCCGATATGTATGACGTTTATTTGCGGGTGACCGCAAGGGTCACTCCTACCGATACCGGATAATCAATGCGTTATTTTTTGTTTCAGAAAGGACTAATCATGAGCATTTACAATTGTCCTCACTGCGGTGAGAAAAGCTTCAATCCACTGACTAAAGCATTTGCAGGTCAGCTTAACTCCAAAGGAAAGGTATGCATGAAGTGCGGCAGACGCTGTGTCAACGGCAAGGGCGCAACCATTTTCAATGCGGTCTACAGCCTTATCGCCTTCGCCTGCATAATCTTCACCTACCTCAAAGCTCCCGATATTGCGTGGCTTGACAAGTATGAGCTTCTCGTTGTACCGGGACTTCTCCTTTCAATTTATATCGTACCCAAGCTTGCCAATGCCTTCTTCTTCAAAATGGCTCAGGCTATAAGAATCGATGCAGTCGACTGATACACTCGGACTCTATATACACGTCCCCTTCTGCGGTAAAAAGTGCCGATACTGTGCATTTTATTCCGACAGCTACTCAAAACAAAGCTCTGCATTGTTCACCGATGCGGTATGCAGAAATCTGACCAATTACTCCGTCAAATCAATCGTCACCGACACCGTATACTTCGGCGGAGGTACTCCCTCCCTGCTTGATGCTTCGCAGATTGAAAGTATAATGAACTGCATAAAAAGCAATTTCAGACTGTCCGACGATGCAGAGGTCACTCTTGAAGCAAATCCCAATACACTTACCTTTGAAAAGCTCTGTCAGCTTCATGAAGCAGGCGTAAACAGGCTTTCCTTCGGTGTGCAGTCGCTCATTGACGATGAACTGAAAATTCTCGGAAGAACGCATACTGCCGAAAGAGCTGTAAAAGCCATAGATGATGCACGTAAGGCAGGCTTTGAAAATATCACCTGCGACCTTATGATTGGTATTCCGCATCAGACCGCAGAAACCCTTGAATACTCGGCAAACAGACTTGCGCTGCTTCCGATTCAGCATATTTCCGCATATATCCTTAAGGTTGAGGAGGGGACGGATTTTGACAGTTCCGAAATAAAAAGTATTCTTCCCGATGAGGACGAAACGGCTAATATGTACCTTAAAATGGGTGAGCTCCTTCAAAAGCACGGCTTTATGCAGTATGAAGTGTCAAACTTCGCAAAAAAAGGCTTTGAAAGCCGTCATAATTCACGTTACTGGAAATGCCTTGACTATATCGGCATAGGTCCCTCAGCTCATTCGTGCTATAACGGAAAAAGGTTTGCGGTGCCGAGCAATATTGAAGATTTTCTGCATAGTCAGATTCAGAAGGTTGAAGTTACCGACAACGCTCCATGCGGTTTTGAGGAAAGGGCAATGCTTGCTCTCCGCCTTAAATCGGGACTTGACCTTTCCACCGCAGGCTCACGCAGAGCCGATATCGAAAAAAAAATACCCATGCTCATTAAAGCAGGGTATGCGGAATATGACGGACGCTTTCTCTCACTTACTCCGAAAGGATTTCTTATGTCGAATTCTGTTATCGGGTATGTGGTTTTTGAGTAGGTGATAATATGTCAGAAAATAATAAATTCAAAAAATTATTCAGTACAAAAAATATTTTCTTGTTCTCTTTTATTGTAATAATTGTCCTTAGTGTTGTTGGATACTGTATAGAAAAATATAAAAAGAATCATTTTAATGAAAACGTTATTGCTATCAGTGATTATATATTTAGTCACAATTTTGAGAAAAGAACTTCAATTGAACTTGATGATTTTTCTGTAAATTCAGATGCCCGTAAAGCCTTTAAGCAAACGGAGTTTATTAGCATAGAGCTGATAGACAACCATACTGTTCTTATTACAACCGAAGTGCTTTTTCATTCAGTCAAAGGTATTCTTGTAACCGACGGTACGGAAATCAATGATTTTGAAATAATCATTCCTGATTCAGACTTTGACGGCAACAGAATTTCAGCTTCTTCAACAGATATTGAACGCATATATACATGGCATGCAGGATTATAATGTTACTCCAGAAGCTCCTCCCTCATACGGGACAGGAGCTTTTTTTCACGCCTTGAAACCTGAACCTGCGTCATACCGAGAGCCTTTGCGGTTTTAGACTGGGTAAGTCCCCTGAAATAGCGGAGTTCAAGAAGTGCCCTGTCCTTTTCGTCGAGAGCAGCCATAATCTGACGGAGTGCAAGTATGTCCACTATTTCTCCGTCGGGAGCTTCTGAGGGTACATCTATCTGACCCTCGCTCTCGTCGCCAGAAGTAAGGGAAAGCACAGGTTGACTTACGCAGAGTGCCTGTGCCACGTCTGATTCATCTTCACCTGAAAGCTCAGCAAGCTCGGCAACTGTAGGTTCTCTGCCGTTTTTCTGCATAAAGTGCTCGCAAAGACGCTGTACACGCAGTGAAAGCTCCTTAAGACTGCGGCTGACCTTGACTGTACCGCCGTCACGGAAAAGCCGCTTGATTTCTCCGAGTATTACAGGCACCGCATAGGTTGAAAACTTCACTCCCCTGTCCGTATCGAATGCCTTTACCGCTTTGAGCAGCCCTATACAGCCTGCGGAATAAAGCTCATCGTACTCTATTCCCCTGCCTCTGAACTTATTTGCACATAGATGTACAAGTCCGAGATTTTCTTCTGCAAGGGGCTGTTTTTTAACCTCAGTCTCCATGCTTTCCGAGCCTTTTCCGCATAATTACGGTAGTCCCCTTGCCTACGGTGCTTCTTACGGTAAGCCTGTCCATAAATGAGTCCATGACCGAAAAGCCAAGACCTGAACGTTCTTCTTCGGGTGCGGTTGTGAAAAGAGGTTCCATTGCCTGTTTTACATCGGCTATACCGCAGCCCTTGTCCTTGATTTTTATGTATATTTCACGTCCTGCAAGCAGACGCACCATAAGCTCTATTTTACCCTTTGAGTGCCTGTAGCCATGCACTACAGAATTTGTAACCGCCTCAGAAACTGCCGTACGTATGTCGGAAAGCTCCTCAACCGTCGGGTCTGCCTGCACGAGAAACGACGATACAACGGCTCTTGCGGCACTTTCATTTACCGAAAGGGACGGCATTACAAATTTTATTTCATTCAAAACTTCCATTGCTCAACCTCCTATATTTTTTCCCCTGTGATACGCACAAGACGCTCTATTCCCGAAAGCTTCATGACTCTGCGGATATATGCACGGGGATTACGCACAACAAGACTTCCTCCGCACTCATGTATAAGCTTGTGACGTCCCATAATAAGACCTATTCCCGAGCTGTCCATGAAGGAAATATTCCTGAAGTCAAGGGAAAGCTCACGGGGCTGTGCGGAAATTATATACTTATCAAGGGCTGTACGGATTTCACCTGCATTATGGTGGTCTATCTCACCGCTGAGAAAAGCCACTGCGTTTCCGTCCTCTGATTTTATATCAATCTTCATATTTATGCCTCCTTTTGGAGTATTATACCATATCGGAAGCGAGAAATCTGTCGCAATGTGACAGGCATTATAAATTCGGATTTCCGTATTAAATTATCCTTGCAACAAAACGGATAT
>SVNJ01000109.1 GCA_015066955.1 Ruminococcus sp. | reverse complement strand
TAAATCATAAGAACCATTCTGAGTGCTGCTGTAGAACATATTTCCATTATCACAGGGGAAAGGGTCTGAACAGTTGAAGCTGTCATTGCAGAAGGGGAGCGGTGCTGCTTTACCGTCTGCACATTTTACAATAGTATCAGTCATGTTGTCAGCTGACACCCATTTTGTGAAGTACAATCCGTTATCTGAGGTCATAGGATAGTATGCAGTGACGCCGCTCTCGGCAAAAATTGTATTAGATGTCTTGGAGTCGGTGTCGAATTCATAAATTGAAGAAATGCCATCATTAAGCTGTGCGTAATAAATTTTTTTACCATCCGCTGAATAACAGGGCATTGACTCTTCAGGTAAATCATCGGTAAGCATAATTATTTCACCTGTATACAGATTCATTTCCGCAAGGTTATACACAAAGTCATTGACTGAGCCGTCCCAGTAACCTCGCTTGAATACGATTTTGCAGCCGTCGGGTGAAAATTTAGGGTCTTCATTTCTGAAACCGCTTGCGTATGTAAGATTATCGGTTTTTCCGCTTATAAGGTTACAGCGGTATATATCCCATTCGTCGTGTTCAGGGTCAATTGCCATAAAAACCACGTCATAACCGTGACTTCCGAAGTCAGCGTTCATAGGATTTATAAATTTATCAGATCCTATTTCTTTTAAAGTACAGTCAGAGAAGTCGTAAAGAAAAATTCTGCTGTCAAGTGCAGTATAGGATGAATAGCTGTGGTACAAAAGTTTTCCCGAAGATAGATTGGATTTAGCGGCTGATGTATCTATATATGAATGAAAAAGAATCAAGACGGATATTGAAGCGGACATGATGAGTTTTTTCATAAAATAACCCCTTTCATAATTTGTAATAATTATAGCATCGGAGACGTTCAAAGTCAAGGCGACGAACATTTGAGAAGTTCGGTAAAAATGCTTGACTTTTTAATGCTTTTATGGCATAATTTGTATGTATAGCTTGGTATACTCGTGAGAGGGACAGGAGAAATCCTGTAAAAATTATGAGAGGAGAGTTTACTATGCTTAAGAAAATTACAAGCGGAGTATTATCCGCAGCACTTCTGCTTAGTTCAACTGCGGCAGTGTACAGCAATGACGATGCTATAAAGGTATCAGCGGCAGGAACACAGAATTATGCAGAAGCACTACAGAAATCGTTGTTCTTCTATGAATGTCAGCAGGCAGGCGAGTTGCCCGACTGGAATCGTGTAGAGTGGCGAGCAGATTCAATTACAATCGACGAAATTCCCGGAGGCTGGTACGACGCAGGTGACCACGTTAAGTTCAATCTGCCTATGGCGTATTCAGCATCTATGCTTGCGTGGGGACTTTATCAGTATCCCGACGGTGTTGAAGCTTGTGGTGAGATGACAAACTATGTAAACAATCTCGAATTTGTACTTGATTATCTTGCGGCATGCGATCTTGGTGATGAGGTTGTTTATCAGGTTGGTAACGGTACTGTTGACCATACATGGTGGGGTCCTGTTGAGGTTTATGAGTACGGTATGGGTGATGCAGGCACAACAATGGCTGAGGCCAGAGAAGTTATTAAGGCATCGGAAGGCTGTGCGGCTGTATTTGGCGAAATGGCTGCTGCTCTTGCAGCCGGTTACTGTGCTCTTGAGGGACGTATAGAACAGTCCAAGCTTGACGACTATCTTGCTCATGCTGAAAATATTTTCAGCCTTGCAGATGCTTCACACAGCAATGATACCTATCAGAACAGCAATGCTTCAAATTTCTACCGTTCAAGCCACTTCTATGATGAGCTTTTCTATTCCGCAAACTGGCTCTATATTGCAACAGGCAACAAGGCTTACCTTGATAAGGCTGAAAGCTATATTCCTAATCTTGACAAAGAGCTTGGTGCGGATGAATTAAAGTATACATGGGGACACTGCTGGGACGATGTTATGCAGGGCGCTATGGTTCTTTATGCTATAAACACAGAAGACCCGTTCTATATCGGAAGAGTTCAGAAGCATGTTGATTACTGGACCAATACCGTAAAAGAGCTTGAAGGCGGCATGCGCTGGCTTACTACATGGGGCTCACTGAGACACGCAACAGCTGCTGCATTTACAGCTGCTGTTGCCTGTGATACTGTACTTGCTGATACAAAAACAGCTGCTAATGTAGAATTTTACGAAGCACAGGCAAATTATGCTCTTGGTGATAATCCTGAAAACAGAAGCTTTGTGGTAGGCTACGGCGAGAATTCTCCGCTGAATGCTCACCACAGAACAGCTCACGGTTCATGGAAAAATGACCTTGCAATTCCCGATAACAACAGACACGTACTTTACGGTGCTCTTGTAGGCGGTCCTAATGAGGACGGCTCATATATCGACGACCGTCAGAATTTCATAAACAATGAGGTTGCAACCGATTATAATGCCGGCTTTACAGCACTCCTTTGCAAGATGATTGATGAATACGGCGGAAAGCCCGACCCGGATTTCCCTGCGCCTGAGCAGCATGATTCACCGGAATTCTTTGTTGAGGCTAAAATGGGTCAGACTTCAGCAAGCGGTGCTACAGTAAGCTTCAAGGTTACAAACCATTCAGCATGGCCTGCAAGAGTTCAGGATAATCTTTCTTTCCGTTACTACATGGACTTGTCAGAGATTGTTGATGCAGGACTTTCGCCAAGTGATGTTGTAATCAGATGTGACCGTGACCAGTCAGAGATGTACGCTTCAAAGGGCGTTGCATCAGCTGAAATTTCTGCTCCGATAAAGTATGATGGAAATATCTACTATGTTGAGGTAACTCTTCCCGACGGCCGTGCGGTGCTTCCCGTATCAGAGGGTATGCAGCAGTGTGAGATTCTCCTTGCGTTTGTATATCCTAATTACGGTAGCGGCTGGAATGCAGATAACGACTTCTCAAACGAAGGTCTCACAGAAAAAGCTGCGATAACTGAGTACGTACCTGTATATATCAACGGAGAGCTTTACTACGGAAGAGAGCCTGACGGTACCTATGCCGACGGCGGAATGACAATTACTTCCGATGAAAGACCTACAAATCCTGTAACACCTGAGCCAACACCTGAGCCGACACCAGAACCCACACCCGAGCTTACCACAGAGCCTGATAATAAAATTGTATGGGGTGATGCTAACCTGAGCAGCGATGTTGAGATTGCGGATGCAATTGCAATTATGTCCTATGTTACAAATTCAGAGGCATTTCCTCTCAGTGCACAGGCAAAGCTCAATGCAGATGTATATCAGCATGGTGACGGCGTAGCTATTACAGATGCTGTATCAATTCAGAAATTTATCACGAAGCTTATTAAAGAGCTTCCCGAATCATAATACAAAAAGCGGCAGGTTTTCCTGTCGCTTTTTTGCAATTCTATCATAAATATGAAATTTTATATTGACTTTTCGCTGGATTTTTGTTATAATTAAACTACAAAATTTTACTTTGGAGGTTTTAAACTATGACAATGAAAAAAATGTTTTCAGCTGTTGTTGCCGCTGCTACCCTCTCAACTGCAGTAGCTGCAATGTCTGCAGTAAACGCTAATGCTGACTCAGAAAAGCCTGTTGTTGCTAACGCTTGCTTTATCGGCATGATAGGCGCAAATGGTTGCTGGGGTATTGATGAGGTAAATGCACTTTCATCATCCGCTACAATTAACGGTAATGCACAGTATGAGGTTAAATGGGATGTAACTGAAACTGGTGGAACAGATACTCTTCAGTTCCTTGCTATATCAATGTTCGCTGCTGAGGGTGTTACCAATTTCAATTCACATACTTTTCCTGACCTTAAAATCACTCTTGATGAGGTATGGATTGATAACGTTCTTGTCGAGGATTACACAGTAAGTGATGCCGCAATTACTACAACCTACTATGAGGGCAGCTCAGGTACATGCAGAATTTATCTCCATGATGACTGGGCAGGCACAGGCGTAGCTGATCTTCCCACTGAAACTACAATTCTTGAAAACATCAGAGTAAAGTTCACTATTTCAGGTCTTTATAATGATGGTGATTCAAATGTAACAGAAGACCCCACAGAGCCACCTACAGACGCTCCTACTGACGCACCTACAGATGCTCCCACAGAGCCTGCACTCGAGTATATACTCGGTGACGCAGATGAGAGCGGTGCGGTAGATTCATCTGACGCTTCGAAGGTGCTTGCTGAGTATGCAAAAGTTGCTACAGGCGGTGAGTACTCACTTACAGAGTCACAGTTTGCTGCTGCTGACGTTAACGCTGATGCTACAGTAGATTCATCTGACGCTTCCTCAATCCTTGCTTACTATGCATTTACTGCTACAGGCGGCGAAGGCACAATGGAAGATTTTCTTGCTAAGTAATTACATATAATATATCAAGCCGGGCAGAAATGTCCGGCTGATTTTATACACAAAGAAAGGGTGAACATAAAGTTCACCCCTTAAATTTATATTATGCTCTGAGTTCAGCACCGATTGCGGAGAGTGCCTTAAGAGCTTTCTTAACAGCACTGTCAGCCTGTTCATCGGTAAGAGTACCTTCGTGTGAGCGGAGTGTGAGAGAGTAAGAAACACTCCTCTTGCCATCTTCGATCTGCTTGCCTTTGTAAACGTCAAAGAGAGTAACCTTTTCAAGAATCTTTCCGCAAGCCTTCTTGATAGCCTTTTCAAGCTCTGCAACGGGGATTTCATCGTCGCAGATAAGGCTCAGGTCTCTTGTTGAAGCAGGGAACTTAGGAAGCTGCTGATAGCTGATTTCAGTAACAGCAGTTTGCATCATCTCAGGAATATTGAGCTTTGCAATATAAACCTTTGTACCGAATTCGTATGTTTCCTGAACCTCAGGGTGAATTTCACCCATAATACCGAGCGGAGTGCCATCCTTAAGTATAACTGCACTTCTTCCCGGATGCATAGCTGACTTTTCATCGAAAGCATCGCTGTCGTTTGCACGGACATACTCAACGTCCTTGATACCCATTTCAGCAAGAGCAGTCTCAACAATGCCCTTAATATCGTAGAAATCAGCATTATCGCCGTACATACCGATAGTAAGTCTGTCAGGTTCATTCGGAAGCTCCTGACCTTCAACAGGGAGATATTCCTTGCTGATTTCGAAGAGGCAAGCTTTTTCATTTCTGTTGTTATAGTTGAATGAGAGTACCTCAAGCATTGAAGGAATAGTTGAAGTTCTCATCACGCTTGTGTCCTCACCGAGAGGATTGATAATTGTAACAGTGTTTCTAAGCTTGCTGTCAGCAGGAAGGTTGATTTTATCAAGATACTTCGGTGAAACGAAGGAGAATGTAGCGATTTCATATCCGCCGAGAGCAGCAACAGTATTGCGGAGCTTCTTAGTGAATTTCTGCTCAGCTGTAAGCTCAGCCTCTGCAACACCTCTGAATTCTGATGAAGGAATATTGTTGTAGCCGTAGATACGTGCAACCTCTTCTGCTATATCAGCCTTGCATTCAATATCGATTCTGAATGAAGGAGCAGTTACCTTGTCACCCTCAACAGTGAAGCCAAGACGGTTGAGATAGTCAATCATATCAGCTTCGGGAATTTCAGTGCCGAGAAAATCATTAATCCACTGTGCATTGAATTCAATGGAAGCAGGAGTCTTGTCTGTATAATCGCAGTCAATAACAGTGCGGATTACTTCACCTGCACCAAGCTCCTCAACGAGCTGGAATGCACGGTTAAGACAAGTCATGCTGATAAGGCGGTCAACGCCCTTTTCGTAACGCATTGAAGCGTCAGTCTTAAGCTTGAGTGCCTTTGATGTACGGCGCACCTGAGTAGGTTCAAAGTAAGCAGACTCGAAAACAACAGTGGTAGTATTTTCCATAATACCGCTGTATTCACCGCCCATAACACCTGCAACAGCAACGGGCTTCTTATCGTCAGCTATAATAAGCATATCTTCTGTGAGAGTACGCTCAACACCGTCGAGTGTCATAATTTTCTCGCCGTTAACAGCGTTTCTTACATTGATGTGAGCACCTTCTACGTAGCGAAGGTCGAAAGCGTGCATAGGCTGACCGTATTCAAGCATAACGTAGTTAGTGATATCAACGAAATTATTGATAGGACGGACACCGCTTGCACGGAGTCTCTCTCTCATCCAGCGGGGAGAGGGCTCAATCTTTACGTTCTTTACGATACCTGCACAGTATCTCTGACACTTTTCGGTATTGATAATGTCAACCTTAAGCATCTCATTAATATCACCGTCAACACCCTTGAATGAAGGTGTAGGAATATTAAGGGGGAGATTATAAGTAGCAGCAGTCTCTCTTGCAAGACCTGTTACACTGAGACAGTCGGGACGGTTGGAAGTAATTTCAAACTCAACTGAAGTATCGTTGAGACCGATAGCAGTGTGAATATCCTCACCGATTTCGCAGTTCTCCTGCATAATGAAGATACCGTCCTCGATAGCGTAGGGGAAGTCTCTCTTATCAAGACCAAGCTCACCGAGAGAGCAGAGCATACCGTTTGATTCAACGCCTCTGAGCTTGCCCTTCTTGATTTTGATACCGCCGCGAAGTGTTGAACCGTCAAGAGCAACGGGAATAATATCGCCTGCGTTAACGTTTGAAGCACATGTTACA
>SVNJ01000108.1 GCA_015066955.1 Ruminococcus sp. | reverse complement strand
GGCAGCTTTGACTGGGGTCACAGCTTCACTCGGTACTATGAGCATTATCCTCAACCCCGACGCTTTCAGCAAGGATGACGTTGAAGAGGCAGCAGATAATATCATAAAGGCTTCCGAATACTACATTGAGCTTGAAGAAAAGCAAGGCTACGGTCTCCCCTACGGTCAGAGTCAGATCAGCTACAACGATTCGGATACAGGCTATATCTGGGGTTCAAACTCATTTGTAACAGACAATTCAATCGTTATGGCCTACGCTTATCTCCTTACAGAGGACGACAAGCATCTTGACGGTGTAATTTCAGGTATTGACTATATTCTCGGACGAAATGCCGTTGACTACTCATACGTTACAGGCTACGGTACACACGCTATTGAAAATCCTCATCACAGATACTGGTCAAATCAGGTTGATGAGCTTTTCCCTAAGGCTCCATGCGGTGTTATTTCAGGCGGACCTAATTCCGGTATGCAGGACCCCTGGGTAAAAGGCTCGGGCTGGAAAAAGGGTGAAATTGCTCCTCAGAAATGCTACCTTGACCATATCGAAGCATGGTCAGTAAACGAGTGCACCATTAACTGGAATGCTTCTCTTGCATGGATTACCGCATTCACAGCTGAGGAAAACGGCGGAATCATTGCAGGAAGCACAGGCTCCTCCGCTGGTATCTCAAATGACGGCGGTGAGGGTGAATCAAACGATAAAAACACCTACGATGAGGATAAGGCTGAGGATAACGCTGAGGAAAACAAGGCTGACAGTAATGACGACAAAAAGTCTGACAGCTCCTCAGATGACAAGAAGGAAAACAGCAAGTCCGATAAGTCAGGTAAAGACAGTGACGATAAGGACTCAGATGAAGATGATGAGAAGGGTGAAAAGAAAATGACAGCAGGTATGGTAGCTCTTATTGCAGGTGCGGCAGTGCTTGCACTTATATCGCTTGAAATCTTTATTTTCAAGGTAATCAAGCTTAAAAACGAGACAAAATACGGAAACAGAAACTATTCCGATAAATCTGATAAGTAAAAAGAAAAACAGCTGTAACCCATAATCGGGCTACAGCTGTTCTTTTTAATATGATGAGTTGTTGTCCTTCTCGTTTCTGCTGTTCTGAGAATTCTGCTGATTTCTGCTGTTCTGAGAATTCTGCTGATTGCGATTCTGAGAATTCTGCTGGCTTCTGTTCTGTGAGTTGTTGTTATTGTTATTATTCTGATTGCTCATAATAATACACCTTTCTCCGCACTTCGGCACACCAAAGCAAACCGGAGTGCGGATTCCGCATTGCCTTAAGTAAACGTACCGGCAGAAGCACATTGATTTTTCTTCTGCATGTATATTATGAACTGTTTCACAGCAATTATGCAGGCATATCAAAGAAAAGTCTGATAAACCAGTAATCAACTGCGGCAAATCTCTTCAATAAAAATCGGGATAGCCATAAAGGTTATCCCGATAATAGTTTATGGTAGATTATTCCTCGTCGGAATCCTCTTCGCTGTCCTCGAAATCCTCGATTGTAAGATCCTCGTAGTCAAACTCGAGAAGCTCATCGCAGTTAGGACAGTTCATTGAGCCTTCATCAATAATGCTCTCATCAAGGAGAATTGAATCTCCGCAAGTGGGGCAGGTTACTTCATAAAGCTCATCATCGTCGAAGTCGAAGTCTTCGTCCTCGTCACAGCAATCGCAGTCATCATCACAGCAATCACAGTCGCAGTCACAGTCATCAAAATCGTAGATATCCTCTTCAACATTGCCGAGATCCTCGTCAAGAATATCACAGAGCTCAGTAAGCTCATCTACCTGAGACTGTAAGTCCTCAACATAAAGCACAAGCTCATTCATAACCTCTGTCATAGCCAGAAGTGCCTTGCCCTCTTTTGTGGAATCATCAATATCGAGACCATCGATAAGTCCCTGTAAATATGACATTTTTTCGGTAAGCTTCATAAACAGCTCCCCCTTTCAAAAATATAGTATGGTTTAAAGCAGAGCGTTAATCTTAAGCTCTACCCATATACTCGCCTGTTCTTGTATCGATCTGAATCTTTTCGCCTTCATCGATAAAGAGCGGAACCTTAATCTCAGCACCTGTCTCAACAACAGCGGGCTTTGTAGCATTTGTAGCTGTATCGCCCTTGAAGCCGGGATCAGTCTGTGTAATAACAAGCTCTACAAAGTTAGGCGGCTCAACGCCGAATACATTGCCCTTGTAGGAAAGAATCTTACAGATCATCTCTTCCTTAACGAACTTGAAGTTGTCGCCAAGAACTGATGCACTGATAGGAAGCTGCTCGTATGTTTCCATATCCATGAAGTAGTAAAGGTCACCGTCAGTATAACTGTACTGCATGTCCTTTCTCTCAACGAAAGCTGTAGGGAACTTAGCTGTGGGGTTGAAGGATGTTTCAACCACAGAACCTGTGATAACATTCTTATACTTTGTTCTTACGAATGCGGCACCCTTTCCCGGTTTTACGTGCTGGAACTCAACAACCTGAACAACGTTGCCGTCCAGTTCAAAAGTAACGCCGTTTCTGAAATCGCCTGCTGAAATCATTATAATTACCTCCGTAAATTATCAATTATTATATATTATATTCTATCATATTTCCGCATTTTTTGCAATACCTAAAGCGATATAATTACAAAGATATTATATTTTTTGCACATTTTGTCAGATTAACACATCCATTTTCAGTCAAAATGACAAAATCTTCAATTCTTACGCCGAATTTTCCGGGAAGATATATACCCGGCTCAACGGTTACAACCGCACCGCTCTTTAAAATATCCTTGTTGCTTTCACTGGCATTGGGCTTTTCGTGTATTTCCATTCCCACTCCGTGACCGAGTGAATGACCGAAGTATTCGCCATAGCCTGCAGCTTTAATAATATCACGGGCAATCTTATCAAGCTCAGAGCCTGTAATTCCGCCGTGTGCAGCTTCAAGAGCCGCCTGCTGTGCCTCAAGCACGATGTTGTATACCTTTTCCATTTCTTCTGTAGGCTTACCTACGCATACAGTACGTGTCATGTCGCTGTGATAGCCGTTATATACCGCACCGAAGTCCATAAGGACGAATTCTCCGCTTTCAACGGCTTTATCTGAGGGGACACCGTGAGGCATAGATGTATTCGCACCTGCAAGGGCAATCGTCTCGAAGGACATTGCCTCCGCTCCCCTTTCAAGCATCTGCCTGTCAAGCTCAAGTGCAATTTCACGCTCAGTTACTCCCGGCTTAATGAAGCTAAGAACATTCTCAAATGCCGCCTCAGCTATTTCCTGTGCTTTCTTTATACACACAAGCTCGTCCTCATCCTTGACCGCTCTGAGGTTATTTATGGCATTGCTGAGCATGTCTGTATCATTTATTTCAACACCTTCAAGTGAACTGCGGTACATATTGAGTGTGCTCACCGTCATAGTCTGAGCCTCAATTGCGGTATTGCATACCCCGTGCTCCTTCATAAGCTCATTTATCTGTGCCATAAGCTTTTTCTGCTCAATTACCTCTGCCGACTTCACCGTCGCTCTTGCTTTTTCAATATAACGGAAATCGATTATCAGATATGCCTTGTCACGGAATGCAAGCACAGTGCCTGCGGAGGACTTCATGCCCGTAAAATATCTGCGGTTAACGTCAGAGGTTATAAGGACACTCTCAACATCTGAGGGAAGCTCCGAAAAAAGCCTTTCAAATCTGTTCAAGCTTATCACCTCTTAAAGCTCTGAGAGTGCCTGAATAGCAAGATAGTAGCTTCCGAAGCCGAAGCCACAGATTGAACCCTTGCACACAGGTGCTATAACGGACTTTGAACGGAATTCGTCTCTTGCGAAAACGTTGCTGATGTGCACCTCAATGCAGGGAATCTTTATTGCGGAAATCGCGTCCCTGATAGCATAGCTGTAGTGAGTATACGCACCTGCATTTATAATCACGCCGTCAAAGGAGGTTCTTGCACTGTGAAGCTTGTCAATAATCGCACCCTCGTGATTTGACTGGAAAATCTCACACTGAAGACCCTGTTCCTTTGCCCTGTCGATGATATTTGCGTTAAGTACATCTATTCCTGAATTTCCGTAAACTCCGGGTTCACGCTCTCCGAGAAGGTTAAGGTTAGGACCGTGAATTACAAGAATCTTTTTTATCATATACAGCACTCCTTATTTATTATTATAGAATTTTTTCGGTAAAAACGGCTTTTCAAGCTTTCTCTTCACCTTGAAAAATGTGGTCTTTTCATGCTCAATCGGCACTACGTACAGCATCTTTATTCCCGCTAAATTAGCGCCAAGCACGTCAGTATATATCTGGTCGCCCACTGCCGCAAGACGCTCTCTCGGTATACCCATGCGCCTTTCAGCCTCACGGAAGCCATTTGTCAGCGGCTTTTTGCCCTCACTCACGAATTCAAGTCCAAGCATATCGGCAAATGGCCTGACACGGGGAGCATGGTTATTTGAGACAATCATAAGCTTAATCCCGCTGTTTTTCATAAGTGCAATCCAGTCAAGGACTCCGTCTGCGGGTCTTGGGTTATCATGGGTTGTGAGGGTATTGTCAAGGTCAAGAATAAGACCCTCTATATTCAGCTTCTTCAGAATCTGCGGTGTAATATCGGTAGTTTTTCTGAAAGCTGCGGTTGACTTAAACAGCATAAGCGCCTCCATATATTATACTGTATCGCAGGTAAAAATCCTGTCGAAACAAAGAATCTTCTTATAAAAATGAAAAAGCGAGCCGCAGCCCGCTTTTATCAACATGTTAAAGTTTTCGCAAGATTAATACTTACGCTTACGAGCTGCCTCAGACTTCTTCTTACGCTTAACCGAAGGCTTTTCGTAGTGCTCTCTCTTACGAACCTCAGCGATAACGCCGTCCTTTGCACATGATCTCTTAAATCTCTTAAGAGCTGTGTCTAAGGATTCGTTTTTGCCTACTCGAACTTCTGCCACTATCTTTCCCTCCCTTGTATCAGAGGTTGTTCCGCTTCCGCAGAACATCTATACTAATCATCTGTAAACAGATGTCAGTCAGCTTATACCTCAAAAAGCGTATAGCAGATAAAATAATATAATATTAGTTTATCACATTTTTGATGCGTTGTCAAGAAGTTTTTTTCGCATCCTTAACTTTCGTTATTTTGCTACAATATTAACAAGCTTATTTGGTACATATATCTGTTTAATCACATTTTTGCCGTCAACAGATTCTTTCACCTTAGCCTCTTCAAGCGCCATTGCGATTACGGAATCCTTGTCTGCGTCAACAGCAACAACAAGCTTTGCCTTGAGCTTTCCGTTTACCTGTACAACAATTTCAACGGTCTCCTCAACAAGCTGTGCCTCGTCATAGGTCGGCCAGCTTTCAAATGCGATTGTATCCTCGTGACCGAGAATGCTCCAGATTTCCTCACCGATATGGGGAGTTATACATGAAAGCATCTTGATAAGTCCCTCAGCGTACTCCTTAGGACAGCTTCCCTGCTTGTAGCAAGCATTTACAAAAATCATCATCTGGCTGATTGCAGTATTGAATGCAAGCACCTCATAGTCGTCGGAAACCTTCTTTACTGTCTGGTGGTAAACCTTTGTGAGACTTCCGTCGTTGTCGTCGGTGAGATTCTCTGTTTCTGTAAAGAAATTCCACACTCTGTTGATGAACTTTCTTGCACCCTCAACACCGTTTTTGCTCCAGGGCTTGCTTACCTCGAGAGGTCCCATGAACATCTCGTAAAGACGAAGTGTATCTGCACCGTAGTCCCTTACGATATCAGAAGGATTAACTACGAATTCAGGGAAACGCTTACCCATTTTTATGCCGTTTTCACCGAGAATCATGCCCTGATGAACAAGCTTCTTGAATGGTTCCTTTGTAGGTGCAAGACCCTTGTCATAAAGATATCTGTTCCAGATTCTTGAATACATGAGGTGACCTACAGCATGCTCAGGTCCGCCAATGTAAAGGTCAACAGGCATCCAGTGCTTAAGAAGCTCCTGATTTGCGAATTCCTTATCGTTATTCGGGTCGATATATCTGAAGTAGTACCAGCTTGAACCTGCACTTCCGGGCATTGTAGATGTCTCACGGAGACCCTTTATGCCGTTATCATCATACTGCTTCCATTCAGCTGCATTTTCAAGAGGTGCTTTTCCGTTCTTGCCCTTGTAATCGTCAAGCTCGGGAAGAATAAGCGGAAGCTCACTGTCATCAAGAGAGTGAATCTCTCCGTCCTCGCCGTGTACAACAGGTACAGGCTCACCCCAGTAACGCTGACGTGCAAATATCCACTCACGGAAGTGATAGTTAACGGTACGCTTTGCTCTGCCCATAGCTTCAAGCTTCTGTGTGATTGCTTCCTTTGCCTCTTCAACGGTAAGGCCTGTAAATTCTTCGGAATTGATAAGCTTATAGCCCTTTCCGAGATAGCCCTGCTTCTCGAATGCAGCTTCGGAAACATCAACGTGACCAAGCTTTTCGTCGCCGTCGATAACCTGAATCATATCTATATTATGTGCAATTGCATACTCAAAGTCTCTCTGGTCGTGGCTCGGAACAGCCATAACCGCACCTGTACCGTAGCTTGCAAGAACGAAATCGCCGATGAACATTCTTACTTCCTTGCCGTTTACAGGGTTGATACATGTAACGCCCTTAAGCTCACAGCCTGATTTTGTCTTGTTGAGCTCGGTACGGTACATATCGTTCTTCTTCTTTGTTTCGTCAATATAA
>SVNJ01000107.1 GCA_015066955.1 Ruminococcus sp. | reverse complement strand
AAGGCTGAGAGTCTCGGCAAGAAGATTCTTCTCCCTGTAGATACAGCTATCACAGCTGAGTTCCCGAATCCTATCGATGCTGAAATCGAAATTGAAATCTGCGATTCAGATAAGATTCCTGCTGACAAGATGGGTCTTGACATCGGCACAAAGACACAGGCTCTCTTCGCTGAGGCTGTTAAGTCTGCTAAGACTGTTGTTTGGAACGGACCTATGGGCGTATTTGAGAACCCTGTTCTTGCTAAGGGTACAATCGCTGTAGCTAAGGCTCTTGCTGAGACAGACGCTACAACAATCATCGGCGGCGGTGACTCTGCTGCTGCTGTTATGCAGCTCGGCTTCGCTGACAAGATGAGCCACATCTCAACAGGCGGCGGTGCTTCACTTGAGTACCTCGAGGGTAAGGTTCTTCCCGGCGTAGCTGCTATCGCTGAAAAGTAAGCGGGGAGTCCCCGCTGACAGTTCCCCCACCCACTGTAATTTACTGTGAATTCACAGTAAACATGCCCTCCCCGCTGGGAGGGGATAGATAAATATGTGTACGGGAGTTGTTTAAGGGGCTGTTTTTAATACAATTAAAGGGCGGATAGTGATATTCGCCCTTATTGCGATTAGAAGGGATTAAAAATTGGAACTTGATTTTATAATAGTGATGGGTGTCATTGCAGTATTTTATAACATAATTGTTATAGATTTGCTTTGGGGTGCTGTCAGAAGTCTGATGAAAAAGAATCTCAATCTTCCGCCATGCAAACGCAGATGGGCGAAGGTCAAAGTGGAGATTGTAAGTGAAAAGGAAATGGAAAACCCCGATGTTTCCGAAACTTCTCTTTGTGATGAGACTATCAGCCATTTTACAGGAAAAAGATATTCTCAGGATGTGACAAAGCGTACAACAAAATACAGCAATCTCAGATATGTTTATGAAGGAAAATCCTATCAGCTGAAAACGACACAATACAGTTCAGGATACGGTGGTACTGAATTATATTGCCGCAAGGATGATCCGGCAATTACAAAAAGATTCAGTCCCAAACCGGCATTGTCCTTTGAAACGGCAATAGCGTTATTGTTTATAGCGTGTGCTATGATATTTTTTGAAATTGTGATTTTTATTTAAAATCAGCTCAATAAATTTATGTAAGGAGTAATTACAATGAACAAGTCAACAAGAAAAGCAATTATTGCAGGAAACTGGAAAATGAACAAGACTCGCCCTGAGGCTAAGGAGCTTCTCGAAGCTATCAAGCCTCTCGTAGCAAACGCTGAGGGCAATGTAGAGGTTATCGCTTGCGTACCTTTCACAAACCTTGAAACAGCTATCAACACAACTGCAGGTTCAAACGTTAAGATTGGCGCCGAGAACGTTCACTTCGAGAAGAGCGGTGCTTTCACAGGTGAGATTTCAGCTGACATGCTCGTTGAGCTTGGCGTTGAGTATGTTGTTATCGGCCACAGCGAGAGAAGACAGTATTTCGGCGAGACAGACGAGACAGTTAACAAGAGAACAGTTGCTGCTCTCAACGCAGGTCTCAAGCCTATCGTTTGCGTAGGCGAACTCAAGTGGGAGCGTGAGTGCAATATCACTGAAGAGGTTATCGCTCGTCAGATCAAGCTCGATCTCTGGTCACTTACAGCAGAGCAGGTTAAGAATACAGTAATCGCTTATGAGCCTGTATGGGCAATCGGAACAGGTCTTACAGCTACTCCTGACCAGGCTGAAGAGGTTTGTGCATTTATCCGTGCACAGCTTGCAAAGCTCTACGATCAGGCAACAGCAGACGCTGTAACAATCCAGTACGGCGGTTCTATGAACGCTGCAAACGCTGCTGAGCTTCTTGCTAAGCCCAACATCGACGGCGGACTCATCGGCGGAGCTTCACTCAAGGCTGAGGACTTCAATACAATCGTACAGGCTGCTATCAACGGCTAATAAAATTATACGGGCGGATAATATCCGCCCCTACATTTGCTTGAATAAAAAATATCTATGAAAGGGTTTGAATTATGGCAAAGAAACCTGTTGCACTTATCATTATGGACGGCTTCGGCTACAATGCCGATGATTACGGCAACGCAATCACAGCCGCTAACACACCTAATATTGACAAATACATGCAGGGTCCCAACACCATTATCGGTGCAAGCGGACTTGATGTAGGACTTCCCGACGGACAGATGGGTAACTCTGAGGTTGGCCACACAAATATCGGTGCAGGAAGAATTGTTTACCAGATGCTCGTTAAGATTTCAAAGTCTATAAAGGACGGCGATTTCTTCGAGAATAAGGCTCTTGTTGACGCAATGGAAAACTGCAAGAAGAATGGTTCTGCCCTCCACCTTATGGGACTTCTCTCACCCGGCGGTGTTCACAGTCACATGGAGCACCTCTACGGACTTCTTGAAATGGCTAAGAGAAACGGTCTTGAAAAGGTTTACGTTCACGCATTCCTTGACGGACGTGACGTTCCTCCGTCATCCGCCGCTGATTATATGGCAGAGGCTGTTGCAGAAATCAATAAAATCGGCACTGGCTCAGTTGCTACAATTGCAGGACGTTTCTACGCTATGGACAGAGACAACGCATGGGACAGAGTTGAAAAGGCTTACAAGGCACTCGTATTCGGCGAGGGTGTTAAGGAGACTGACCCTGTACAGGCAATCAGGAACTCCTACGCTAACGAGGTTACAGACGAGTTCATGCTTCCTACTGTTGTTGACGAGAACGGTAAAATTTCAGAGAATGACAGCGTTGTATTCTTCAACTTCCGTCCTGACCGTGCAAGACAGATCACAAGAGCATTTGTTGATACAGAGTTTGCAGGCTTTGAGAGAGCTTACTTCCCTGTACATTTCGTATGCATGGCACAGTATGACGCTGCTATGCCTAATGTTTCCGTTGCATTCCCTCCCGAGCAGCTTACAATGACTCTCGGCGAGTACCTTGCAAAGGCAGGCAAGACTCAGCTCCGTATTGCTGAGACTCAGAAGTACGCTCACGTTACATTCTTCTTCAACGGCGGAGAGGAAATGCAGTTTGAGGGTGAGGACAGAATCCTCATCAAGTCTCCCGACGTTGAGACATTCGATATGAAGCCTGAAATGAGTGCATTTGAGGTTACAGACGCAGTTGTTGAGGCTATTGAGTCTGACAAGTATGATGTAATTATTCTCAACTACGCTAACTGTGACATGGTTGGTCACACAGGCATTTTCGACGCTGCAAAGACTGCCGTTGAGGCTGTTGATACATGCGTAGGCAGAATGGTTGACGCTATCCTTGCAAAGGGCGGTGCGGCACTTATTACTGCTGATCACGGAAACGCAGATAAGATGTATGAGCCTGACGGAAGTGCATTCACAGCTCACACAACAAATCCTGTACCTTTCATAGTTGTAGGTCAGGACTGCGAGCTTCGTGAGGGCGGTGTGCTTGCTGATATTGCTCCTACAATTCTCAAGCTTCTTGAGCTTCCTCAGCCTGCTGAAATGACAGGCAAGTCACTCATCAAGTAATATAATGCCATAAAGCCGTTTCCGCTGATTAAGGAAACGGCTTTTCTGTACTGAACAGGAGGTTATTTATCATGAATATTGCCGCAATGATTCTATTGCCGATTGGAGCTGTTTTTATACTCGTAGCCGCATTGATTTTCAACAGCCGCAAGAAGAAGCAGATGCGATGTACCTATAAAACAACAGCAATTATCAATGATATAGACCGCTTCGGGCGTTCTTACAATAACAGACGCCGGAATTACGGTGTCTATGAGTACGAATACAACGGTACAGTCTATCGCAAACGCTCCTATGTGGGCACTTCATTGTCTCCGGAAATAGGAAGAATGCGTGATGCATACGTTAACCCCGAAAAGCCTGAGGAATGTATAATTGAAGGCTGGGTTAGTGCACTTGCAGGCGGACTTTTTCTGGGATTTGGTATACTGTTTATTGCTCTTGCTGTTTTATTTTTAGTTATACATTATACAATATTATAATAATATTGCCGTCTCAGCTTGAGCGGAGTAGTGTGTGTTTTCACAATATAATATTTCTATCCGTTTATATAACAATCCTCTTTTTTTATTGACAAAAAAAGAAAATTACTGTATACTGAATTTATCCATAGCGGAAAATACGGTCCATAGGGAGCTATAGGCGGCTCCGGACGATTTTTCGCACGAAAATAATACCCGACGCAGTGATTATTCACAGTCGGAACAGGCATTTTTAATCGGAGGTTAAGAACAGAATGAAAAAAATACTCTCAATTCTGTGCTCTGCCGTAATGCTGGCAGGTGCACTCACCGGCTGTAATTCCAAAAAGGATGACGAAGAAGGTGACACAAAGAATAACGGTGCATTCACAATTTCCTTTGACAATCTTGCAGAGGATATGGGTGCAGGCTGGAATCTCGGAAATACTCTCGAAGCTAACGCAGGCGGTACACCAAGCGAAACAGCGTGGGGAAATCCCGAAGCTGCTCAGGAAATGATTGACGCTGTTGCAGAAGCAGGCTTCAATACAATCAGAGTTCCCGTTTCCTATCTCAGCAAAATCGACGACAGCAACAACTACACTATCGATTCCGCATGGCTTGACCGTATTCAGGAGGTAGTTGACTACTGCTACAAGGCTGACCTTTATGTTATCATCAATATGCACGGCGACGGCTACAACTCAATTACAGGCGGCTGGCTTCTCGTAAACGGTGAGGATCAGGCTAAGATTCAGGAAAAGTACAAGGCTGTATGGAAGCAGATTGCCGAGCGTTTCAAGGATTACGATGAGCATCTTATCTTTGAGTCAATGAACGAGGTGTTCGACGGCGAATACAACGACCCGATGCCGGAACGTTACGAGAATCTCAATACCTACAATCAGATTTTCGTTGATACAGTACGTGAAGCGGCAGGCAATAACACTCACCGCTGGCTTCTTGTTCCCGGTTGGAATACAAATATCGACTATACTGTAGGTGATTACGGCTTCGAGCTTCCTACCGATACAAAGTGTACTGCTGAAGAAAACCGCATTATGGTTTCGGTACACTTTTATGACCCTTGGGATTACTGCGGTACAGAGTCTATCAAAACCTACCTCTGGGGACAGAAGGGTCAGGAGCTTATAGATACATATAACTTCACACCTAAAGCGCTTGCGTCATGGGGCGATGAGACTCACCTTGAAACTCAGTTCACAAAGCTTAAGGAAGAATATATCGATAACAAGATTCCTGTAATCATCGGTGAGTACGGTGCAATTGACAAGAAAACCGCTGTTGCAGGCTTTGAGGAGCAGATTTCTTCAAACCGTGTTTACTTCAACAGCTATGTTGCAGGTACTGCCGCTTCAATGGGTATCACTCCCGTTTACTGGGATAACGGCTACAACGGAAACTACGGCTTCGGTCTTTTTGACAGAAAGACTACTGAGCAGACTCAGCCCGAAATCATCAGCGGTATCGTAACTGCTGTTGCTGAAAAGAATCCCCTTGCAGGCTCTGATATAAAGGCTGATTCACAGACTGCACAGAAGAGTGATGAGCTCCACGCTTATATCGGTATTCAGACAAATGTCTATACATTCAGAAATGCTTATGATGACGCTACATACGGTGCTTCAAGCGAGTGGTTTGATACACTTATCAAGTGGGGTGACACCAATAACGACGGCAAGAATGATGACATTATCGATACAGGTGCAACCTTCACCGACGCTTCAATCACAGAAAGCGGTACATATACCGTAAGCGTTGACGGCTACGACTTCTCACAGGATTCAGATAGTCTTAATATGCTCTTTGTCAGCACAGACTTCCCTTATTCCAACACAGTAGGCATCAAGGATGTTGTTCTCTACTGCGACGATAAGGAATATGCTATCGAAAAGCCTTATATCATGGCTGACGGCAGCGGAAATATGTACATTGAGCTTGTAAATATCTATAACACAGAAATTACACCTATGGAAATTGAAATGCCTGCAGAAAGCTTTAAAATCAGCTTCAATATCACAGGCGTTGAAAATATGGTAGGCTGATAGAAACAATAAAACCACCCCTTAAGGGGTGGTTTTGATTTTATACGTCAAGATAAAGTGCGTTTATTACCGTTACTGCGATGAATGCAAGGAACATTAATATTGTTATAGGTGCGGTAAGATATGTCAAGGTCTTTTTAACAGCGGGTACTTCGGGAAGCTCATTTTCAATGTGAAAACTTTCACGATGCTTCACAAGCTCAATAATAAAGAGGACAAGTCCCGTGATTGCAAGGCCGATTATGATACCCACAAACAGCAGCATTACTGCCAAAGTACTGAGCATATCGCCTGTGTTTACAGATTCTCCCGCATTAATTGCATTTACAACGGAGTAGTCAATGAACATAAGCTGAAGTCCGCCGATAAGATTCAGACAGAAATGTGTGATAATTGACGGGATAATTGACTTCGTTTTTGCGTACATAAGGCAGGAGAATACACCAAGTAAAGCGGTGTAGAAGGTCTGTGAGTAGTTGCTGTGCCACAATCCGAAGGTTAGTCCTGAGATTATTGCCATTGACCATGCACCGTATTTCATGGAGTTTCGGTAGTTTGAGGCACGGAAGAGAAGCTCCTCAAAAATAGGTGCAAGTACCACAACCGCAAAGAAATTCACAAGCTTGTCGAGAAGAGTGCTTTCGGTGGAGAAGGTTGCCGCATGAAGCTCAACTCCCGTAAGCATCTTAATAATATTAAAGATTATATTTGAAGCAAAGGACAAAACGTAGGTCATTCCCACTGCAATCAGCACCCATTTTGCAATCCAGCCTGCGGACATCTGAGGCTTGCGGAAGCTTTCGGTTACTCTGAAACCGCAAGCTTCCGCAAGCCTCAGA
>SVNJ01000106.1 GCA_015066955.1 Ruminococcus sp. | reverse complement strand
GCAGCAATTACCGTTCCAAAACGATGCGTGATTATCTTAGCTCTTTGAATATTACACAATCTTTTTCGCGTGCACACGTACCTTATGACAATTCCGTAATGGAATCATTCTTTTCATCAATGAAGCGAGAAGAATTATACCGTACAAAATATCGTTCTGAAGCAGATTTTCGAAATGCAGTGGACAAGTATATTACATTTTACAACACTAAACGTCCACACAAAAAACTAAAATACAAGACTCCGCTACAGAAAGAAGATGAATATGTCTTGATCCAAGCGGATTTTGAAAGCTCTGACAATTAGACTAATGGTTTCGAAAAGGTTGTTTTCAATTTATTCTTTCTGATTTTCGTCGTTTTCTGTTTATTAGTCCAACTCAAAAAAAGAAAATGCGACTCCGAAAAGTCGCATAAATACGCAATATAAATAAAAAACACCATTGTTTCCTGAACTAAGGGGTTCAGATTCCAATGGTGTTTTCAAATGGCAGGGGCAGAAGGACTTGAACCCTCGGCACGCGGTTTTGGAGACCGCTGCTCTACCAACTGAGCTATACCCCTATATAACCGTTCTCATTGAGAACAGTTATTATTATATCAGAAACGGGAAATAAAGTCAATAGTTTTTCAAAAAATTTATTTTTAAACTTATTCCTCCGAATATATTCCGGCTTGTGCAGCTGAGAGGGAGGGTGCTGCACAGCCGGTTAATGAAATTATCAGGATTCAGGTAATACAGAAATAAGCTTTGTAAGATATTTCTGTACCGATACAGCATCGGTAACCGCAACACCGTCACCGTTCTGATATACATCGGCATTTCTCTTTGCTTCTGCTGAGAGCGGATAAGTTTCGGCATTTGTTACGTAAGCCATAATTGCAATAGCGTCTGCGATTTCAACATCACCGCTGAGATTTGCGTCACCCCATACGATACCGCTTTCAACAGGTTCTGTAGCAGGAGGCACTGTCTCCGGTTCAGTTGTAGGTTCAATTGTACCCACTTCATCTGCAGCTTTACCGAAAACGACATAGTTTACACAGCTTGCAGACTGTCCATTCTGTCCGAGAGTAACCTTTTCGCCTGATTTTACTTCAAGTCTGTAAGCATTAAAGGTAACATCATTACTGCTTGCCGCTGTAAGTCCTGTATTTTCCCAGTCGCTTAGCCAGCTTGGAAGGGGCGTTACACGGCTGTCCATAAGCACGTATACCGCCATATCAGCACCTGCTGTAAAGGTCGCAAGGTCGCTTGTAGTGTACTTTGAATCGCATGCTGTGAGCAGAGACTCAGCACCGTCGATTTCTGCCGGAAGTGATGTAAATGTGAAATCACGGTCGCCGAATATCAATCCGCCTGTCGCTGTTGAAGGGGAGATACTCCAGTTCATATAATTGTCCATATCAAGACGCATTACATCCTTGAAAAGCTTACCGTCAAGAGAGTCTACCTTGATTTCAAGAATCCACTTCTGATTAGCTGTACCGTCACACGCCCATTGAAGGACATTTGCACCGTTATCAGCTGAACCGTTTGCGATACCGAGACAGCTTTCGTCTGCTGTAGGCTTTGTACAGATAGTATATGTACCATCGCCGTTGTCGACAAACTTGAAAAGCTGTGCGTCACTCTGAGTATTTCCCCAGATTCCGATATTTGTACCGTTATCAACCTTACCATAGTCAAGGTCAAGGAGATATGTGCGTCCGTCTCCGAGTTCGGAGTATACGTAGTAGTAGCCGCCGCCTGCGGATTCAAAAGTCCAGCCGTTATAATCGGAATTGCCCTGCTGTACGTTTGTGCCGTTTGCAGCTGCTCCGTCAGCAACCTCCATATAGAGACCGCTGTTTGAGTTTTTAATCTTATATTTGTGTGCCGTATCAATCACAGCACCTCTCTTGCCCGAAGCTGTGCCGATTGTAACGGCAGGTCTTTCGGGAAGGCTTCTGTCTGAGCCGAGATAAAAGCTTGTGTGAGGGGGTTGATTATATGCAACGTTCTGTCCTGCAACCTGTGTACGATATTGAACATCGTGCATGAGGGTGGTTATACGGTAATCCGTATCATAAGTAGTAGCGAAAATTCTGACGGAATTTCCGTCGGCAGCTCTTACGATGAGCTCTTCACGCCAGTCACCGAAGATATCTGCTGAAAGACAGGGGGTTCCCTTTGTTGTATTACATGTATAATATCCGTCAGTTGTGAGGATTGTGACCTGCTTGCCTGCATCGTTTACATCATATATCGTAGCGTGAGTATCTGTATATCCGTCAAGTATTTCACGTTCGAGGTCTCCGTCCCAGTGAGAGAGGAAATTTACTCTCGGTCTTGACATTGAAAGTCCGGCGCCTGCTCCGTTATATACGGTATCAGGGCCCCAGAATTCACCGCCGTTATTTCCTGACCAAACGTTATCTGCACAGCAGCGTCCCGTGTCGCCGCTTGCGTCAACATGGAAAATCTGCTTTCCTGTATCACAGTCAACAAGAGTTACACCGTAAGGCTTTTCCTCATGGCAAAGCCATGCTTCCAAGCCGTTATTTTCAGGCACGAGGTCGCCTACATGCATGGCATCGCCGTGTCCTTTATTAAGATTCCAGAGAATATCGCCGTCGTGGTCAATACAAGCAGACCCCATTATAAGCTCCTGACAGCCGTCGTTATCAACATCAGCGGGCATACAGTTATGGTTTCCGTCGCCGTAGCCATTAGCCGAAGATGATGTTCCCGTGTCGAAAAGCCACTGCTTTACAAGCTTGTCATTTTCAACTCTGTAAGCACAGGCTGTCATTCTTGTGTAGTAGCCTCTGACTGTTACAGGGCAAGGAGTTACACCGTCGATGTACATAACTGCACCGAGATAACGTTCACAGCGTCCGCCATAGCTGTCGCCCCAGCCTGAAGCCGAGCCTCTTGCAGGCTCATAATTTACCGTATCGAGCACCGCACCTGTTTCTCCGTCAAACAGCGAGTAGTACTCGGGACCTGTAATTATCTGACCGTCTGAGTTGCGGTATGAAGCGGAAGCGTCGCCTATTACGTTTCCCACACCGTCAACCGTACCGTCACCTGTCTTACAAGTCATTTCAGCCTTGCCGTCAAGGTCAAAATCGCCTACGAGGAACTGAGTGTAGTGAGCACCTGCACGGATATTGTAGCCTAAATCAATACGCCATAGCTGAGTGCCGTCAAATCTGTAGCAATCGATATAAACCTTGTCGGTTTTTCCTGACTGAGAATTGTCCTTTGAGTTGTTGGGGTCCCATTTCACGAAAAGCTCATACTGACCGTCTCCGTCTACGTCGCCTACAGAGCAGTCATTGGGAGAATATATGCTGCTTGGTCTGTTAAGCTTTACGTCAAAATATGCACCCGATGATGTCATTGTACATGTATCTGTTGACTTCACCACTCCGCCTGCGAGTGTTTCTACCTTATACGTAGAAGAAGCCGTACCGCCTGCGTCAAGATAGCATGTAGCGTCGCCAGCATTGCTGGTATAAACCAGTGTGTCGTCTCTGTAGAGCCTGAACACCGTATTGTCGTCATCGTTTGCAAGAAAGCGCCATGATACAAGCATTCCCGAGCCTGTATTCACTGCTGTTATACCTCTGTCAAGGTATTCAACAACATTATTGCCTGTCCCGTACTTTGCCTGTGCTGTAAGCTCCGGAGTGCCTAAATCCGGAACTATACCTGAGACACCGGTAATAAGTAATGCTGTTGCAGCTGCAGTTATTCGTTTAAAGTTAAACTTCATTTTCTGCACCTCTTTCAATTAAACCCTCTTAATATATTTCATCTTTTAACCGATTCACTTTCGGTTTAATTATATTATACACACATAAAACAGCGTTTACAATAGATTATTCTATCATCCGGAGAAGATTTTTTGTAAAACGCATGAAATATGTATAAAATAGTCTTGCGTTCAACCCGAAAACATGATACAATAATATACACATAAGAATTGTACGTATATTTTTTCGGAAGGAGCATCCCGATTATGAAAGAACGACTCCTTATAGGTGTAATTACCACCGACTGCTATATAGAATATCATCGTGACCTTATGAACGGCATAATTTCACAGGCATTCAAATGCAATTGTGATGTTGTTGTTATATCACCGCTCAACAACTTCTTCTATCAGACCGACAATAAAATTACAGAAAAGGAAATTTTCAACTTCATTCTCTCAGACCGCTTTGACGGCTTCCTTTACAACAGGAATGCGTTCTATGGGGAGAGCATCAAGAATTATATAGACGACATCTGCGTTAAGTCGGAAAAGCCTATCATGCTGCTTGACTACAACAACCACAAGCGTTTTGAAACAACTACTGCCGATGACTGTGCATCCTTTGAGGAGCTTGTAGACCACCTTATCGAAGAGCATGGATATAAAAAAATCTACTGCCTTACAGGTCCCAAAAACACTCTCGCTTCTCAGGAGCGTCTGCAGGGCTATTTCAATTCCATGAAAAAGCATAATATTCCTTATGATAAAAGCTATTATGACTATGGCGACTTCTGGACAGTGAAATCAACAGAATTCGCTGACAAAATTCTTAAAGGTGAGCTTCCTAAGCCTGAGGCAATTGCGTGTGCTAATGATACTATGGCTGTAACAGTCTGCGAAAGACTAATAGGCGGAGGTATCAACGTCCCCGACGAAATTGCAGTAACAGGCTACGACGCTTCTCTTGACGCTTACAGAATGAACCCAAGTATCACAAGCTATCAGCGTCCGAATTATCAGCTCGGCGCAGAGGCTTTCAGACGTCTTTACAGAATAGTCACGGGGAAAATCTGTCCGAAGATTCCCGATACTCACGGAAGCATACGCATCGGAAGAAGCTGCGGATGCGCTGAGAATCCACGTCTTAAGCATACAATCCAGCGTCGTATGAAGGTTGACGAAAGCTTTGAAACAAGATTATCAACAGGCGATATGCTCATTGAAATTACAAATGCGGATAATCTCAATCAGCTTATCGATGTAATCGACAGACACACCTATTTAATACATAAAATGAGCCGTATGTTTTTCTGTCTTACAAAAAACTGCGAAGATGCCATGAGTCAGGGAATTCCTATAGGAAACACCTTTTCGGTAAACGAGCCTGTACGAATACTTCTTGACAAAACAGCAGTCTACCGATATATGACAGATACGTATTTCTCCTCATCAAACGAATTCCTTGATAAAATCCGTTCGAACAAGAAGCAGCCTTCGGCATATTATATTTCACCGCTGAACTACAATAATAATTTCTTCGGCTTCTGTGCTATTTCCTTCGGAAAATATCCCGTTACCTACAGCCGCCTTTATACTCAGTGGATTAAGTACACCGATACGGCTCTCAAGCATATCCTTGACAAATCAGCACTCAGAATATCTCTGAAAAAGCTTGATTATTCGGTAACTCATTCGGAGGAAACAGGTCTGCTTAACCATAACGGACTCAACGAAATGTTTCGGAGCAGACTTGCGGATTGCCCGTCTGACGAAAAGGTGAGCTTAACAATGATCGAGCTGAGCGAGCTGAAAAAGACCTATTTCCAGTGCGGACATTCCGAAACAAAGGAAATTCTGCGCAGTTTTGCCGATATTCTGCGTTCTTCCCTTCAGCAGAACGAAATCTGCGGTTCGCTTTCGCAGTCATGCTATGTAATAATCGGCTTCGGCGAAAGCAGGGCTGACGATATATTCTACTTTATCCGTCAGCGTCTCGAAAGCTGTATCATCAATAACGGCTCACATTACGGCACCGCCTTTACAATGGGAGAGGCTTCAGCTCTTCTCAGCGAAGCGCCCGACTTCAATGATATGATTCAGAAGGCTGCCGTGAATCATGTTCACACCTATTCCCATGAAGATACGGGTGTGAACCCTCAGTTTGAGAAGATTTGCCGCCTCAGAAGCGAGCTTATGAAAAATCCCGAAATCAACTGGAAGGTAAGCGAAATTTCCGAGAAACTGTTCATCAGCAAAAGCTATCTGCAAAAAATATACAAGCAGTACTTCAACCGAAGCATTATCGAAGAGCTTATATATTTCCGCCTTGACAAGGCAAAAAAGCTTCTTGTGGAAACCGACCTTACCGTTACAGATATTTCCCGTGACTGCGGATATACCACCTACAATTATTTTGTCCGTCAGTTCAGAACTATCGAAGGTATTTCCCCTACGGAATACCGTGAGCAGAATAAGTATATATAGCAAAAGAGGGCGGACATCAGGTCCGCCCTTTACTGTTATTCTGTTGTTTCTTCAAACGCAACGC
Source organism: Ruminococcus sp. (assembly GCA_015066955.1). Taxonomy (GTDB): domain Bacteria; phylum Bacillota; class Clostridia; order Oscillospirales; family Ruminococcaceae; genus Ruminococcus. The sequence goes on along the minus strand of SVNJ01000106.1, from coordinate 768 downwards.
TGTCCTTGACAGTCATAGTTTCAATATCAGCTGAAATGAACTCGCAGTCCGAAAGTGCATAAACATAGTCACCAATATATATCGCTCTGTTGAGTGTACCCATGCCCTTGAAATGTGACGAATCGGACTTGATTTCACCCTTAAGGTTAAACTCGCCGTCGGTATACTCAAAGAACATATACTTGCTGTTGTCGTAATATTCCCACTGTCCGTATTTATCCTCAGTATAGCCTCCGACATTTACAGGAACACCAATGAGATTCTTCTCGGGAGCAATAAGAAGTGCCTTTCTCTCCGAATTTGCGTAGGAAATTATCCACTGATTGTCGCTGTCGGATTTCAGAATATACGAAGCTGTTTCATCGAGATTTTCGGGATCGGAATTATCGAACATTACCAGCTTTACGCCATTTTCAATGCCCTGTTCATCTGCATTTACACCGAACCCCAGAAGCTCGCCCTCGCCCCACTTCTGCATATAGGTGCTGTAGCCGGGAAGCTTATACTCATCAAGAATTACAGGCTTTTCGGGGTCGCTCATGTCAATTGCAAAGAGCGGGTCGGTCTGCTCATAGGTTACCACATAAGCCAGATCACCGCTGTAGCTTACCGATTTTATAGTCTCATCCTCACCGAAGCCCTCAACGCTTCCCACAACATTCAGATCCATATCAAGAACGTATACACGGTTATCGATACCCGTTCTTGTACTGCTTGCCACCATGTCACCGATTGTCTCCGTCCATTCCTCCCATCTTCCTGCTACTC
>SVNJ01000105.1 GCA_015066955.1 Ruminococcus sp. | reverse complement strand
CCACTTGCTATCACGCAATTTTTGTGCTACAATATTCAAGTAATTTATAATAATTCATTGGAGGACAACTTAAAATGAAAAAGTTACTTGCAATTCTGCTTGCATGCTCTGCATTTGCATTTGCCATGACAGGCTGCAGTGATAAAAAAGAAGAGAACAGCAAGTCTGAAGACGAATACAGCAATTCCGATTCTTCAAGTGAGGCTTCAGAAGAGGAAGAAACAGTTGAAGCTACGACAAAGGAGATTCCTTCTATCGAGGAAGGTCTCGTTGATGACGCACTCATTGGAAGCTGGTTCAATGAATACATGGGCGGAAGCTACTTATTCAAGGAGGACAACACTCTTTCAATGGAGCTGGATTATGCTGAGATTATGTATTTCAAGGGAGACAAGCTTATTCTTGGTGAGTATGAAATCGACTATGAGACAGACGGCAAGAAAGTTTCTGTAATTGCTGATTATGAGGCTCTCAACGTAGAACCCCCAACAGATGAAAATGGAAGTGCCACAGCGGACAAGTATGAAATTCTCATTATGGAAAGAAAAGAAGAGAGTGATTCCATTGACGGTACATACAAGCTTACAGGCGGCGAGATTTTCACAATGTTCAAGTCGATTTACGGCTCTATCGAAATGGAGCCCAGTCTTTCCATTATTGTTGACGGCGAATCACTGAAGCTTATTGTTGATATGTGCGAATACTCAGCAGACGGCAAAACCTTACAGATGTTTGGTGAGGGTGCGGCTATATTCGGACTCGGTGACGAGGACCCCAAATGCGAATACTCTATTGACGGCGATACGCTTTCACTTACGGATAAATTCGGTGTAACAGATACATTTACTAAGAACTGATTATAAAAACAGCCTCCGAAAAATCGGAGGCTGTAGCTTTTAATTGCTGTATTTTGAATCTATACCAAGATATTCTTCGAGGCAAAGTCCGCTGTTGTAGACCTTTTTTGCTGTCTCAGTGCCGAGATATCTCAGATGCCAGGGCTCATATTTGTAACCCGTTATATCAACCTTATCAGCAGGATAGCGTATGATAAAGCCGTAGTGGTGAGCATTTGCCGCAAGCCACTCCGCTTCGGGAGTTCCTGCAAAGGAATCGTCAATGGTATTCACGTCAATGGCGAGACCGGTCTGATGCTCGGAATGTCCCGGACGTGCCGAGAAGGTGTCGGCAGTTTCGGCACCGTATATAGAGGAATAATTGCTGTAAATCTGATTCTGGTAGCTGTAGGAGCGGTATCCCGACGAGAGGTAAATGTTAAGGTTCTCTTGTGCCGCCGCAGCTGACAGCTTATTGAACTGAGACTCTGCTTCAGGGTCAAGTCCCGGAGAATAGTCTGATGGAAGAGCGTAGGATTTGTTTGCAATAAGGATGCCGTCAACGTATGTCCGCCCATTAATAACCTCCAGTCCTTCAGGGCTGGAGGTGTTTTCGTCTTTAGCTTCTGTAGTGGTTTCGTTATCTGTGGTAAGTGTAAGCGTAACTACCTGTGTATCGGTAGCGGTATTTGACTGCCCCACAGCGTTTGCAGGTTCCTGATTAGGGTCGGTAACTGTAACCCTGACCTCTGCATAAATCATCGGATTATTCTGAGAGGTTACGGTAACAATGCATTCACCTGCTGATACACCTGTAATATTCCCGATATGGTCAACAGTTGCTATTGTCTCATCAGAGCTTGTCCATATCTCACCCTTTTCGGTTGAAGTGGAAGGAGTCATGGTAACCCAGGGCATATCCTTCTGTCCGACTTCTACAAATACCGCATACTTATCCAGTGAAATACCTGTTATGGTATTCGGATCGTTAGGGTCAGCCGTTACAGGCGGTACAGTTGTAGGTGCAACGGTGGTTGTTGTAATGCTTGGTGCAATGTCTGTTGCTGTGGTAGTAGTGGTGGTCTGAGACTTATTGGGAGTTTTTCCCGAATCCTTGTCATCGCCGGAACATGCGTTGGCAATAAGGACTATGCCCAGAATCAGAAGGAGTATGATTATTGCAAGTGCTGTAAGTCTTCTGCGCTGAGCCATTTTCTTGGTAACTCTTTTTCTTGGTCTGCGTGTGTAGTTTCCGTTGTCCATGATTATTCCTCTCTTTATTTTATTTTCAGCCAAAAAAGGCTATAATTCTCCTATTATTTCTTATTATAGCACACCACATTCCAAATGTCACGCATTTTTCAAAATTTTTTGCAACTTGACAGATATAGCTCCTGTTTTTTGTATAGCTTGCACAAATAAACGACAATTTCTTGATTATTCAGCCATTCCATGAAGATAATCCACTATTTCAAGTCCGAATTTTTCCGCAAGAGCGATGCATTTCTCTATCGGCTCAGACTCGTACAATGCGGAGGGCGTGTGTGCGTCACAGCCTATGATAACCTTGTTGCCTGCTCTGCGTGCGATTTCAAGGAATCTTTCAGATGTGTAGTGACGTCCGTCACGCACGCCGAGAAGGTTTATTTCAACGGGGATATTTTTTTCAAAAAGATAACGGCAAAGCCTTGAATAGTGCCTTTCGAATACTTCGCCGCTGCCCGTGAAATTCAGCAAATCGGGGTGTGCAACGTATGCATAACGTCCCGTTTCCATGCCTTCAATGATAAAGTCAACATATTTTTTAAGATACATCTCATCGTCTGAAGGAAAACCTGTATACGCTGAAAAAGGCTCACGCTCAGTAAAATGCTCACCAAGAATCTGATAGTCTACGGGATAATCCGCAAGAAGCCTGTCCTGTGCCTCCATAAGCTCGGGAATATACTCCGATTCAAAGCCGATTAATATTTTTATGTCCGATTTATATTCATTTTTAAGGTCGGTAAGGCTTTTGAAGTAATTGTCAAGCTGAGACGGAAGCATTCGTGTGGCTGAAACGTAGCCGTCGTCGTAAATCCAGGGACAATGGTCTGAAAAACCAAGCACCTTCAGTCCTGATTTTATTGCCGCCTCGACATACTCCCTGTCCTCACCCCATGCGTGGTGACATCTTTTTGTATGTGTATGGTAGTTTGCTTTCATTTTAACGCTTCCTTTTAATAGTATTACCATAATTATAGCATCTGTATCGTTGAAATTCAAGCGGAAAATATGTACGGATATTATTTGTTGACACATTCTGAATACTATTATATAATAGTGTAGATAAAAATATTATCGATACAGCATCATAACAAAAACGGAGCTGAGACAATGCTTATAATATCAACAAAACAAATCCCTAAGTCCGCACAGCATGATTACGCACACAGCCTGCTGAGAGTATGCCTTGCGAAAAAAGGGATTAAATACAATAATGACACAAAAATTCTGCACAGCGAAACGGGGAAACCTTCCCTTGCGGAATATCCCGATGTACATTATAACGTCACCCACGCAGACGGAATAACCGCATGTACGGTCGGTGAAAATGAGTGCGGAATTGATGCTGAAAGGGTGCATGCACACCGTCCGAATGTAATAAAAAGAACCTTTTCGGAAAACGAAAAGGCTCTTATGGAGAGTGCTCCCGATGAGGAGAAGAATCTCCTGTTTTTCCGTCTGTGGACTCTTAAGGAATCCTATGTAAAGGCAATCGGCATTGGTGTGTCATATCCCATGAATACGGCGGAATTTTCCTTTGACGGGAGTGAAATCCGCACTGATATCGAGGGTTATTCCTTTAAGCAATATATCCTCTGCGACGGGGAGTTTGTAGTGTCGGTTTGTGAGAAGAAATTATAATTTCTTTGAAAGAACAAAGCAGGCAATAATGTATACAATAATCACTGCTAAGGCAACAAGTGAGAGTGCAATTGCAAATAAAGGTTCAATTGCCGCTGTAATGAAAATAGTAATATAAATACCTACAAAAGCAGCAAAAGTTGCAATTTTCATAGCTTCTGTATTAATCTGAATATTTCTTTCATCGTTAATGGCAATACGTGCCTTGCGGCGAAGTTCATCGTCCTTGAGAAGCTTTCTGAATCTGAGAATAAAGACTATGGAAGCACCAATAAGTCCCCCTCCCACACCTGTATAGAAACCCGATGTAAAATCGTTGATTTTATCCTCATGCAAGCATTCTAACACTATACTTCCAGCTATTGTAGCAAGTCCGAGAAGCCCCAGTACAATATAAATGACAATGCGAGATTTCAGAAAAGCGACGTATTCCTTGTCGCTTTTTGCGTATGTGGAACAAAATAATTTCATGATAATCCTCCTATAAATTTTCGTCTTCTTCAAAAACAAATACATCCTCAATAGCCAGCCCGAAAAACTGTGCCGTTTTATGTGCAAGTACAAGTGAGGCCTTGTATTTTCCGTTTTCAAGGGAAATAATGGTCTGACGGGTGACTCCGAGAGCGTCTGCAAGCTCCTGCTGAGTGATTTTCCTCTCCTTGCGAAGCTCCTGAATTTTAGTCTGCAAATTATCGCCTCCTAAAAGAATGTTTAGTGCACTTTACATTTAGAGTATAGCATGCTTTACATTATTTGTCAAGGGCGCTTTACATATATTTTTGTTTTAACTTTATAACTCGTCCAAATAAAAAAAGTCTGCCCGAAAGCAGACTTTTAAAATTATACGATATTATTCACCAAAGTTCAGGTATTGAACAATTACTCCTTCGGCTTAAGCTTTCTGAGAGTATATCCCTCGTTGATTTTCATAATGCCTCTGTCGATTGCAAGGGCATAGTCGGGCACATCTCTTGTAACGGTAGTGCCTGCGGCTGTGTATACGCTCTTTCCGAGCTTTACGGGAGCAATAAGGTTTGTGTTACAGCCGATAAAGCAGTTATCACCGATGACACAGCGGCTTTTTACAATGCCGTCGTAGTTTACGGTAACTGTGCCGCAGCCGAAGTTTACCTTTTTACCAACGTCACTGTCGCCAACATAGGTAAGGTGAGCAATAGCGGTCTTTTCGCCGATAGTAGAGTTCTTGATTTCAACGAAGTCGCCGATTTTAGCACCGCTTCTGATAACGCTGTTCGGACGGATATGCACAAACGGTCCTATCTTTACACCGCTTTCAATTTCGGAGTCATAAGCCTGAACATAATTAAGCTTTACATCATCACCAAGCTTGCAGTTTTCCACAACACTGTTAGGTCCGATTGAGCAGTTTTTGCCTATAATTGTACCCCTACGGATAATGGTGCCGGGAAGGATTTCAGTACCTGCACCGATTTCAACATCTCTTTCGATAATGATACCGTCTGTCGAAACAAATCCGACGCCGTTTTCGAGGTGTTTTTCGATAATTGCGTTTTTAGCGTAGGTGTTCAGTTCAAGAAGGTCTTTTCTGTCGTTTGCACCCTTGATAATATCGGCATTTTCCGACTTATAGGCACCTGCATTTCTGCCTTCGGAAAGTGCGATTGAAATTGTGTCTGTAAGATAGTATTCCTTCTGTGAGTTGTTGCAGTCAAGCTTTCCGAGAAGCTCAACAAGATCGGCAGTCCTGAACCAGTACGCACCTGAGTTAACCTCACAAATCTGCTTCTGCTCATCGGTTGCGTCCTTCTGCTCAACAATACCGCTGATACCGCCGGGAGTTCTTATAATTCTGCCGTAGCCGAAGGGATTATCAAGTTCAGCTGTAATTACGGTAACGGCATTTTTCTGCTGTTTGTGGATAACGAGAGCTTCGGAAATTGCTGTTGAGCTGATAAAGGGAGCGTCGCCGCAGAGTACAAGAGTATGACCGCTTTCATCCTCTTTAAGGAAGGGGACAGCCTGCATAACGGCGTGACCTGTGCCGAGACGCTCAGCCTGCAGTACAGTTTTATAGCGTCCGCCGAGATACTCGTCAATCATTTCGCCCATAAAGCCCTTAACGATGCAGATATCGGAAAGGCCTGAGCTTTCGCAGGCGGAAATAACCCATTCAAGCATGGGTTCACCTAAAACCTTGAAAAGGGGCTTAGGCATATCTGCCTTCATTCTTTTTCCCTGCCCGCCGGCAAGGATAATAACCTTGTTCATAGATTTGTCCTCCGGAAAATTTATTTTTGAGGCAATACCGTACAAAGCCGTCAGGCGGGCTTTGTGCGGTTTTGCCTTTAATCCGTTTTCGGATTATATACAACTTGACATTTGCAGAAAATATGGTATAATATTATAAAGAAAGGGCACTGCGATAAGCGGTTCTCCCATGTTTTAGGTGAAAAGAAACACCGCCAACTTTGGTAGAGATGGGCGGTGTTTCTTTTTATGTAAAGAAATTATTTCTTGTTAAAATGGTCTTTAGTGACCTTGTATACAAGAGTGATAACACCTGTGAGCATAATTACGAACTGAAAAAGCTCGGAAATAGTCATGGTTATCACCTCCCTTTCGGGAGAAACCGCCTGCCGTTATTCAGTACCCATGCCTTCAGTATAGCATGGGTACTGTTTTTTGTCAATTGTACTGCCGTTTCTTATATTATTACAAACTTTAACAATAAATGCAAGGGCTTTGACGGATATTTTTGGTTTTATTGGGATTTTTGTATATTATGCAACAAAAAAATATGAGAATTTTTTTCAAAATATATATGGTAATTCTCGCGGAAATATGTTATAATGTATATAAGTCCGAAAATGTAAGGCATACTATGTCCGTTTTCGGAAAGTAATTAACTGGAGGTAATACACCAATGGCACATCAGTATTGTTATTTATTCTCCGAGGGTAATGCAGATATGCGTGAAATCCTCGGCGGTAAGGGTGCAAACCTGGCAGAAATGACCAACATGGGTCTTCCTGTACCCCAGGGCTTCACTATTTCTACAGAAGCCTGCACAGCTTACTACGATGACGGTCGCAAGATCAACGACGAAATTCAGGCTCAGATTAACGAGTATATCGTTAAGATGGAAGAAGTTACAGGCAAGAAGTTCGGCGATAAGACAAATCCTCTTCTCGTTTCCGTTCGTTCAGGTGCTCGTGCTTCAATGCCCGGTATGATGGATACTATCCTCAACCTCGGTCTTAACGAAGATGTTGTAAACTACATGGCAGAAGCTTCCAATAACCCCAGATGGGCTTGGGACTGCTACAGAAGATTTATCCAGATGTATTCTGACGTAGTTATGGAAGTTGGTAAGAAGTATTTCGAAGAGCTTATCGACGAAATGAAGGAGAAGAAGGGCGTTACTCAGGACGTAGATCTTACAGCTGACGACCTCAAGGAGCTCGCAGGTCAGTTCAAGGCTGAATATAAGGCTAAGATCGGCAGCGACTTCCCTACAGATCCTAAGGAGCAGCTCATGGGCGCTGTTCAGGCTGTATTCCGTTCATGGGACAACCCCAGAGCTAACGTTTACAGACGTGACAACGATATTCCTTATTCATG
>SVNJ01000104.1 GCA_015066955.1 Ruminococcus sp. | reverse complement strand
CATGGCTATTTCAAAGGAATTCGGTATACCGCTTGATGTGCCAGTAAAAAACCTTCCGAAAAAGTCACTTGACCTTTTTCTTTACGGCACAGGCATGACTCCTCTTACACTTCACCGTCCGAAATCTCTCGGAGGCGGAGAATACAAAGCTCCGTTTGAGGGTGTAATAAATAATCTTCAAAGACGATACAACGAAACAAACAGTGAATATTCAAGAAACGAAATCGAAAGCTGTATGAGCGAAACCGAATGCCCTGTTTGTCACGGCAAAAGACTTCGTGATGAATACCTTGCGGTAACTGTAGGCGGTATCAATATTTCTGACCTTACAACTCTGTCAGTGCGTGAATGCTTTGATTTCTTCGAAAAGCTTGAACTTTCCGAGCATGATGCATTCGTAGGTAATCAGATTATAAAGGAAATCCGTGAGAGACTCGGATTCCTCAAAAGCGTCGGACTTGAATACCTCAGCCTTGCTCGTTCATCGGGAACTCTTTCAGGCGGTGAAAGTCAGCGAATCCGACTTGCTACTCAGATAGGCTCATCACTTATGGGTGTGCTCTATATCCTCGATGAGCCGAGTATCGGTCTGCATCAGCGTGACAACGACAAGCTTATTGCAACACTCAAGCACCTTCGTGATTTGGGTAATACTCTTATTGTGGTTGAGCATGATGATGATACCATGCTTGCCGCTGACCATATCGTTGATATCGGTCCAGGTGCCGGCATAAACGGCGGTAATATCATATTCTCGGGTACTGTTGAAAAGCTTCTCAAATGCAGAAATTCCATTACGGGACAGTATCTCAGCGGACGCAAAAAAATTGATGTTCCTAAGAAAAGACGTGAAGGAAACGGTCATTTTCTTACGGTACATGGTGCACAGGAGCATAATCTGAAAAATATTGATGTTGATATTCCTTTAGGTAAGCTTGTATGTGTTACCGGTGTTTCAGGTTCAGGAAAATCCTCCCTTGTAAATGAAATCATTTACAAGCATCTTGCAGGCAAGCTTAACCGTGCACGAATCAAATGCGGAAAATTTGAATCTATGGAAGGTATTGAATATCTTGATAAGGTAATCAACATTGATCAGTCCCCTATCGGACGCACCCCACGTTCAAATCCTGCTACCTATACAGGCGTATTCACCGACATACGTGACCTTTTCGCAAAAACTGCCGATGCAAAGGCAAGAGGCTATGCAAGCGGACGATTCTCCTTCAACGTTAAAGGCGGACGCTGTGAAGCTTGCGAAGGTGACGGTATCCCAAAAATAGAGATGCACTTCCTTCCCGATATATACGTTCCCTGTGAGGTATGCAAAGGCAAGCGCTATAACCGTGAAACTCTTGAAGTCCATTACAAGGGCAAGTCAATATATGACGTTCTTGAAATGACTGTTGACGAAGGTGTAGAATTCTTTGAGCATATTCCGAAAATCGCACGAAAGCTTAAAACTCTCAGAGAAGTCGGACTTGGTTATATAAAAATCGGTCAGCCTGCAACAACGCTTTCAGGCGGTGAGGCACAGCGTGTGAAGCTTGCAACAGAGCTTTCCAAGCGTGCTACAGGCAAGACTATATATATTCTCGATGAGCCTACTACGGGACTTCATACGGCAGACGTACACAAGCTTATTGATGTGCTTCACAGCCTTACCGACAGCGGAAATACCGTTCTTGTAATTGAACATAATCTCAATGTCATAAAGGTTGCTGACCATATTATTGATTTAGGTCCCGAAGGCGGTGACGGCGGAGGACTTATCGTTGCACAGGGTACTCCCGAAGAAGTTGCCGCTTGCGAAAAATCTTATACAGGCAAATATCTGAAACCTTATCTCAAATGAGAAAAGGGCGGTCATTTCTATTGACCATGCATTGTATAAATAAATCCGGAGAAGATTTGGTTTCTTCTCCGGATTTATTATCTCATTAATAATATGGAATTTTACACCTTATAAATCACTCAAATTTGTATAAATACCTATATCATCTGCCAAGATAATCATTTCAGCTGATGAATACAAATTAACCTTGAATCCAAGATTATTACACAATGTTTTGGAATCAACAAATCCATTCAGATAGTCGGCATACTGTGGAATATACGTTATCAGAATTGAATTTTCATATGTTTTGCAACTCGGATTATTTGTTTTGATGGTAGCCGTACAATACTCAGTATTTTCTTTTATATAGCTATGGTATTTGAATTCAACTTTCAACTCATATTTATACGGCATAGTTCTGCTCATGTTAATGTGATTTCGGCAATAAATAACTTTAGCTGTTGTATTTACACCATATTGTTTATAGATTTCAGTTAGTATCGCTTCCTGCTTTTTATTATCAGAATAACTTTTGCAAAATATCCACACAGTAAATATAATACCAAACAAACCCATAATAATAGGAAATAAAAATTCCATATCCATCTTTAGATTACCATCCATATTTATATTTCAAGCTCTTCAATATATTCCCTGTACGCCTTTTTCAGCTTCTTTTCATACATCATCATAAGTATCAGATTACCGAAAGGCTTATGTATCTTATTTTTTGCAATGTACACAAGCTCAAATTCCCTAAGCGAAAGCTTTTCGCCGTTTAGTGGCTTTTCTTTGAAAACACGCAAAAGGTCGTCCGACGTTACCTCGTTCATTTCACGCTCAACCTCATCAGCAATACCTTCAAATTCGCTTTTATACAGCGTGTAGCCGCATTTCGGGCAGACTTCGCTGTCATCTCTGATTTTCGCACCGCATTCCTCGCATTTCATCCATGTATTCCCCTTTACTCTGCATCCTTTACGTCGTAATCGAGATAATCATGGAATACTTTATATATTTCGGGGTACTTTAATTTAGTGCGGATAGGTCTGAGGTCATAGTCCGTAAAGCAATGAGAGGTATTTCCCTCTGCACAGAGCTTCCCTGTACGTCTGCTTATAATTTTATAAGTCAGTGACATTTTTACTCCGTTGAAGGACTCAATATGAGGATATACCGCAAACGGCTCATCAAACACAAGCGGACTTATATATCTGCACTCAGCAGAAAGTACGGGAATCATTACTCCAGCCGCTTCAATTTCCTCAAACGGCATTCCTGCCTGCTGTAAGAATGACACTCTTGATTCCTCAAAGATTCTTATGTAATTTGAGTGGTGAACAATTCCCATTTTGTCTGTTTCGTAGTAATATACTTTTCGTTCATAAGGATAAATATTTTTCATTTTTATCTTCCTTTCATCACAAAACTATGATATAATATATTATAACACATATTTTCAGAAATTTCCAGCGGAGGTGATAAAATTGAAGTTAAAAAATATTCTGGGTAAGATTTTCAGCCGTAATTTCATTTTCGCAATGCTGATAATAGTACAGGTTCTTTTCTTTATATTCAGTGTTACCAAAATAGGAGAACAATTCTATTTTGTATATCTTTTCCTTATCTGTCTTGATATAGTGCTTGTTATTTACATTATGAACCTTGACGAAAATCCGTCGTACAAGCTTGCGTGGATAATTGCAATAAGTATCTTCCCGCTTTTCGGAGGACTGAGCTATGTCTTTATAAAAATTTCACAGAAAATCCCAAGAGAAATCGGACTCCATTATCAACAACAGGCTCAGGCTTATCTTATACAGAATAACGATACTCTCAGACTTCTTGAAGAACGCATGCCTGACAGCGGAAATCTTGCACGTTATGTAGCGAATTACGGTCCGTACCCTGTTTACCGAAGAACTGCCTGCGAATACTTTCCGCTCGGTGAACTGCAGTTTGATGCAATGATAAAGGAACTAAACAACGCTAAACGCTTCATTTTCATGGAATTTTTCATTATCTCGGAAGGTTATATGTTTGATACCGTTTCCGAAATTCTCATAAGAAAAGCAAAAGAAGGCCTCGATGTTCGACTCATGTATGACGGAATAGGCACGGGAATGCTCAATTCTTCAAAACCATTCAAAGAGCTTCAGGCACAGGGTGTAAAGTGCAAAAGCTTCAATCCGTTCACGCCTTTTCTGTCAACTGTCCAGAACAATCGTGACCACCGCAAAATAATTGTAATCGACGGACATACTGCTTTCAATGGAGGTACAAACCTTGCAGATGAATATATAAACCGCAAGGAACGCTTCGGTCACTGGAAGGATACTGCAATTATGCTTAAAGGAGAGGCTGTGTGGAATTATACCATTATGTTCCTTCAGCTCTGGGAATTCGGAGAAAAAATCGGCTCGGACTTCGAAAATTTCCTTCCCGTTGAAAAAGAATTCTTTGATACTCCCACAGACGGCTTCGTTCAGCCGTTTTCAGACTCTCCTCTTGACAATGAGAATGTCAGCAAATGCGTATACCTTGATATGATTAATAACGCTCGCAAATCTGTTTGTATTACTACTCCATATCTTATTCTCGATGATGAGCTTTTTTACGCACTCAGCTTTGCTTGCAAAAAAGGTGTTGATGTCACTATTATTACACCACACATTCCCGATAAATGGTATACTCACTGTGTTGCATGGAATACCTATCCGAAGCTTATTGAGGCAGGAGTTAAGGTTTATGAGTACACTCCCGGTTTCATTCATGCCAAAACGCTTATTGCTGATGAGCAGAATGCTGTTGTCGGCACGATAAATTTCGACTACCGAAGTCTTTATCTCCACTATGAGTGTGCGTCCATTCTATATGGCTGTTCGGTTGTCAAAAGTATCTGTGAGGACTTTGAGGCTACCGTCAGAGTGTCAAAGCGGATTACACTTGAGGACTGCAAAAATCGTTCCGCATTCAATAAAATCGCAGGATTTTTTCTCAGTTCAATGTCACCGCTCTTATAATCAGCTTCATTATTAACTCAGTATAATAGTGTATATTAATTTATGCACTTAAAATAATATATAAAGGAGAATTAAAAATGACAGAAATCAAAGGAAAATGGGCACTTGTTACAGGTGCAAGCAGAGGAATCGGACGACTTGCGGCTGAATGTCTTGCAAAATACGGATGCAATCTCGTTCTCCATAGCCGTACTGTTTCCAATACTGAAACACTTACCAATGAGCTTTCTGCGAAGTACGGTATTGACGCTTACTGCGTTGCTGCTGAGCTTTCAAAGCCTGAGGAAGTAAACAAGCTCATCGATGAAATCGAAGCAAAGGGTACTCAGATTGATATTATTCTCAACAATGCAGGTGTACAGGTTGCTTACCGAACTGATTACTACACAACCCCTGTTGAGGACTACACATCAAGTTTTCAGATTAACACAATCGCACCTATGATGATTTGCTACCACTTCATCCCGAAAATGATTGAACGAGGCTTCGGACGTGTTGTAAATACCACAAGCGGTATCACACTTGAACCCGAGCAGGCAGGCTACTCTGCAAGTAAGGCTGCCCTTGACAAGGTTACAATTGATATTGGCTCAAAGCTCGAGGGTTCTGACGTTATAATCAGCCTTGCGGATCCGGGCTGGTGCAGAACTGACTTGGGCGGACCTAATGCTCCTAATTCACCGGAAAGTGCAATTCCCGGAGTTGTTGTCGGTGTATTTGTCGATGATAAGAAATCAGGCAGACTTTTCCGTGCAGGTGATTTCACCGGAATGTCCGTTGAAGATGCAGCTGCAAAGGCAATGGCTGACATTGATAGTCCTTACGCAAAATAAACATATGCAACAAAAAACCTCCTGTTGACTACGGGAGGATTTTTTGTATATAGAGTTTTGAATTACTTCATAGCCTCTTCGATAGCAACTGCGCAAGCAACAGTCATACCAACCATCGGGTTGTTACCTGCACCGATATGACCCATCATCTCAACGTGAGCGGGAACTGAAGAAGAACCTGCAAACTGAGCGTCTGAGTGCATTCTTCCGAGAGTATCTGTCATACCGTAAGAAGCAGGGCCTGCAGCCATATTATCAGGGTGAAGTGTACGTCCTGTACCACCGCCTGAAGCAACTGAGAAGTACTTCTTGCCAGCGTCTGTACGCTCCTTCTTATAAGTACCTGCAACAGGGTGCTGGAATCTTGTAGGGTTAGTTGAGTTACCTGTGATAGATACGTCAACATTTTCCTTCCACATGATAGCAACGCCTTCTGTTACATCGTTAGCACCGTAGCAGTTAACCTTTGAACGGAGACCGTCAGAGTATGCCTTACGGAATACTTCCTTAACCTCACCTGTGTGGTAGTCCATCTCTGTCTCTACGTATGTAAAGCCGTTGATTCTTGCGATAATCTGAGCAGCATCCTTGCCGAGACCGTTAAGGATAACTCTGAGGGGCTTCTGACGAACCTTGTTAGCCTTCTCAGCGATACCGATAGCGCCTTCAGCAGCAGCAAATGACTCGTGACCTGCGAGGAATGCGAAGCACTCTGTATCCTCTTCAAGAAGCATCTTTCCGAGATTACCGTGACCGAGACCTACCTTACGCTGGTCAGCAACTGAACCGGGAATACAGAAAGCCTGAAGACCCTCACCGATAGCAGCAGCAGCGTCAGCAGCCTTTGTGCAGCCCTTCTTGATTGCGATAGCGCAGCCTACTGTGTAAGCCCACTTAGCGTTCTCGAAGCAGATAGGCTGAATACCCTCAACGAGCTTGTAAATGTCAAGACCTTTTTCCTTACATACATCAGCACACTCTTCAATTGTCTTGATGCCGTACTGCTCAAGAACTGCAAGAATCTGCTTTTCTCTTCTCTCATATGATTCAAATAAAGCCATTGTACAAGTCCTCCTTATTCTTTTCTTGGGTCAACAATCTTAGCTGCATCAGCAACTCTTCCGTACTGACCCTGAGCCTTTTCGAAAGCTGTGTTAGCGTCGTCGCCAGCCTTGATGAAGTCCATCATCTTGCCGAAGTTTACGAACTTATAGCCGATGATCTCGTTATCCTCGTTAAGAGCAAGACCAGTAACATAGCCGTCTGTCATTTCGAGGTAACGGGGACCCTTTGCAAGAGTACCGTACATTGTACCAACCTGTGAACGAAGTCCCTTACCGAGATCCTCAAGACCTGCACCGACTACGAGACCGCCCTCAGAGAAAGCACTCTGTGAACGACCGTAAACGATCTGGAGGAAAAGCTCTCTCATAGCTGTGTTGATAGCATCACAAACGAGGTCGGTATTAAGAGCCTCGAGAACTGTTCTTCCGGGAAGAATTTCAGATGCCATAGCAGCTGAGTGAGTCATACCTGAACATCCGATTGTTTCAACGAGACATTCCTGAATAACGCCCTCTTTTACATTGAGAGTGAGCTTACATGTACCCTGCTGAGGTGCACACCAGCCAATACCGTGTGTAAAGCCGGAAATATCCTTGATTTCCTTAGCCTTAACCCACTTAGCCTCCTCCGGAATAGGAGCAGCGCCGTGAGCAACGCCCTGAGCAATAGGGCACATTGTTT
>SVNJ01000103.1 GCA_015066955.1 Ruminococcus sp. | reverse complement strand
AACAGGACGTTGCTACAATCAATCAGCCTTAGCAGCATTGAGCTCTGCAGGGTTTACGCCCTTAGCCTGCTGTGCTCCGCCTGCAGGTGCAGCGCCGCCTGCCTTAAGCTGATTGATTGTAGCAACGTCCTGTTCATGCTGCTTCTTTGCAGCGTCAAGCTCAGCCTTCGCAGCTCTGAGGGCATTGTTGGAAGCATTGAGCTTTTCCTGAAGGTTGTCAACCTGGTTTCTGTATTTAATGATTTCCTGCGGGTCAGCAGGTCCGGTCTCTGAAGCCTTCTGAAGATCTGTTTCAAGACTGATAATCTTGGAGTTGAGCTCATCGAGGTACTGCATTACGTCTTCTTTTATGAAGCCCTTCTGACCGATTTTCGTTTCTCTTAACACTGTTGGTTCTTGCATTTGTTACACTCCATTCCCCGCAGTTGCTGCGGCAAAAGTTAATTCAAGGAAAAAATTTAAGCCTTTCATAAATTATAACATATTTCTTGATATATTTCAACCATTTGAATGTAGAATTTTGAAGCAGATTTTAGTGCATATTACCACAATAAATTGATTTTTATTTGTTATAACCTGTTTTTATTGTAAAATATAAAACCTTAACATAAATTTATATATAACAAAAAGCGGCTCCAAACGGAACCGCTTCACATTACATATTTTAGTTTCCGAGCATCTTGAAGATAGCTTCAAGATCATCATCATGATTTGATGAAGTCTTTGTGGTACCAAGTCCGAGACCGTCAATAAGAGGATTGTCGATTGAGATAACCTCTTCCTCAGGTGAAACTGCAGCAGGTTCAACAGCAGGAGCGTCATCATCGAAGCCTGCAGCAATAACAGTAATTGTCATTTCATCCTGCATATCTTCCTTGAACGCTGTACCGAAGATGAACTCAACACCCTCAGCAGCTGTATCTGTAATCATCTTTGTAGCTGCATCAACATCGGAAGAAAGAATATCCTCTGACATAGCGATATTGATAAGGAGTCTCTTTGCACCCGAAATTGAAGTCTCGAGAAGCGGGCTGGAAATAACCGCATTTGCAGCTTCCTTTGCCTTATCCTTGCCTGAGCCGTGACCGATAGCCATGTGAGCGTAGCCTGCACCCTTCATGATTGTTGATACATCGGCAAAATCGAGGTTTATGTAGCCTTCCTCAACAATGAGGTCGGAAATGCTCTTTACACCTGTCTTGAGAACGTCATCCGAGAGAGCGAATGACTGAAGCATTGTGAGAGGCTTGTCAAGACCTACAAGGAGCTTTTCATTAGGAATTACGATAAGGGAGTCAACATATTTCTTAAGCTCTGCGATACCCTTTTCAGCCTGAGCCATTTTCTGCTCTCTTTCGAAAAGGAAGGGCTTTGTTACTACAGCTACAGTGAGGATACCCATTTCCTTAGCAATCTTAGCAACTACAGGAGCTGCACCTGTACCTGTACCGCCGCCCATACCGGCAGTAATGAAAATCATATCTGCACCCTTGAGATGTGTTTCAATCTCATCACGGTTTTCCTCAGCACTGCGCTGACCGATTTCGGGCTTATTACCTGCGCCTCTGCCCTTTGTGAGCTTTGCGCCGATCGGGATTCTTGTAGTAGCCTTTGACTTGTTGAGAGCCTTTGCGTCAGTATTGACAGCAATGTACTCTATATTATTTACACCTGACTCTACCATACAGTTTACGGCATTGCCACCGCCGCCGCCTACACCGATGACCTTTATGTTTACGTCGGGTTCAAGCGCTTCTTCGTAGTTGAAATCTGACATTTGTTACTCCTCCTATTTGTTTTTCCTGTTTATTTATATAAATATTGATTACTCGCTATAAATACACTTATTATTTTACCATACGAATTACTTTTTTTCAAGTCTCAAAAGGATTTTTTTAAATTTCTGCACATTCCACAATATCAGCGGTCCTTAATAAGACATTTTGTACAAATTCTTTTAAGAACATCTATTCTGCCGCACCTTCGGTAACCTGCTGTTGCTGCTGAATCATTTCATCATGCTCACGGAACATTTCCTCTTCCTCGTCGTTGACCTCATTCTGGGCAGTTCCTGCACTCGGCGGTTCCGTTGTCTCAACCGGATTTACGGGAAGTGTGCCAATCTGAGGTGCTGTTGCAAGAGGAATGCCGTTTGTATCTGTTGCAGGCTGAGTAAGTGCAGGGTCCATTGTAGTATTTTCCATTGTAGTGCCCGGAATATATACGGGTGAATCGCTTGTTCTGAAGCTGCACTGATTTGAGCCTATCATCGTAATATAGCCCTTTTTACCCTCTATGCCTTCGGTTTTCATTACATTGTCAGCCATATCAAGCTTATAGCCGATATCAGTCCAGTTTCCCATCTTGAAAATGATACCGTTTGCATAGTTTACGATAATCTCGTACTTGTCACTCATATCGATACTTGATATAAACGCTTCCTCAGCATCATTCATGATACCGATAAATTCATCGAATGCCTGTGACTTCTGTTCATCCTTTGACACAAGCGCTTTTCCGGGAGTTGTATCCGCAGGGTCATAGCCGTAAAAAATCGGAAGTCCCGGAGTTATAAAGCCGTTATCAGCAAGTATCTTTCCCTTTTTGCTTACAAGAAGTGTACCCATTTCGTAAGAAACATTGAATGCAGGCACACACTTGCTTACGGTAATATTCAGCGATGAAGGAAAATCCCTGTCAACAACAGCCGTTTCCACGTACAAAAGGTTATCAAGGATTCTCTGCTCACTTTTTTTCGTGTTCAGTCTCAGAAGATTATCACCCTTCATGATTCCCGATGCAGTGACAATTTCCTCTGCCGTATATTCGTCGGACTCGCCTGCTACTCTTATCTCGTTTATATTGAACAGAAAGGTATAGCTGACCGTTACGGCAACCGTCATAACAAGAAGTATTACAATAAAACTGTAAAGGTTCATTTTACGCTTACGCCGCCTCAGCCTCTTGCTGCTGTTTTCTCTTTCAACATTTGTCTTTTCAACGTCTTTCATAAACTCTCCCGTTAATTCTTATTTCAAACTCTCTCCATGTCTCCGCCAAGACAGCGGACCGCTTCCTCTATTTTTTCATAGCCTCTGTCGATATGACATATTTTGCTGATTTCGGTTCTCCCCTCTGCCGCAAGTGCCGCAGCCGCCATAGCCGCACCGCCTCTGAGGTCTGTTGCCTCTACGTTTGCACCGCAAAGCTTTTCAACACCCTTGATTACGGCAATTTTCCCGAGAACCTGTATATCCGCACCCATTTTCACGAGTGCATCGGTATGTCTGTAGCGGCAGTCAAATATATTTTCCTCAAACACGCTTGTTCCCTCTGCTGTAACAAGTGCCGCCATAAGAACAGCCTGTGCATCGGTAGGAAAGCCCGGATGAGGCATTGTTCTGATTCTGTCGTTTATTGCTTTAAGCCTTGAACCGCTCCGAAGGTAAATTGTATCCTCCGTTGTGAAGATACTGCACCCCGTCTGTTCAAGCACCGATAAAAACGGCTCCATTGCTCCCACGCAGGCATTTTTGAGGACTATCTCTCCCCTTGTTGCCGCCGTCATGGAAAGATACGTTGCACCTGCTATTCTGTCAGGCATTATTGAATACTCACAGCCGTGCAGTTTCGCTTTGCCGTTTATCACAATCCTGCTTTCGCCGTCGCCGCTGATTTCAGCACCGCATGCACGCAGGAATCCGCAGAGGTCGCATATTTCAGGCTCTCTTGCGGCATTGTTGATTATCGTCTCACCCTCTGCTTTTACGGCACAAAGAATTATATTCTCCGTTGCACCGACTGAGGGAAAGGGCAGGGAAATTTTCGCACCGTGAATCCGTCCTGCGGTACGGCATACAATTTTTCCGCCGCTTTCACGGATATTCACACCCATTTTTCTCAGTGCGGCAAGGTGCATGTCAATTGGTCTCGGGCCAAGCTCACAGCCTCCCGGACAGCTTACGGTACACTCCCCCGCTCTTCCCAGCATTGCACCGAGAAATATTATCGAGGAACGCATTTCAAGCATAAGCTCTTCGGGGATTGAGCTTTCCGTTATACTTTCCGACGAGATTACCGCTGTATTACCGCTGAAGCTGCATCTGCATCCTACGCAGTTAAGTATTCTTGACGCCGCATATATGTCGCTGAGCTTCGGACAGTTTGTCAGCACACATTCCTCGCCGCAAAGAAGCGTTGCCGCCATTACGGGAAGTGCACTGTTTTTGCTGCCCTGAAGTGAAAGCTCTCCTCTGAGACGCTTTCCTCCGTTTACTATTAATTTCTGCATTATACCACCTCACAGCATTATTTACCGATGCCCTATATTATGCCGTGAAGCGGTTTTGTGTTACTTTGTCTTTGCGTAAAGCTTGTCGATTACCGCAAGTATACGTCCGTTTGTATCGTCAAGGTGAAGCTTTGAGGCATTGTGTGACATCACCTCAGCTTTATCCCTGTCATTGTAAAGCTCCTCAATGGTGCTTATGATTTTTTCATTTGTCGCATTCTTTTGCTCGATTACCACAGCCGCACCTGCCTTGCCGAGTACCATTGCATTGTGGTACTGGTGGTTTCCCGCAACTATCGGCGAAGGTATGAGAATTGAAGCCTTGCCTGCCGCCTGAAGCTCTGCAAGTGTGGACGCACCCGAACGGCATACGACTAAATCCGCCGCCGCAAGACAGACATCCATATCGTTGATATACTCGGTAATTCTGAGACGGTCGCTTTTCATTGGAATTCCCGCATCAGCCATTGCCTTCGGGAAGGTGTCCCTGCCGTTTCCGCCGTAGCCGTGAATGTGGTTGATTTTCAATCCTTTTTTGGTGTGCCACTTTATGGTTTCGGTCATTGTATCGTTGATACAGCCTGCACCGAGACTTCCGCCGAAGGAAAGTATTGTAAAGCTGTCATCGAAGCCAAGCTTTCTGCGTGCCTCGCTTTTGCTCATCTTTCTTATTCCGCCTCTTACGGGGAGACCCGTAATGCTGTGCTCGAACTTATCCTTATCCATATAGTCAAGGGCTTCCTTGACGGTGAGCATTACGTAGTCAACCTCTTTTGCAAGAAGCTTGTTTGTAACGCCGGGATATGCATTCTGCTCATGAATGGCAGTAGGTATGCCCATTCTTGCTGCCTTTCGGATTACGGGACCTGCCGCATAACCGCCCGTACCTATTGCAATATCAGGCTTGAAGCCTGTGATTATCTCCTTTGCACGCTTTCCCGATGTGGCAAGATAAGCGACCGCCTTAATGTTCCTGCCGATATTCTCAAGGGAAAGCTGTCTCTGAAAACCTGCAACCTTTATGGTTTCAAGCCTGTAGCCTGCCTGAGGAACAAGCTTTGCCTCCATACCGTTCGGAGTACCTGCAAACAGAAACTCCGCATCGGGATATTTTGATTTGATTATTTCAGCGATGGCAAGTGCGGGATTGATGTGTCCGCCCGTGCCTCCGCATGCGAAAAGTACCTTCATATATCTACTCCTTTAGGCATTTATCGGTGCTGATTTGTACTCGTCTCCCTCTCTTCCGCCTTGTACGGGTACAGGCTCAGTATCGGGATAATATCTCTGCTGTGAAATATTCAGCATGATTCCCATTTCCGCAAGCTGCATTATAAGTGCCGTACCACCGTAGCTGAAAAAGGGAAGGCTGATACCTGTATTCGGCACGAGATTGCTTACTACGGCAAGATTCAGTACCGTCTGAATGCCGATCTGCGTTGTTATACCAACTGCAATGAGCGTACCGAACTTATCCTTGCAGCGTGAAGCAATTGAAAAGCCCTCAATAACAAGAAGAAGGAATACAAGTATTATTGCAAGTGCTCCGACAAAGCCAAGCTCCTCGCATACAATCGGGAAAACGAAGTCGTTCTTTGTTTCGGGAAGGTAAAGGTACTTCTGTCTTGAATTTCCGAGACCAAGTCCGAAAACTCCTCCCGAACCGATAGCAATAAGCGAATTTGCAGTCTGCCATGTATCGTTTAGTACATCCGCAAAGGGGTCCTGCCACGATTTTATACGTGTTGCAACGTAGCTTCCCTCAACGCCTGCCTGCCACTTGATAACGAAAACCGCTGCCACAACCGCAAGCACCGCAAGTGTCATAAACTGCTTTCTGTTTGCGCCTCCGCAGAGGATAAGGGCAATTGCGATTGTACCCGTAAGGATAAGACCCGAAAGATGAGGCTCCATATACAGAAGTGCCGCATATACGCCAAGCAAGCCTACATACTTCACGATACCCGTTTTGAAGGTATTCATCTTGTCGCCGTCTCTTTCCATACTGTAGGCGAAATAGATAATAAGCGTAAACTTTGCAACCTCCGACGGCTGAAAGCCTATTCCCGCAATATCAAGCCATCTTTTTGCTCCCATGTCACCGCCCTCGTCGTTACCGATTGCAAGAACGAGTACAAGCAGTAAGCCGCCGATAAAATAGAGCAATCCTGCAATATTGAATTTTTTGATCAGAGGGATTCTGATTTTCTTGAAGTTGTGGTAGTCCATTTTCATGAAGAATATCATTGCAATAAAGCCGATACAAGCATTTATCGCCTGATTCTTCGCATAGTAAAGACCGTCGCCGCCATGCTCGCTGTATGCCCACGCATAGCTTGCTGAGGACATCATTACAATTCCGACTACCAGAAGTATCATAACATAGGCGAAAAATGAAAGGCTTATGTCACCGTTTCTTCTGTCACCGAGAAATACTCCTGCCAGACCCGGACCTTTTTTTGATTTTGTTCGCTTAGCCATTTTTTCCTCCTATGGTTTTATCACATACAGCTTACAGGAAAAGAGTAAGGATTCCAAGTACTCCGCATACCGCTCCTGTAAGTGAAAAGGTTATAACGATTTTGTATTCACTGAAATTACTCATTTCAAAATGATGATGAATAGGTGTCATCTTGAAAAGACGCTTGCCCTCATGAGTCGGACTTTTTCTTTTGGTGTATTTGAAATACAGCACCTGAATCACAACAGAAAGTGCTTCAAGGATATAAACGAGTGCCGCAAGTACAAGCAGAAGGTGCTTGTGAAGAATAAGTCCAACGCCTGTTACAGCCGCACCGAGAAACATTGAGCCTGTGTCGCCCATAAAGCACTTTGCAGGGTTGAGATTCCAGAGAAGGAAGCCGAGACAGCCGCCTGCAAGAGCCATTGTGAAAATTGAAATTTCCTTGAAATCAAGTATAGATGCGGCAACAGTAAATACAAGCATTGCAACAAAGGTTACCGAGCCGCAAAGACCGTCAACACCGTCTGTAAGGTTTACTGCATTTGTGAGGTATATGATAAGCACAAGCATGATTACATAGTAGAATATTCCTGCATCAAACGAGAAGAATCCCAAGTCAATAACAGTTGATGTGTCACCAAACATATACATCGCAAATAGGAAAGCACCTGCAAACACAAACTGCATTGCCATTTTCTGAATTGCGGAAAGTCCGTCATTGTGTTTTCTCGCAACCTTCAGAAAATCATCGATAAAGCCGATAAGTCCGAAGAGAAGTGAGAAAATTATACAGCTCAGAAAAAGAAAAAGCGAATCATGGTTTGCCGAATCGGTCATATCAACTCCGCATCTCCACCTGTAAAGGCAGTAGCCCACGAATGCCGCAAGCAC
>SVNJ01000102.1 GCA_015066955.1 Ruminococcus sp. | reverse complement strand
AAACCGTCCCCTTGCGATAGTATTTTCTGTTTTGCTGATTCTTACTTATGGTTTCGGCTTCAATATGCTTGCGTCGTATAATCTTCAGTCTACCTTTTCTGCATACAGCTTCTATAACGATTCCGCAACACCTTGGATTATCGGAATTATACTTGCTGTACTTGTGTGCTACTGTCTTATGGGCGGAGGCTCACGTATTATAAAAACAACTACATTCTTTGTTCCTGTTATGGGTATTGCGTATGTACTCGTTTCACTTCTTATCATTGTAATGAATATCACATCTCTTCCTTCAGTATTTGCTGAAATTTTCAAGGGTGCATTTGATTTTGAAGCAATCTTCGGAGGCTTCAGCGGTTCGTGCGTAATGTACGGTATAAAGAGAGGACTTTTCAGCAACGAGGCAGGTGTAGGTTCAGCACCGAATGCCTCAGCTTCTGCGGAAATTTCTCATCCCGCAAAGCAGGGACTTGTTCAGGTTCTTTCCGTATTTATTGATACGATACTTATATGCAGTGCTACAGCCTTTATGTGTATGTGTTCGGGAGTTGAGCCTTCGGCAGAGCTTTCGGGAGCACCTTATGTTCAGGCGGCATTAAAAGAAACACTTGGTGCATTCGGACCTGTATTCATAACCGTTGCAATGATACTTTTTGCGTTCACAACTCTTCTCGGAAATCTTTTTTATGTTGATAAGTGTCTTATCTTTATACTCGGAAAAGTACCCGGAAAGACCTTTATGCGTGTATATCACGTAATAGCTTCAATTGTTATTTTTGCAGGTGCAGGATTAAGTGCGGATTTTCTCTGGAATGTTGCGGACGTTACAATGGGCGGAATGACTATTATAAATATTCCCGTAATATTCATTCTCAGCAAGTATGCACTCCGTGCCCTTAAGGACTACGAAAAACAGTGCAAGGAGGGCAAGGAGCCGAGCTTCCGAGCAAAGGATATCGGACTTCCCGACAAGGTTGATTACTGGAATTAAAGATAAAGCAAAAACGGCAGTGCAATCGCACTGCCGTTTTTATCATTAAGGCTTAGGGAATAATAGTTTCTGACCAGTATTCCTGATTATAAATATCGGTAAAGCAGTAGGAGATTTTAAGCTCACCGTCACCGACGCTGACGTTGCTGATTTCCATATTATCGGTAACGGTCATCTGTTCACCGAGAAAATAGCTGTCACTGTAGCTTCCGTCGTAGGTGTAGTAATCGCAGATGAAATCGAGAGTATCTCCCGTTTCAAGCTCAATCATGCTTTTAGCGACTGTATCTGTTTCGTTATTCACATAATCGGTGGTTGCACCTGCAATGTAACCGTTCGGATTTTCACTGTCAAAGGTAAGTATAAGGTTTACACGCTCATCATTAAGCATAGCGGGGACATATCCCGAAATTGAATATGTATCGTTATCAAATTCGGTTGTATCGGTGTGATAATATGCAACAGGCTGTCCGTTTATAGCAACCCATGTATTATCGGTATCTGCAATGAGGTTTCCTTCGTCATCAAATTCAAACACATTGTCAAGACCCATATCCACATAGCCCTCACCGTCATCATAGAAAAGATTCTTGTCGAGATTATGGACAAGCTCCCACTGCTTTTCGGGCAGGGACATGATATACTGCCCGCTGCTGTTCTTTTCCCATACAAGGTTTGATGTGTCGAAATAGTTCATTGAAACATATTCGGCAGAATCTTCGGCAGACAGTGCGGTTTCATTCATGTATTCCGTATTGGAATCGTCAAGCCCCTCAATTGTACGGTCTGAGCTTCCGCTGAGGAAGCTGCTGAGAAGCTGTCCTATCACATCGGAGCTTCCCGAAGAACCTGAGCCGCCGAGCATTCCCATAAGTGAGGGCAGTGGAGATGATGTGCCTCCCGAAGCAACCTGTCCCGTAGTTTCAAGGCTTGCAAACTGCTTGATACATTTGCTGTATTCGGAGTCCATGCCAATCTGACTGTAGGTATTGCAGGCGGTATCAACATTGGAAGTCTTACGGTAGGGGAAGTATATCGAAACACCATAGGCATTGCTCATATTTGATGAGGTGCGGTTGTATTTTACCGCATTCTGAATAGCGTCGCTGAGAGCCTTACCCTCGCTGTTATCCATATTCAGAGCAAGGTGAGCAAGGTCAACCTGGTCGATTTTTGAGCTTGAAGCAAATTCACGGGTGGTATATCTTGCATCGGAAACCTGCTTGTACTCCTCGTTGGAAAGCTTAGTGCTTACAGACTGAGCAAAGGAGCTGAGCTTTGAGGGAACGGTATTTGAAAACTCTGCAAGGTCAATTATAGAGAGTGTGGTTTTCTGTCCGCGACATTTCTTAGCACAGGTATCAACGAAATCGTCGATAATATTTTTGCCGATTTCAACTGTCGGAAGGGAGGTGTTTCTGCCAAGTTCAGTCAGCCAGTCGGTATAATACCAGCCGATACCGGGTTCTGTTTCCTCTGAAGCTATCATATAATCTGCATGCTCATTGAGCATAAGTGCTGTTTCGGCAGTAGCCATAAGGCAAGCATCGAAGCCGACGAAATCAAAGCGTACACCTGCATTTGTCAGAGCACTGTCGATTTCGGCAAGATCCATAGAGCCGCTTCCCGCCTTCTTTTCATCATATCCGAAGCCGCTGACAGAGCCGCCGCCGTGATCCCAGAAGATAAGCTGATTGCGGTTTGCAGGGAAATTCTTATTGCAGTAGCGGATAAATGAGGTGAGAGTCTTGGGGTCGGTCATTGAACCGCTTCCGTAATCGTCCTCAAGACGGATAAGCTCACCGTTCTTTATCTGATAAATCTGGTGTACCTTATTGCTGATTCCGTTGATTTTCCACTCCTTACAGCCACCTGTGTAGAGGATAAGATTTACGTTATCGCCGAAGGAAGCAGAAGCCATTTCCTGTATATCCGATGAAGCCATACCGTTTTTCGATTCAAGGTCAGTACCGCATATATACACCATAATTGTGACAGTATCGTTTTTGCCGCCCTTAATCTGAGTGTACTTGGCACGGGAGCCTGCAGCGACGCTTGTATCGACGGGAGACGCATCCATAGCAGCGTAATTGCCAGAGGACGAATTGTTCGGGAGAACGCTCTGCAGGCTGTCGTTTGAAGCTCCTCCGCTCTTTAACATATTGAAAATAACAAGTCCTATCACCACTATAGTCGGCAGACCGATGCCGCCGCCTATTGCCGCACGTTTTGCAGTGCTTCTGCCGCTTCCTCCCGAAGACGGAGATTTTGAGCCTACGGGACCGCTTCCGAGACCGCTGCCTCTTCTGTGAACACCCTTTCCGCCTGAGGTAACATTTTTCTCTCTGCTGCGTGGTCTTTTATGTTCCATATATTCCTCCTGTAAAGATAAATATTGTCAACTCAATTTTACCCGATTTCTTCATATTTGTCAAGAATTGACGCAGATATGCGAAAAAAGTGCTTGTCAGTCAAAAGAACAAAAATTTCTTTCCACATTTACAGATGTAAAACTTCTGAATATCTGAACTGGTATAATATAGTCATAACAAAGAAAAGGAGAGATATAAAATGGGAGAAATATTCTTTATTATTGGTGTATGGCTTGTGGTGAGCGGAGCAATGGACATACACGAGGCTTTGAAAATCAAGGATTCTTATGAAAACAGCAGTGAAGCTTACGGAGAATCTGACAGCAGTACCGAAACTGTGATAGAAGGCGGTGCTGTAGCTTAAATCGGCATTCTTTCAAGACTGCTGATTCGTGACAAAAAAAGTGATTCTTCATTTTCTCCACCATTTCTTCAAATTGTGGGTTGAAAATTATACCCATCGGGTGTATAATTGAGTAAAAAAGTGTACATATTCAAAATGTGCGATGTTTTTTGTTTTAATTAAACCAAAAGGAGAAGTGATAGTAATGAGAACTTTATCATTAAAGACGCTGAAATCAGCAATGGCTGCTGTTACTGCTTCCATGATGCTTTTTTCAACAGCACTTTCGTTCCCTGCGGATGAGGTAGCTGCGGCTGATACCTGTGTAATCGATCTGTCAACCGAGTATCAGTTCATAAGAGGCTTTGGTGGTATCAACCACCCTGAATGGACAGGACAGGACCTTACTCCGGAACAGCGTCAGACTGCTTTCGGAAACGGTCCGAATGAACTTGGTTTTACAGTGCTTCGAGTATTTGTAAACCCTAATAAGAATCAGTGGAATTTAGCAGTTCCTACAGCTAAGGCTGCTTCAGATATGGGTGTTACTGTTTTTGCTTCCCCTTGGGAGCCACCTTCAAATCTTGCGGAATCAGGCGGAAACAACGGTAAGCTGCACTTACCTAAATCAAATTACGGTGCTTACGCACAGCATCTTAACGATTTCGGTACATACATGAAGAACAATGGCGTTGATCTTTATGCAATTTCTGTTCAGAACGAGCCTGACTATGCTCATGAATGGACGTACTGGTCAACAGATGAAACAACAGATTTTCTTGCAAATTACGGTGATAAAATTACAAGTACAAGAGTAATGTCGCCTGAATCCTTCCAGTATGCCCCTGAAAATGCTTCATGGGTTGCTGACGGCGGAAAGAAGTTTTACACTAAGATTCTGAACAATCAGAAGGCGTGGGAAAACTGTGATTTGTTCGGTACTCATTTCTATGGAACAACAAGAGACTGGATGAATTTCCCCGCACTTGAAAACTGCGGTAAGGAAATCTGGATGACAGAGGTTTACGTTCCTAACAGTGATGCAAACTCAAACGAGCGCTGGCCTGAGGCTTTACAGGTTGCTGAGAACATTCATAACGGACTTGTAGTAGGTAACATGAGTGCCTATGTATGGTGGTATATCAGAAGAAGCTACGGTCCCATGAATGAGAACGGCACAATCAGTAAGCGTGGTTATATGATGGCACAGTATTCAAAATATGTACGTCCCGGAGACATCAGAATCGGTGCTACAGAACAGCCTGCTAACGGTGTATATGTATCTGCATACAAGGGAAATGATAATCAGGTAACAATTGTAGCAATAAACAAGAGTACAACAGGCTACAGTCAGAATTTCTCATTCTCAGGCGGAACAATCACTGATATAGACCGCTACAGATCCAGCGCTTCAGAAAATCTTGCTGTAACAAATAACCTTGAGAATGACGGAACAAGCTTCTGGGCACAGCTTCCTGCGGAGAGTGTTTCAACATTCGTAGTTACAATGTCAGACGGTTCATTCGATACACCTGATATGCCTGATACTCCCGGAGAAACACCTCTTGAGCCTGATGAGAACGGCTATTACTTCCATGACACCTTTGAAAATGGTACAGACAGCTGGTCAGGACACGGTGCGACTGAGCCTACAATCAGCGGAAGAACTCCTTATAAGGGAACAGAGGCTTTACTTGCACAGGGCAGAGAGAGCTCCTGGCACGGATTGGAAAAATCCCTCAATTCACAGGCATTCAAGGCAGGAAACGAATACAGCTTCAGTGTGTGTGCGACATATCTTGACGGCACAAACAATACAGAGAATTTCAAGTTGACTTTACAATATACCGATTCTGCGGGCGAGACGAAATTCTCATCAATAGCAACGGCAACAGCAGTAAAGGGCTCGTATGTACAGCTTGCAAATCCCAAATACAAAATACCTGAAGGTGCAAGCAATCTGGTAATATACGTTGAAACAGCGGACACAACAAACAATTTCTATATAGACGAGGCAATAGGTGCTGTTGCAGGCACGGTTATTGACGGACCTGCAGAGGTGACTTTCCTTCTCGGTGATGTAAACAATGACGGTGTAATAACCTCGCTCGACGTTGCTGCTGCACGTAAGGGCGTTACAGGTTCATTTGCAACCAATATAGCTGCACTTGCGGCAGATGTAAATGAGGACGGCACTGCTGACGGCAGCGACCTTGTTCAGATACAGGATTATGTTATGGGAAGAATTAATGGATTTACATGAAGGGAAGTAACTGGCTCCACAGGTACAATTTCAATGGCAGATTATACAGCAAAAATTAAATCAGATGTCGTTGAGTTTGAGCCGAATTCTTCGCATGACGAAGTATCGGGAGTTCAGTATGGTACCGTACAGGCTTCAAGCTACTGGTCAACAACCTGCAACAGAGAGAAGAAGTACAATATTCTTCTTCCCGCAGGCTATTCAACAAGCAAAAAATACCCCGTACTCTACGTAATGCATGGTTACTGGGAAAATCAGGACAGAATGATTATTAAGGGAAACAGTACAATGTATACACGTCAGATTATCGGTAATGCCATTGCTGCAGGTGAAGCAGAGGATATGATTGTTGTATTCCCTGATATTTATTCAAGTGCAACACAGGCATCTTGTTCAGCTATGGATGACGCAAACAATGCTGCATACGATAATTTCATCAACGACCTTACAAAAGATCTTATGCCGCATATTGAAAAGACCTACAGTATTAAAACAGGCAAGGACAACACAGCTATCACAGGTTTTTCAATGGGAGGAAGAGAAGCTCTTCTCATAGGCATGCAGCGTTCTGACCTTTTCGGTTATATAGGTTCAATCTGTGCCGCTCCCGGAGTTACAGGAAGCTTTAACTGGGATAGTGACAAGGCTCCGTATCTTCTTTTCATGACAGCAGGAAGCAATGACACTGTTGTTTACAACTCACCCGTTGATTATCATGACAAGTTTACAGCAAACGGTGTTCCGCATATCTGGCACTATGTAAACGGCGGTTATCACGGTGAAAACTCTATTCATGCACATCTCTACAACTTTGTGCGTGCGGTATTCAAAGCAAACTAATATTAATTCTCTGTCAGATTATTGAAATAGTCTGATAGAGAGTGTGTGCTGAAGCACCGCAATTTTGTGATGTTTTACAGCACAAAATCTATCTGATATTCCCATAAGTCGCATTCGGCGGCTATGAAATCCATGATTATTTATCATGTTTTTCAAATGGGAATAGTATAAATAGCCCTCCCAGAGAACACGGCTGACCGTAAAAAAAGGTCGGCTGTGTTTTATTTTTACGGTAATTGACATTTCTGCGGCGATATAGTATAATTTTATGAAACAGAACTACATTTTGAAAGGAGCACGTCACACATTGGCGTTATATATATATTATGAGTGAAAATACTTGCAGACTTTTCAAACGCTGCGGAGGATGTCAGCTGAAGGAATCTTACAGTGAACAGCTGAAATGGAAGCAGATAAAGGTACAGCGTCTTTTGTCGAAATTTGCAAAGTGCGGTAAAATAATTGGTATGAAGAATCCATATAATTACCGCAATAAGGTTCAGCACGGCTTCTACACTAATCCGAATCGTCAGATTATATCGGGAATCTATCAGTCGGGAAGCGGAAGGATAGTCCCCTGTGAAAGCTGTATGCTGGAGGATATAACCGCAGATAAAATAATTCTTACGATAAAAAAGCTGATGCGGTCTTTTAAACTGTTTCCGTATAATCCGATGACCGAAAAGGGCTTTATCCGTCATGTAATGATACGAAAGGGCTTTCAGAGCGGTGAATATCTTGTATGTCTCGTTACATCAAAAGCAGCATTTCCTCACGGGAAGAAATTCGCCTCAGAGCTGTTAAGATTTCATCCGTGCATTACAACAGTTGTACAGAATGTATGCCTTAATCCCATGCCGCTTACAATGGGTGAACAGGAAATTGTGCTTCACGGCAAGGGATATATTGAGGATACTCTGTGCGGAAAGAGGTTTAAAATTTCCGCAA
>SVNJ01000101.1 GCA_015066955.1 Ruminococcus sp. | reverse complement strand
GCAATAAGTGCACCAGTCCATGCACCTGTTCCGGGAAGAGGTATTCCAACAAAGAACATCAGGAAGTAAAATTCGCCCTTTTCCATAGTCGAGCTTTTATTCATGGACTTGTTCTCAAGATACGTTACAAATTTGCACAGTCCGGGAATATTATGCTTCTTTATCCATGCAAATACTTTATCAATAAAAAGAAGTATAAACGGGATAGGGATAATATTTCCTATAATACACACCCATACTGCTCTCCAAAGCTCCATATCAAGCAGTCTTGCTGCTATAATACCGCCTCTGAGTTCAACAAGGGGAAGAAATGACACTAAAAACGGGATAAGCCAGTCGGGCAGACCTCTTTCGGCAAGCCACGAGGTAAAGGTTTCTGTAATTCCTGACATATTCATATTCCTTTCTGAATAAAATTCCTTTATATTATCTCATAAACTACAAAAATAGTCAAGTATAATTTTCAAAAGTTAACTGTTTCTAAACAATTCATTTTCTGACTCAATCAAAAACAACACCCTTCTTCGTCCTGTGTTCTTGCAGAAACTGATTTATTGCATCAAATATAAACCGATACTGCTCCACCAATTAATTCTTTAAGAATTTTATGAAGTTTTAGAAGCAATAATAATTTTCATAGATTTTAAATAAATTTTACATTCAGCATATCAAATAAACGTTGAATCGCCTCTCCTTCCGCTTCACCTCTGTAAATTGTCAGATAAACTTTAAAATCGACACCTGAAATTTACATTGAATTTACCTGTATATTCTTTTCGATTTTACAAAAAACAATTATACTGAAAGTGTAATCAGAAATGGTTACAAGCTACAGATTTTAAGGAGAGTATCTTTATGAAAATCAAAAAAATTACCGCTTCAGCTTTAGCACTTACAATTACATTATCAGCATTCGGCTGCGGCGAAAAATCAAGCGGAGAAAATGTATCAACTGACGGCTCAACCTCTATGGAAAAGGTTATCGGAACTCTTGGCGAAGCATTTACGGAAAAAAATGACGAAATTACCTTCACATTCAACCCTACAGGTTCGGGAAGCGGTATCGCCGCTGTTTCTGAGGGAAGATGCGATATCGGTCTTTCAAGCCGCTATCTCAAAGATGAGGAAAAAGCGTCGGGACTAACCGAGACAGTTCTTGCATACGATGGAATAGCGATAATCGTTAACCCTGATAATCCCGTATCAGACCTTGATATGGAAACAATTGCGGAAATATTCACAGGTGAAATTGATAACTGGAGTGAGGCAGGCGGAAATGACAGCGAAATCGTACTCATCGGACGTGAGGCAGGAAGCGGTACAAGAGACGGATTTGAATCAGTTACAGGTACTGAGGATAAATGCAAATACCGTCAGGAACTTACTTCAACAGGTGATGTAATCACAACCGTTTCTCAGAATCCCGCCGCTGTTGGATACGCCTCAATCGCATCTGTAAAGGACAGCGTAAAGGTTATTTCGGTAGGCGGAGTTTCTCCCACAGAGGAAACAATAAAAGACGGAAGCTATGCTGTACAGCGTCCGTTTATGCTTATCACAAAATCAGACAAAGAGCTTTCGGAAGCTGCACAGAAATTCTTCGACTATGTACTTTCAGAAGAAGCAAGCGAAATCATATCACAGGCAGGTGTGGTTCCTGCTGAATGAGGACTATATTATGAACAAGAGTAAAGCTATTGAAACTGTCATACACGGAATTTTCCTTATACTCGGTCTTATCACCGTTGCTGGTGTACTTCTTATTTCGGTATATCTGATTATCTCGGGTATACCTGCTATAAAGGAGATAGGGCTTCGGGAATTTCTCTTCGGGGAAACATGGCAGTCAACGGGAGAAAATCCCTCATTCGGTATTCTCCCCTTTATCCTCACAAGCGTATACGGTACAGCAGGTGCGGTAGTGCTTGGTGCTCCGACAGGCTTCTTTACAGCTGTATTTCTTGCTAAAATTGCACCGCCGAAGCTCAGAAAAGCCGTTGAAGCGGCGGTGAATCTCCTTGCGGGAATTCCCTCTGTTGTATACGGTCTTGCCGGAATGCTTGTACTTGTACCTGCAATAAGAACTGTATTCAATGTCCCCGACGGTGCAAGCCTTCTTGCGGCAATTATTGTTCTTGCGGTTATGGTACTGCCCTCAATAATCAAGGTTTCACTGACCGCCCTTGACGCAGTACCTAAGGAATACGAGGAAGCCTCCCTTGCACTTGGTGCGACTCCCATCGAGACATATTTCAAGGTGTCTGTACCTGCTGCAAAAAGCGGTATCACCGCCGCTGTGGTACTCGGTGTGGGAAGAGCAATCGGAGAGGCTATGGCTGTAATGATGGTTTCGGGAAATGTTGCAAATATGCCCTCACTTTTCGGAAGTGTCCGTTTTCTTACAACAGCAGTCGCAAGCGAAATGTCCTACTCATCAGGACTTCAGCGGCAGGCACTTTTCTCAATTGCACTTGTACTGTTCCTTTTCATAATGCTCATAAACGCCGCTCTCAACTTCTTCGTGAAGCGAAGCAAGGAGAAATAACATGAATACTACTAATCTTCCTTTAAAGCGAAGGACGTATATCCTTACAATGAAAATACTTATGGGAATGTCCGTACTGCTTACGTGTGCACTTTCTGTATCGCTTATAGCTTACATCCTCACAAAGGGTATACCGAATATTACATGGGAGCTTCTTTCCACAAAACCCAGCTATCTCAAAGATACAACAGGCATACTCCCCGATATACTCAATACGCTGTATATTATCATTGCAACACTGCTTATCGTACTTCCTATCGGTGTTGGTGCGGCTGTATATCTTACGGAATACGCAAAAAACAAAAGACTTGTGAGTATAATAGAATTTGCATCGGAAACTCTTTCGGGAATCCCCTCTATTATATACGGTCTTGTGGGAATGCTCTTTTTCTGCCAGTTTCTCGGCATGCAGACCTCACTTATAGCAGGTGCACTGACGCTCGTTATTATGAATCTTCCTACTATCATGCGTACAACGCAGGAAAGCCTTAAAACTGTACCGCAAAGCTATCGTGAGGGTGCATTCGGTCTCGGTGCGGGAAAATGGAGAGTAATCCGCACGGTTGTACTTCCGAACTGTGTTGACGGTATCATTACAGGCTGTATTCTTTCAGTAGGAAGAATTATGGGTGAGTCTGCGGCACTCCTCTTCACAGCAGGCTTTGCACACGCTCTTAACGGTATCATTGAAGGACTGAGCAGTCCCGGTGCTACACTTACCGTTGCACTCTATGTTTACGCAAAAGAACAGGGTGAATTCACAGTTGCATTTGCAATTGCCGCAATTCTCATGATATTCACTCTTATCATTAATCTTTCCGCAGGTCTTGTGGGAAGCTACTTCAAAAAAAGGAGACAGATATGAGCAGTATTATTACAGTAAAGGATATGTGTCTGTGGTATGGTGCGTCTCAGGCACTGAAAAATATAAATATTGATATTCCAAAAAACAGAATTACCGCTCTGATAGGTCCATCGGGATGCGGAAAATCCACATTTCTCAAAACGCTCAACCGCATGAACGACCTTATTCCCGGTGTAAGAGTTGAGGGTGATATAAGGTATAACGGCAAGGAGATTTTTGATGCGTCAGTGGACGTTAATAAACTGCGAAGAGAAATAGGAATGGTATTCCAGAAGCCTAATCCATTTCCGATGAGTATTTACGATAATATCGCTTATGGCCCGAGAACTCATGGTATAACAGCTAAATCAAAGCTTGATGAAATCGTTGAGCGTTCACTTAAAAATGCCGCTATATGGGACGAGGTAAAGGACAGATTGAAAAAATCAGCTCTCGGACTATCAGGCGGACAGCAGCAGCGTCTGTGTATTGCAAGGGCACTTGCGGTTGAACCGCATATTCTCCTCATGGACGAGCCTACAAGTGCACTTGACCCCATTTCAACCTCTAAAATAGAGGACCTTGCCGCTGAACTGAAAAGCAAGTATACAATTGTAATCGTAACACATAATATGCAGCAGGCTGTGCGTATTTCGGACAATACGGCATTCTTCCTCATGGGTGAGCTTGTGGAATTCGGTAAAACCGAAAAAATCTTCTCAATGCCGTCGGATAAACGTACAGAGGACTATATTACAGGGAGGTTCGGATAATGAGAAACAGATTCGACCGTCAGCTTGAGCAGCTGAACAGTATGCTTACGGAAATGGGTGCACTCTGCGAAAACGTTATTGCACTTACCGCAAAGGCACTTATTGACTGCGATCTAAAGCAGGCAGAAAAGGTTTCCGCCATAGATGATGAAATTGATCAGATGGAGCGTGATATTGAGACCTTCTGTCTTAAGCTTCTTTTGCAGCAGCAGCCCGTTGCAAGAGATTTGCGTCAGATTTCCGCCGCACTGAAAATGATAACGGATATGGAAAGAATCGGCGACCAGGCTGCGGATATTGCAGAAATAATCCCCTTCCTCGAAGGACGTTCAAACGGTGAAAGCGAGGACATAAAGAAAATGGCTCTTGCCGTAATACGTATGGTTAGCGAAAGTGTTGAGGCTTATGTAAAGCAGGACGAAGCTCTTGCATCTGAGGTTCTCGTTCTTGACGACGTGGTGGATAATTACTTTGACAAAATCAAGAAATCACTTATGAAAATGATTTCGGATAACATCGCAGACGGCGAGTATGCCGTTGACCTTCTTATGATTGCAAAGTATTTCGAAAGAATCGGCGATCATGCAACAAATATAGCCGAATGGGTACTCTTTTCTCTAACGGGAGTTCACAAAGGCTGAAAACATTCCGAACAAAGCTAAGGGGACGCCTCACAAATGGCGTCCCCGCTTTTTATCCGTCCTGTCTTTCAAGCAGCATTTCACGGAATTTTGCCGCATGAAGCCCTTCCTCTTCCGCATACTCACGGAAAATATCTCTTACCTGTTTATCGTCAGCAATTTCCTTTGAATACGTCTCAAAGTCTCTTACCATTTCCATTGAATTCTGCCATGCCCTCAGAAGCTTGTCTCTTGTTGTGATATTCACTCCGCTTTTATTACTCATTATTTTCACCTCAGTATATTTTCTGCATTCAATACGAAAATATACATAAAAGGACTTCCGTTTTAGGAAGTCCTTAATAGCTATTAAATTTTATCTGCAATAAAATTATAAAGTCCGATAACAAATACAACCGCAACTATTACAGGCAGCACATAGGTCATATATCCACGCATGAATTTCTGAATCTTTATACCCTTGCCCTCGTTAGCTTCAGCTGTGAAGTTATCCCAGCCCCAGCCCTTTTTCGATACGCAGAAAAGAATGAAAACAAGTGAACCGATCGGAAGAAGCAGATTGCTTACAATAAAGTCCTCCAGATCCATAATAGTTGAACCTTCACCAAATGGTGTTACTCCGCTCAGCACATTGAAGCCAAGTGCACAGGGAAGTGAAAGCACAAACATGAGTACGCCGTTTACAAGACATGCCTTCTTTCTTGTACAGCCGAACATATCCATTGTACATGAGATAATACCCTCAAATACGGTAAGCACGGTTGAAAGTGCCGCAAAGGACATAAATACGAAGAACAGGCTTCCCCAGAAGCGTCCCATAGGAATATTATTGAAAATATTCGGAAGTGTTATGAATATAAGACTCGGACCGCTGTTAACCTCTACATCATAGGCAAAGCATGCAGGGAAAATTATAAGTCCGGAGGAAAGTGCCACGAATGTATCAAGAAGCGCAACGTTTACAGCCTCACCCATAAGTGCACGCTTTTTGTCAATATAGCTTCCGAAAATCGCCATTGCACCCATACCGAGACTGAGAGTGAAAAATGCCTGATTCATTGCCGCAACAATTACATTTCCTAGTCCCACTTCCTTTACTTTGTCAACACTCGGGAGAAGATAGAATTCAAGTCCTTCCTCGCCTCCGTCCATAAAGAAGCTGTTTACAGCAAGCACAACCATAATAAGGATAAGTGCTATCATCATTGCCTTAGTGATTTTTTCAAGTCCGCCCTGAAGTCCGAAGGAGCAGACAATAAATCCGACGGCAACAGCTATTCCCATAAAGAATATCATTATTTTTGCGTCGCCGAGCATATTATTGAAAATGTCCGCTACACCATCAGAGTTCCTTCCAACGAAATCTCCTTTTGCTGTAGCGTAGAAATAATAGAGCATCCAGCCGCAGACTGTTGTATAGAACATCATAAGCAGATAGTTTCCGATAACGGCAGCAAGTCCGTGAATATGCCACTTGCTTCCCTTCGGTTCAAGCTCCTGATACATTCTTGCAGGACTCTTCTGACTTGCACGTCCCATTGAAAATTCCATTGCCATTACAGGCACACCCATAATTATCAGGAAGAACAGATAAATAAGTACAAATAAGCCTCCTCCGTTCTGACCTGCCATGTACGGAAATTTCCATACGTTTCCTATACCGATTGCACAGCCTGCACTGAGAAGTATAAATCCCAGTCGGCTTCCGAGTTTTTCTCTCATATATAATCTCCCTTATGCATTTTTACGTTCAAGTGCCGAATCAAAGCAGTCAACAGCACCGTCACCGTTTATGTCAAGACCTTCACCCTTGTCCGTTCTTCCAAGAATAAAATCATTTATATCACCGAGAAGAGACCCGTCTTCCTCACCCTTCACAAGAATTGAGGCTTTTGTCATTGTCATATTTCCGCCGTAAGGCACAACGGTTATTCTGTCAAGCTGAGAAAGCGTCATATCATTTGCATCAAGCACTGCCTGTATATCCGAAGCAAGGAAGCATGCTCTTTCGCCATTGAAATAAAACGGCTGAACTGAACTCCAGAATGATGCTTCTGACCATGCCTGAAGTGCAATAACAGGAGCGTCCGCACTTGAATATTCAATCTCAATTGCATAGGTATCACCAAGTGCTTCAAGCTCTGTTTTATCAAGCACCGCAGTATCACTCCAGCCCGACCAGCTGCTGTCACCTGTTGCCTCTCCCGAGAAAATTTCCTTATAAAGACTATAATCGCTGCAAGGATACTTTGCAACACAGCTGTAAATCAAATCTCCTCTCGGTGTTTCACCCTGACGCTCAAAAAGCTCACTGAGCGTCACAAACTCATATCCCTGAGACTGAAGCTCGGGGATAATTGTCTTTACTGCCTCAACAGTCTGTTCATTTCCCGCAGCATCATGCATCAGCACTATGATTCCGTCCCTTGCAGAAGATATAACCGTTTCCGCACGCTGCTGTGCGGTTACATCAGCCATAAAATCCCTTGTATCGAGACCGCAGATAAACGCCTGCTCAATATTATCGTACATTGTCTGACTTGTTGCAATGAACGGCGGTCTGAAAAATTTTGTATACTCCCCTGTGATTTCATAAACCCGTTCATCAACATAAGCAATTTCATCTGCTATTTCCGATGGGGTCATATTTGCCATATGAGCATGCGTTTTTGAGTGATTGCCTATTTCACAACCCATGTCATAGGCTCTTTTCACCGAAACAGCACTTTCCTCATTGATATTATCACCAATCAGGAAAAAAGTCGCCTTTGCACCATATTGTTCAAGAACATCAAGTATTTCATTTGTAGTAGTTGTATTCGGACCGTCATCAAAGGTAAGTGCAATAAGCTTGTCATTTTCTGTCGCTGCATTAATTTCTGACGGTGTATATTCTGCACTGACTGAATTCACCATAAGCACAACCGACGCTGCCGCCGAAACAACTCCGGTAATTATTTTTTTCATAAGTTCACACTCCTAACTGAATTTATATTCCACTGTAACAGCCATATCTGTATTATTATATCACAAAATTCAGACAACCTCAATAGCTTTTAAATTGACAAAAATATTTTTTTTGTAGGATTACAATAGATGTGAGACAATTTACAAAAAAAGGTAGCGGAGCAGCATAGACCTGTGTTACAGTTAAGTTGCGAGAATAAAAGCAACAGGAGGTTAGCTGATCCGCCATGAATACTAT
>SVNJ01000100.1 GCA_015066955.1 Ruminococcus sp. | reverse complement strand
AACGCCTTCACTGCCTGTAAAGCCATCCATTTCAACGAGAAGCTGGTTAAGGGTCTGCTCACGCTCATCATGTCCGCCGCCAAGACCTGCACCTCTGTGACGTCCTACAGCGTCGATTTCATCGATGAATATAATTGCGGGAGCGTGCTTTTTAGCCTGTTCAAAGAGGTCACGTACTCTTGAAGCACCGACACCGACGAACATTTCAACAAAGTCTGAACCTGAAATCGGGAAGAATGGACAGCCTGCCTCACCTGCAACAGCTCTTGCAAGGAGAGTTTTACCTGTACCGGGAGGACCGAGAAGGAGCACGCCCTTAGGCACCTTAGCACCGATTTCTCTGTATTTGCCGGGATTCTTAAGGAAGTCTACGATTTCTTCAAGCTCTTGCTTTTCCTCGTCAGCACCTGCTACATCCTTAAAGGTAGCCTTTCGTGAGCTTGGCTGATGCTTCATGTTAGCCTTGCCGAAGGAGGAATACTTTCCGCCGCCTCCGCTCTGTCTCATCATGAAGAAGATGAATACGCCTGCAAGTACAGCCATGAGCAATACGGGAATGAGCGAGTAAATCCATGAATTATCGGTAATTTTCTTGTAGTCCTGTTCAAGAGGCTCATCGGGGTACTTATCATTGTACTCTTTACGGTAATTCTCGGTATCGTCGAGGAAGATACTTACATTAGGAACCTCATATCTGTGAATTGTGTCCTCGCCTCTGAGCTTATAGGTCAGCTCACCGCTTCCTAAGTCAAGCTTATAGTGTGAAACCTCATAGTTATCGAAATGAGAGATAACCTCAGTGTACTCCGTTTTAGCGGCACTGTCTGAAAGCTTTGACGAAACATAGTAGATACATACTGCGGCGATAGCGACAATAAGTAGGTAGGGGAGAATGCCTTTGTTCTTTTTCGGTGTCAAAAAATTCACTCCAATCTGATTTGTTATCGGCAGAAGATTTGCCGTTGGATGTATTTAATCATCTGAAATGCTTATTTTCAGGTAATTAACGGTATTTTCATCGGGAGCGGCACACTGTGCGACTCCAAGTCCCTCTGCAAGAATGGTACCCTGTTCATCCTCAATGAAATGAAGGGTATCTCTGCATTCAGGAGGAATTTTCTCGCTGATAAGTTTTTTTACGGAGGAAGTGAAGTCCCTTCCGATAAGTTTTATCTTATCACCGAAGCGTCTGTTTCTTATAACAGCTCTTCCTATTATTTTATCATAGTCAAGTAAATAAATCACCAAATTTGTATTAACATTTTTAATATACGCTAAATCTTTATCTCTTATAAGCTCTGCAGTTAAGGTTCTGCCTTCGAATATACTGTTGCTTCCGAGTTTAAACTCAGCGGAGATTTCCACATGGGAGGGCTTGCTGATTTTTTTTACACTAAGGCAGTTTCCGTCGGACACCGCATAAATATTGCCAGAAAGATTGATTTTGCCTTTGCTTCGGGTCAGTACGTCTATTTCTTCAAGCCTGTCATGGGAATATGGCAGACGTTTTTCCGTAAGAAGCCTTGCAATGCATCTTTTGCGTATAACAGGGT
The DNA here is from genome assembly GCA_015066955.1 of Ruminococcus sp. GTDB lineage: Bacteria > Bacillota > Clostridia > Oscillospirales > Ruminococcaceae > Ruminococcus. The sequence goes on along the minus strand of SVNJ01000100.1, from coordinate 6,561 downwards.
GAAATTCAGAAAGTCCTTTAAGACTGTCCCCGAAGCGGCAGGCGTTGTAAGCCTTATCCGTTTCCGACTCAATAAAGCTGTTTTCCTCACGAAGTGCATCAAGTGACGAAACGGACGTTTTTACGGCTGAGCGGTTGATTTCCGCAAGCTGAGGCAGAATATTATGCCTTATGCGGTTTCTTGTGTAGTCATCGGAAAGATTTGAACTGTCGGTTACATAATTTATACCATTTTCTGAAAGAAATTCCTCGATTTCGGTTCGTGTAACCGTCAGCAGGGGACGTATAATATTCCCTCTTACGGGAGGTATTCCTGTGATTCCTTTAAGCGCACTTCCTCTTGCAAGGTTGAAAATAACCGTTTCAAGGTTATCGTTTGCGTTGTGAGCAGTAGCAATAAGCTTTCCGACAGAGTTTTCTTCAAATGCCCTGTAACGGAGGATTCTTGCGGCTTCTTCTGTTGAAAGGGAGTTTCTTTCCGCATACTCACGAACATTGCATGAAACTACAGTAAGCTCAATTCCGAGTTCATCGCAAAATTCACGGCAGAATATTTCATCACGGTCGCTTTCTTCACCACGCAGGCAGTGATTTACGTGAATAGCCTCAACGTTAAAGCCTTTTCTCTTGCCGAGCATATCAAGCGTATATGCAAGGCAGACACTGTCAGCACCGCCCGAAAGTCCGCATATAATGGTCTTTCCCGATGAGAGCATATTATATTTTTCTGCAAAATTCAGAATTTTATCAAGCATTGTATTTCTCCGTAATTTACTCGGGAGGAGCGTTGTATTCAGGGTTTGAGAAGCGTGTATACTGACCGTCCCAGATAAGCTCAACGGTACCCGTTTCACCGTGACGGTTCTTTGCTACGATACATTCTGATATATTCTGACGCTGACTTTCCTTATTATAATAAGCGTCACGATAGAGAAATAGAACAATATCCGCATCCTGCTCGATTGAACCTGATTCTCTCAGATCGGAGAGCATCGGACGCTTGTCCGTTCTGCTTTCAACTCCACGAGAAAGCTGTGAAAGGAGAATTACAGGAACATTCAGCTCCTTAGCCATAACCTTGAGCTGTCGGGTGATTTCCGAGATTACAACTACACGGTTATCGGACTTTGAAGAGGACTCCATAAGCTGGAGGTAGTCAATGATTACAAGACCGAGATTTTTTGTACGTCTCAGTTTAGCCTTCATCTGCTGAACGGTCATGCTTGCTGTATCGTCAATGAATAGCGGAAGTGTGCTGAGATAGCCCGCACTTGTTGCAAGTCTTACCCAGTCATCGCCTGAGATTCTTCCGCTTCGCAGGCAGTGGGAGTCCACAAGTGCCTCAGTTGAGAGAATACGTGTTGCAAGCTGTTCCTTTGACATTTCAAGGTTGAATGTTACAACCTCCTTGTCAGCACGTCTCGCAACGTTTACTGCAATATTCATGGCAAAGGAGGTCTTACCCATACCCGGACGTGCGGCGATAATGATAAGGTCGGACTTGTTAAGACCTGATGTAATGCCGTCAAGGAGCGTAAAACCTGTACGTGCACCCACATATTTTTCCTTATCGGGACCCGAAATCTTGCCCAATCGGTCATAGGCTTCTGTAATAGCCTCAGAAATCGGTATAAGACCGTTTACGTCACGTCCCTGACGTATATCGTAGATTTTCTGCTCGGCAGCGTCAAGGAGAAGCTGAGAATCATGCTCTCCCGACTGAATATCCTCAAGAATAGTTCTTGCGGCATAGCCGAGACTGCGTATAAAATATTTATCTGCAACGATTTTGCAGTAGCTTTCGATGTTTGAGGTCGAGGGAAGCGTATTGCCTATTTCCGCAAGGTAGCGTTTACCCTCGATAGCGGTCTCAAAGATATGAAGCTTTTCGGCTTCATTGAGAACGGTAATAATGTCTACAGGCTGACCGCTTGTGAACATTCTCAGAATAATTGAGAATATAGCCTTGTGCTGTTCGCTGTAGAAGTAGTCAGCCTTGATTTTTTCAACAACAACAGGCAGAACAGACGGGTCGGCAAGAACTGCACCGATTACCGACTGTTCCGCTTCAATGCTATGGGGAAGCTCACGGCTTGACAGCGTGAAATTGTTTTCGTCCATAATTATCTCCCGTAACGAAGGAATTATCCCTCGATAACCTCTACGTCAACCTTAGCGGAAATTCCTGTATAGAACTTTACAACAGCACTGTAAGAGCCGAAATTCTTGATATCAGTGCTGAGAGTGATTTTTTTCTTGTCAACCTTAACACCGAGCTGTTCGCTGAGTGCATCGGCAACATGAGCGGCAGTAACAGAGCCGAAAAGCTTGCTGTTTGAGCCTGCTTTTGCCTTGATGATAACCTTTTTATCTTTAACCTTGTCTGCAGCTTCATTTGCAGCCTGCTTTTCAACGTCAATCTTGTGCTGAGCGGAGGACTGCTGACCTGCAAGCTTACTGAGATTAGCGGGAGTTGCTTCTACTGCAAGGTTCTTGGGGAAGAGCATGTTGCGGGCATAGCCGTCAGCTACGTTCTTTACCTCGCCTTTTTTTCCCGAACCCTTAACATCCTGTAAAAATATAACCTTCATTCTAGTTCGTCCTTTCGTATGTTATTTAAGGTAATACCGCACGGTAAATGTGCGGTATTTCGTAAATGCCGCAAAGTACACGGCATTTATTGTGTACATTCGTCAATTGCTTTAAGCAGTCGGATGTTTGCATCCTGTATTGATATGTTTTCAAGCTGAGCTGCCGCCATAGTCTGATGACCGCCGCCGCCAAGCTGTTCCATAATTATCTGAACGTTCATTGCACCCAGTGAGCGTGCGGAAATATTGACAACGTCGCCTGTCTTGTAAATGACAAATGAAGCGTTTACATCGGTAATACCGAGAAGCTCATCTGCCGCCTGAGGAGCTACAAGACGTATATCGTCCGATTTGAAGTCGGCAACAGCAACAGCACAGCTGTTATGGATTTTCGCAGACGCAACAATCTGAGTTTTTCTGCGGTATGAGTTAATTGAATTTGAGAACATAAGCTTTACAGTAACGGTATCAGCACCAAGCTTTCGCAGAAATGCGGCTGCTTCAAAGGTTCTCACGCCTGTACGCATTACGAAATTCTTCGTATCAAGTGCAATACCTGCAAGAAGAGCATCTGCATAGCATGATGGGAGCACAGCATCACCGTCAAAGCTGAAATACTGAATAAGCTCAGTAACCATTTCCGAAGCCGAAGAAGCGTAAGGCTCGTGGTGGAAAATAAGAGCATTATCTATAAAGTTTACTGTTTTTCTGTGGTGGTCGATAACAACGACCTGATTTGCATTATTGTAAAGCTCACGGCTTTCGATAAAGTCCTTATTGTGGGTATCAACAACGATCAGCAGATCATTTTCGGAAATACTGTCAGTCGCCTCTGAGGGAGTGACAAAGAAGTTTTCGCCCGAAGATTTTTTCACCATGTCGATAAGGTGGGAAGCAAGATTTTTCTTTGCGTCAACAGCAACATAAACCTCCTTGCCCATAAGTCTGAACGCACCTGCAAGACCTGATGAAGCACCGACGGAATCAAGGTCGCCGAAGCGGTGTCCCATGATGAAAATTCTTCCGCAGTTTGCAGCTGTTTCCTGAAGTGTGTTTGCAATAATACGTGTTTTTGCACGGGACTTCTTTTCGACACCCTTTGATACACCGCCGAAGAATCGGTAGCCGCTGTCGGTTTTGACAACAGCCTGATCTCCGCCTCTGCCGAGTGCCATATCAAGGCACTGACGTGCAAGTCGTTCGCTTTCGGCAAGGGTAGCCGCACCCTGACCTACACCGATAGATAAAGTCAGGGACGACCTGTCGTCGATTTTAATATTGCGAGCACCGTCGAGAATTTTGAATTTTTCGTCGATAATCTCATTTAGGTGCTTGTTTTCGAGTATTGCATAGAAGGTATTTGCGGAGGTCTTTTTAACCATACCGTTTGTACCGTTCATGAAGTTTTCAATAAGCTGTTCTGTCTCAACCGAAGTCTTTGCTTTTTCGCTTTCCTTTGCATTCTGCATTATATCATCGTAGTTGTCGATATTGATAATGAGAACATTCTGACGTGATTCATCTGTAACCTTTTTGAGATTGAAGTAGTCGGTCTCATCATGAAAGTAAAGAATCAGAAGCTCGGAATCGGAGTTCTTGTACTTTTCAGCCGAAATGCGGTAATACGAACCGTTTACAGTGCATATTGAAAAACCGTCATTGCGTATACTGTCGATATTTACGCTGATACAGCTGCGTATATCTGTTCCGTAAACGTCATGACCAAAAGTAATTTTCTCCGCAAAAATCTGATTGTACCATATAAGGATACCTTCATTGTTAACAACTGCGATAGGAGCAGGGAGTGAGTTCATATACTCAGAAGCGGAATTCTGAAGATGAGAATTCATCTTGGAGAAATGCCTCATTGAGTTGCGTGAGTAAACTGCCGCAGCGATTATCATGAAAAGAGCAAGAACAGCGGTTGTAATAAGGGAAACAGTTCCCGAATTCTTATCTGACCGGTAGAGCCATATTGCCGTAGCTGCTGTGTTTGCAACCATAAGCAGCGTCAGCACGGTAAGCAGTGCCGGAAACTTTTTTTTCAAAATCTCTCAGCTCCTTTATGTCTCCATAATGATAGGAAGTATCATAGGACTGCGCTTTGTTTTCTGATAGATATAATCGGAAAGAGCGTCACGCATTTTGCCCTTGAGAGTATTCCACTCCTTAAGCTCAGCGTATGAGCAGCGATTGAGCGTATCGGTAAGGATATGCTTTGCTTCGACAATAAGCTCTTCTGACTCTCTTACGTAAACAAAGCCTCTTGAAACAATATCGGGACCAGCAACAATTTCATTTGAGCTTCTCTCGATACCGATAACAACTATAATAAGACCGTCCTGAGCGAGGTGCTTTCTGTCACGGAGAACGATTGAGCCGACATCGCCTACACCGAGACCGTCAACAAGAACACGTCCTGCGGGAACCTGTGAAACAACGCTCATCTTGTTTCCGTCTGATTCGATAACATTTCCTATTCCAGCGAGAATAACGTTATCCTCAGGAATACCCATCTGATAAGCAAGCTCGGCATGCTTGCGGAGATGCTTGTACTCGCCGTGCACTGGGATAAAGAACTTCGGCTTTGTAAGAGCAAGCATAAGCTTAAGCTCCTCCTGACAAGCGTGTCCCGAAACGTGAACCTCGTACATAGCTTCGTAAACAACCTCAGCACCCGACTTCATAAGCTGATTTACAACACGGGTAACGTACTTTTCGTTACCGGGAATAGGGGTTGCTGAAATGATAATGAAATCAAAGGGCGTAATGCTGACCTTTTTGTGGTCATTCATAGCCATACGTGTAAGTGCGGACATAGGCTCGCCTTGACTTCCTGTTGTTATAAGGACAATCTTTTCGCTCGGATAGCTGTTCATTGTTTCGATGTCAATGATTATACCAGATGGTGCGTTAAGATAGCCAAGCTCAATGGCAGTATTGATAACGTTAATCATACTGCGTCCGAAAACAGCGATTTTTCTTCCGAAGCGCTCTGCACAGTTGATAATCTGCTGTACACGGTGAATATTTGAAGAGAATGTAGCGATAATGATACGCTTGCCCTCAGCACTCTTGAAGAGCTTGTCAAAGGACTCGCCTACGTTTCTTTCTGTATGAGTATAACCGGGACGCTCGGCATTTGTTGAGTCAGCCATAAGAGCAAGTACGCCTCTGCTGCCAAGCTCACCAAAGCGTGCAAGGTCGATGATGTTTCCGTCAATTGGTGTATAGTCAACCTTGAAGTCACCTGTATGGACGATAATACCTGCAGGTGTATGGATAGCCATACCTACAGCGTCGGGGATTGAATGGTTGACCTTGATGAATTCAACAGCCATACAGCCCATTTTAACAGTTTTTTTGGGTTCAACCACAATAAGGTCTACCTTGCCGCTGAGACCGTGCTCCTTAAGCTTTCCGTCAACAAGACCGAGTGTTAGCTTTGTACCGTAAATCGGTACATTTACCTTTTTGAGAAGGTAAGCAAGTCCGCCGATATGGTCCTCGTGACCGTGAGTGAGCACGATGCCTCTGAGTTTATCCCTGTTTCTCTCGATGTAGGTGAAATCGGGAATAACAATATCAACTCCGGGCATATCAGAATCAGGGAATGCAAGACCGCAGTCGAGGATGAACATATCATTGGAGCACTCAAAAACGGTCATGTTTTTTCCGATTTCGTGGAGACCGCCGAGAGGGATGATTCTGACGGGAGTACGTCTTACCTCTTTTGGTTTTCTTGTGCGTGATGACTCCTCAGACTGCACCGTAGGTACGGTAACCGCTGACTTTTTCTTGTAATACCTTCTTTTTCCATCGGTATTATTGCTGTGCTGATTTTTTCTTGAATTGTCTTTTTCGTTCACTTAATTACCTCACTTTCTGAAGATTGCCGTGAATACGGCTTAACGTACATTATGAATGATTTTCGGCTCACGATAAGCAGTCCGAATGCAGAAAAGAGGCTG
>SVNJ01000099.1 GCA_015066955.1 Ruminococcus sp. | reverse complement strand
TTCTTTTTATTGATAATATTTTCAGATTCACACAGGCAGGTTCGGAGGTATCAGCGCTTCTCGGACGTATGCCTTCTGCCGTAGGTTATCAGCCTACCCTTGCGAACGAAATGGGTGCACTTCAGGAACGTATCACATCTACAAAGAAAGGCTCTATTACGTCAATTCAGGCAGTATACGTGCCTGCGGATGACCTTACAGACCCTGCACCTGCTACAACATTTGCTCACCTTGATGCAACTACGGTTCTTTCAAGAAATATTGCTTCACAGGGTATTTATCCTGCTGTAGACCCGCTTGAATCCACAAGCCGTATTCTTTCTGCGGAAATTCTCGGTGAGGAGCATTATAATGTTGCCCGTGAGGTACAGAGAATTCTCCAGCGTTATCAGGAACTTATGGATATCATTGCAATTATGGGTATGGATGAGCTTTCAGATGAGGACAAGCTTCTTGTACAGCGTGCAAGAAAAATCCAGCGTTTCCTTTCACAGCCGTTCTTTGTATCGGAGAAGTTCACAGGTATTGAGGGTACTTATGTACCGCTTTCTGAGACCATACGTGGCTTTAAGGAGATAATCGAGGGTAAGCACGACGACCTTCCCGAATCTGCATTTCTCTTTGTGGGAACTATCGATGAGGCTGTCGAAAAGGCAAAGAAGGTATCGGTATGAGTACGTTCAGTCTTACTATATCTTCGCCTGACGGAAATCTTTTCAAGGGCGACGCTGTGAAAATTTCCGTGCGAGGAATTGAAGGCGACCTTGCCGTTATGGCGGGTCATATACCGTTCATTACAGCGGTTAAGGAATGTGACTGCAGGATAGAGCTTACTGACGGAACTGAAAAAACAGGTCATACTGCGGGAGGACTTCTGAATGTTTCCAATGAAGAGGTAATATTTCTTTCTGATGTTTTTAATTGGTGAATATGTAAATTATACCAATGAAGTGATTTTATGAATATTGTGTTAATTCACCTAAAGGAGCTGTTGACAGCTCCTTTTTTTGTGCAAATGTTTAAAAAATGTATTTGTTAAAATTTAGAATTTATATAAAAAATGAATAAAAACGGCCTATGGAATTAATAAGAAGTGTAAAATATACAGATTGTAGAAAAATAAATAGCAAAATATACAAAAGATACATCCAAAGTGTGGTAAAAATGTAGAAAGTGCTATTGAAAACTAAGATTACTATTGACTTTGTGTATTGCATACTGTATAATTTAGTCATAGAAAAAAGCGTCTGATATATTCAGACAAGATGGAGAAAACAGAATGACTGATAAAGAAATGCGAAAGTTGAAACGTCCCGAATTGCTTGAAATAATGTACTACCTACAAAAGGAAGTGGAGGAGCTTCGGACGGAGAATGAATCTCTGAAGAATAAGCTTGAAAATGCGAAATGCGAAATTTCATCTGAAAATCTCGAAAAAATAGTTAATGCTGTGAAGGAAGCAGTAGGGGAACAGCTCGGAGGACAATCCGCAGATAAGCCTGAAGCTTCGGAAAACGGTGAGCAAGAGAAAGATGAATAAGGAAATCAGAAAGGATTTACCAACCGCTGAGCAGTTTCTTGCAGAGATGAAGAGACTCAGGTATAAAAGAAACTTTCGCAAAACTATTATCGGTACATTGAGTTCACTTATTGTTGTTGCAGCAATAGCCGTTCTGATTTCACTGCTGTTTCTGCCTGTTCTGAGAGTTACGGGTTCAAGTATGACACCTACCATGCAGAACGATGAATTGGTAATATGCAGCAAGCGAAGCGATTATGAAAGCGGCGATATAATTGCTTTTTACTTCAACAATAAGATACTTCTGAAAAGAGTTATCGGAACTGCGGGAGATGTTATCGACATTAAGGAGGACGGTACGGTTTACGTCAACGGCGAAGAACTGAATGAACCGTATGTTCAGGATAAAGCACTTGGAGAGTGCGATATTGATTTCCCGTATCAGGTTCCCGACAGCAGAGTTTTTGTAATGGGTGACCATCGTTCAACTTCGGTTGACAGCCGTACAGCAATGATGGGATGTATCGCTGATGAGTATATTATCGGCAGACTAATATTCAGACTCTGGCCTTGGGAAAGAATCGGTACAATTTAATTTCAGAAGAGAAGATATTATTTGAAAAGAGGTGATATCCGTGAGAGAGCTTCAAAGCATACTAAACAACTATATTTCAAATACTGAAAAACAAAAACGCCACTAGCGGTACTTGTGACTTTGTCGCTTCTCGTATCGTTTATAGTACCTTATATTCTTGTTGAACCGGCTGACAGTCTTACTAAGGACAGCTATAATCTTTCTTATTATGGTGCGGATATCCTTTCTGATGAAGGTAAGGTTATGGTTCCGAACCTTAATGGCGGACAAACTGCAAATAACAATTACAGTCCCGGTCAGCTTTCAGAGGTTACGCTTCTTATTGGCGACGGTGTTGATTGGGCTGAGGGTTGTCTTACAGCTGATGATGTTATTGAAGCTGCTAAAAGAGAGTATTTCCTTGGTATTGCCAGTGACTTCTGTGTCTTCCTTGAAGGCGATTTTAATCCTGCTACAGCTGACTCGGAAGGTAGAGTTGCTGTAGGCGGAGACATTAAGTTCAGTGGTGCATACAATTATCAGATTGGTAATGGTGATTACACTGACGGAACTCCTCTTAAAGAAACCGACAACTATAAAGGTGTTACAAATTACGCACATGCCATAGTAAACGGAACTGTTGTAAATATTAATACCATTAGCCAAGGTAAGTTGGGCAGCGACAGTTATTATTATCCGCTGGATGGTGACTTGTATAAACGTATTGTAATAGGCGGTAATATTAATGATTGCAAGCATTATTCATGGTCTACCGGTTCTGCTCAGCAAGTCAATTATTCTACCGGATGTCAGCATGATACTTACAATCCAAATGAAGTAGCACAGTTTTATCAGGCGAATTTAATAAACTTTGAAGAAACATTTGACTGGCTTGAAGGTCAATCAGAAAAACTTTCAAAAAAGACTGCTACCGGATCAACATCAACAGTTCAGAATGGCGTCATAACATTTACTGGACCGGGTACAGATTCAGATGCAGTTACAATTTATTTCAATCTTTCTGAATGGGATCCGAGTATAAATCAAGTTAGATTTGACGATGTTCCTGAGAAAGCAAATCTTGTTGTTAACTGCGGAGGCAATATAGTAAAGATTGGACCAGAAGGTACGGGTTCTACTTTTTCAACATACATAAATGGAGAAGTAATTTCAAAAACTGATTCCTCTGGTTCAGATGTCAATGCGAACAACAAAAAAGAATCTGAGCAGATACTTTATAATTTTTATGAATGCGGTACTGATGCTTCGAATTTACCTATAATAAGACATGGTAACAAAGACGTTCCTTACAGTTTATTTGTAAATGTAAACTTTAATGGTACAGTGTTAGCACCTCATGCAATAGTTGCATCAGATGAGGCTTGTCGAGGCCATATTTCAGGTGCTCTTATCGCTCAGACTTTCACAGGCGGTCTCGAATTCGGTTACAGACCTTATCGAGGCACAACTGATATTCTCGGTTCAACAGCAGGTTACGTCGTTCCTTTTGATAAGCTTGCACCGAATAATAAATACCTTGAAGGTGCGACATTTGTTATAATAGATGAAAACGGCAAAACTGTTGAATCCTGGAAATCAGGTGAAGACACTCAGTATATTATACTTCCTTCAGAGGTTGACCTTGAGGGCGGAACTGATTATACGGCAGCAGATGCGGTAACAAGTGTAACTCATTCTTACACTGTAGAAGAGCAGAGTGCTCCCGAGGGCTATATTAAGACTGACGAATTCTATACAATAGTAATCACTGAAACAATTGATACTTCACCGGATGCTCTTATACGAACTGAATCAGGAACTCTTCCTACGAGAATTCTTGTTTATCTTGATCTTTATAAGGGCGAGGCTGATGATGCAAATCTTCTTGGCAGACGTGTGGTAACTATTGAGGATACATATTCGGATGAAGGTATAATTCAGCGAATTGTCTGCATTGAAAATGAGAGTGCAAAACAGTATTTCGTCCTTGATATCAATTCTCAGGACGGCTCTATAAATAGTGTTGGCGTACCTACAGACCCGTCAGTTCTCGAAGATGACGAAGTAGAATCTGTACTTGATGACCTGACGGTTGATTATCTGAAGCCTGAAGTGCTTGAAGATGAAGAAACTGGCGATGGTACTGATGGTGAAGGCACCGACAGTGAAGACACAGACGATAGCACAGAAGGTGAAGGTGCTGAAGGGGAAACCTCTCTCTTCCCTGAGGGCTACATAGAACCAACAGGATTGACTGCAACATACGGTCAGACTCTCGCAGACGTAGCAATCCCAGCACTTGAAGGCATTGGTTCATGGTCATGGATTGAAAATTGGCAGACTGTTGGTGATGTTGGAACAAAAACGTTCAGAGCAACATTTACTCCGACTGTTGAAGGATATACACATCAGGAAGTTCAGCTGGAAATAACAGTAGAACCGGCAACTCCAACTCCTCCGGGACCTTATACAGTTCCTTATGGTACATATTTATATAATATTCAGCTTCCGTCAGATGCGAATGGTTCATGGTCTTGGCAGAATTCTAATCAAACTGGTAATAATTTGCATGAATTTCTTTATCAAGCAAATTATACTCCTAATAACGGAAATTATAAGGCAATTTCAGTAGATGTTTCAGTAACATTTACAAAGTCTGATCCGCCTTATAATCTTCCTAATAATCTGACAGCAACCTATGGACAGACTCTTGCGGATGTTACCCTTCCATATGCTGATAACGGTACATGGAGTTGGCAGGCAGATACAACAACTTCAGTTGGACCAGCAGGAACAAATACATTCATAGCTGTATTTACTCCAAATGATACAAATTATAATACAGTTACTCCTACAGTTCAGATTACTGTAAATAAGGCTGATCCAAAGTGCACATTCCCCACAGACCGCACAGCGATTTATGGGCAGACTCTTCAGAATGTAAGTCTTCCTACAGCTGATAACGGTCGTTTTGAATGGGAAAATCCTTGGAATCAGGTAGGAAACGTAGGAACGAATAATCATAGATTGAAATTCGTGCCTAACGATCAAAACAACTATAACACACTTACTCAAGATGTTCCTGTTCGTGTTGAAAAGGCAGACCCGAACTATACAATACCTACAGGTCTGACTGTAACATACGGCAGCAAGCTTTCAAGCGTAACTCTTCCGAGTGGATGGACTTGGGATGCTCCCGATACTGATGTTCCCGGTTCAGCGGGTTCAACAGTAACCTACAGTGCAACCTTTACTCCGTCAGACACAAATAATTACAATATAATAAACGCAGATATTACACTCACAATTGTACAGGCTACACCAACAGTTAATCCTGTATACGATAAGGATACAACTTATACTCAGTTTGATGCACTTCCAGCGATAAGCATAACTGAGGGTGATACTCCCGGTACAATTCAGTGGAGCGACAAAAACGCTTCAAAGCTTAAGTATGGCGAAAACGTTCTTGAGTGGGTATTCACCCCGACTGATTCAACAAATTACAAAACAACAACAGGAACAATAACCATTACAGCTGATGCGATTGAGACAACTCCGATTACTATAACTGATTCTAAGACGGAAGAGGTTATCAAACACGAAGAGGTCAACTACTACTATGACCCTACAAGTATGATGATAATGCCGCTTCCTGATGAAACTCCTAAATTCATCAACGAATACGGTCTTGTATTCAAGAAGCTTGATGATAGCGGAAATCTTCTTCCCGGTGCTTCTATCAGTCTCGAGAGCGGAACAATAACTGAAGGAAATTGGGTTGAGAATACAGAATTAAGTAAACCTACATGGGAATGGGAAAACGGCACTTCAAGTTCAGCTACAATTCCTGTAACAGAGATTAGGGTTAACGAACTTAATGTTGATGTCGTTTACAGATTCCTTGAAACTGCTGCACCATCTGAGGATTATGAAATTGCCGAGCCTATCTACTTCATGAAGGTTGACGATTCGACAATTATCTATACTCAGAATGAGGATGAACTCGCAAATACCGCAGCGTGGACTGAGCTTAATCTCAACGAGGGTGAATACATCATCGGAATGACCGATAAGGGAATTTACGGCGCAGGAATCACTCTTGTGAAAACTAACAGCAATGGCCTTGTAAAGCTTGACGGTGCAAAATTTGAGCTTTACGCAGTCGGCTCTAAGTCAGATGTTCTGGTATATCCGCTTAATAACGGTGAATACTTCAAGTTTGAAAACGGTGAAGTAAATCTTTACGAGTGGTTTAACTCAGTTGATCCGAACACATACAATTCTGAGTATGTCCAGAATGGCTATCTCGTGCCGGGCGGTTACTACCTCTATGAGGTTGAGACTCCATCAGCAGCTTATAAGCGACCCGACGGACCTCTCTACTTTACAATTGAAGAACGTACGGATGCAGACGGTAAGAGTTATTATGAGGTTACTTCAAAAAAGGTTGAGAAGCCTACGGCAACCCTTATAAGTATTCAACAGGATTCGGGAAATGGAGATAAGCAATGGTGGCTTTATGATTCCAACGGTAACCCAATGAACAAGGATAAGTGGGACGGAAGTGTTGGAATAGCAAATGTATCAAAAATCATAGTTAAGTCATCAATGTCTCCTACAGTCTACACAAATGACGGAATTTCTACATCTTGGACTTATGATTCAGCGTTAGAAGCTTATGTTTGTACATTTAGTTCACCTAATAATCTTTCTAAGTTTGAGGTGCAGAGTGGTTCATGGTCTTCAATTAATATTGAATATGTGGTGATTGAAGATTCAGAAGGTACAGTGTATACAACAGATTTTTCAGCAGTTGGAACAACTATCCCCGATGAATATACAATCAGCGAGATTACATTATCTTCAATTCCACCGGCAAAATTGATTTCTGTTAGGCAAGATTCTGGTAATGGCAGAAGACAATGGTGGTTATACGATGTAAATGGAAATCAGATGAACCAAAATGATTGGTATGGGAATGTTGGTTTAGAAAGTATTGTTTCAGTAAATATTTATACTTCGTTATCACCAACAATTTATGCTAATAGTGGTGTGTCTGTATCTGGAACATATAACAATTCTACTGGTATTTATACAGCTACGTGGAGCACACCAGTTAATATTTCAAAGTTTGAAATTCAGTCAGGTTGGAATGAATTTGATGTAACAAAGGTGGAATTTACAGATTCAAGTGGTGTAAAATATACAACAGATACAGATTATGTAGCAAATGCTGGGGCGGCTCAAAGTGGCAAACCCGACCTGTCAATCGAAACACTTAAGGTTTACTACCTTGACGGTACAAATCAGACTTATTCATCACTGACAGCAGGCGATGCTGCAAATGGTGACGGCTCATATCCATTCGATATTTCTGCACTAACCAACAGAAACGACATAGTCGGAATGGAAGTTACACTCACAGGCACAGGCACAGGTAATATCAAAATTGGCGACGCATGGACGATAAGCGGTGCAAAGGAAGGTACTTACACAGTTGGTGTAACTGATTACAAACCAGAAACCTCAGTTGAGGAAGGCGATACAAGTCATCTTGTAAACGCAAGCGGTACAACTCTGACAATCAAAAATGAGAATCAGGGTCAGGATGCTGATATTATCGTGAAAAAGTCGTGGGTAAACGATGCTAATTTCACAAATCTCAGACCAGCTGAAATAGAAGTAAAACTCTATCGTGGAACTAAGGCAGACGGTTCTGATAAGGTATTTATCGGTGATATTACAGATGGTTCAATACCTGAAGGCTTTATTAGTACAGCAATACTCAACGAGGCAAACAAATGGCAATATACATGGAATGATTTACCTTCAATCTATGAGATTGCGACTACAGAGAATGGTGAGTTAGACCTTGAAAATTCGAAGAGATACTATTACTTCGCAGAGGAAACATCAATTCCCGACGGATATACAGTATCTTATCCGACTCAGGGTTCTACATCAGGCGATTATACAATCACAAACACACTTAACACAATACATCTTCCTGTTGAGAAGATATGGGATACAAAGAACAATACAGGAATAACAATTCCCGACTCAGTTACAATCAAGCTTCAGAAGAAGAGTGGTGATAACTGGATAGATGTTGATGTAGAACCAATTA
>SVNJ01000098.1 GCA_015066955.1 Ruminococcus sp. | reverse complement strand
ATGCTGCCCGTGACGGCGTTGATATCCGCCTCTACAGAATCATCTATGACGCAATCGAAGAAATCACAACCGCTATGAAGGGTATGCTTGCTCCTAAGTTCAGAGATGTTGATCTCGGACGTGCAGAGGTAAGAAACGTATTCAAGATTTCAAACGTTGGTATGGTTGCGGGAAGCTACATTCTCAACGGCAAGATTACAAGAGGCTGTCAGGTACGTGTTGTACGTGACGGTATCATCATTGCAGACGACAAGATTGCAGGCCTTAAGAGATTCAAGGACGATGTCAAGGAGGTTGCTGACGGCTACGAGTGCGGTATCAGCCTTGAAAAGTTCAGCGATGTCAAGGAAGGCGACATCTTTGAGGCTTATATTGTCGAGGAATACAGGGAAGACTAATAAATATATATGCGGACGTACAGTGTGCATCTGACGGAATAACAGTAATTGTCTGCGGGTCGATGCGGGCATCGGCCCCTACACAGTTTTTCTGCAGAGTGACATACGTACTTCATACGTCCGTGAATAAAATAGATTTACAGGAGGGTTTAACTATGGATAACAGCAGAATGAGTACCGCCGATATGCTCCAGTACTGCAACGAGGCTCTGGCATGGGAGGAATTCGGTCCGGTAGACATCTTCTTTTTTGAATCGGTAAAGAGAATTATTCTCGGTCAGTGCACTCCCTATGACCTGCCCGGAGATGACATCGATGACCTTATGGGTATCGAGCGTCCTGTTACGGAGGATGAGCTTGCGGCTGACTACGATAAATATGCAGACGAATATTACTATGAGGAAAATGAGGAAATCACTGAGGTAAGAGCGGCTGCCCACAGCGACGAGGGTGCATTCAGCACTCAGATTTTCAATGACGGCTTCTTTGAGCCTGATGAAGAGGAAATCGCACAGGCACAGCCTTCCGCTGACGACAGTGAGGGAAGCTTCACTGTAAATGTCTGATTTCTGCGTCTTCGGAGAAAGGATATTATGGCAAATTTTAAAAACGGCAGAATGGCAGAGGATATAAAGCGTGAGATGACAGCGCTTCTTCGTGAGCTTAAGGACCCGAGAATCGATCCTATGCTTACTATAGTACGTGCCGACCTTTCGGGCGATATGTCCTACTGTAAAATATATGTTTCAAGCTTTATGGGCATCGACAAGGCAAAGCAGTCGGTGAAGGGTCTTGAAAGCGGAAGCGGCTTCATCAGAAGAGAGCTTTTCCGCAGACTCAAAATGAGAAAGAGTCCCGAGCTGAAGTTCATTGCTGATGACTCGATTGCTCATAGTGCTGAAATCAACAAGAAGCTTAGTGAAATGTAAAGAGGTGCAGGATGCTTATCGGTTTAAGTGAGGCGGCATGTTTTCTGAAGGACTGTGATGATGTTGTTGTACTGACTCATCAGAGTCCTGACGGCGACTGTATCGGCGCAGGCTTTGCGCTGAAGGATATACTTGATTCATTCGGGAAGAGATGCAGGGTTATCTGCTGCGACCCCTTCCCGAAACGCTACGATTTTATGACGGAAACAGGCTGCGGTGAGGATTTTGAGCCTAAGACCGTCGTTGCGGTTGATATTGCGGACAATCAGCTTATGGGAAGTCTGCGTGAGACCTACGGCGACAGGGTGCAGCTTTGCATCGACCACCATATTTCGAATACAGGCTATGCGGAAAGAACCTTCCTTAATGCTGAGGCTTCGGCTACCTGCGAAATCATATATGAGCTTGCAAAGGAAATGAATGTACAGATAAGCCGTCACTGTGCCGCATGCATCTATACGGGAATCGCTACGGACACAGGCTGCTTCAAGTACGACTGCACCACCGCAAGATGCCATGAAATAACGGCAGAGCTTATGCGTCAGTTTGACATAAACTATGCGCTTATCAACAGGAATATGTTTGATGTCAAGTCGGTAGGCAGAATGAAAATGGAAAGCCGTGCGGTTGAGCTTATGGAGACCTTCTGCGGCGGTAAGCTTACTATGATATGCATTACCGCTGAGGCTATGGAAAAGCTCGGTGTTGATGGCAACGACCTTGAGGGCTGTGCTAATCTTCCGCTTCAGGCTGAAGGCGTTGAAGTGGGCATCATGATGAAAGAGCGTGAAAAGGACGTTTACAAGATTTCCATGCGTTCTGCGGGAGACGTCAATGTTTCTGAAATTTGTCAGACTCTCGGCGGCGGCGGTCACGCAAAAGCGGCAGGCTGTCTGCTTAAGGGAAGCGTTGACGAGGTAAAGGCTCAGCTTTTAAAAGCGGTCGGAAGGGTGCTTGGAGAATGAACGGAATAATCTGTGTGAATAAGCCTCAGGATTTCACCTCGTTCGATGTTGTGGCTAAGCTCAGGGGAATTCTTAAAATGAAGCGTCTCGGTCACGGCGGTACTCTCGACCCTATGGCAACAGGTGTACTTCCCGTGTTTGTGGGGACTGCTACAAAGGCATGCGATATTATGCCCGACAGCTCAAAAGGCTACAGTGCACGCTTCCGTCTGGGTGAAACCACCGATACGCTTGATGTGTGGGGAGAAATCCTTGCAAAGTCAGACAAGGCTGTGTCACGGGAGGAGCTTGAAGCTGTTATACCACGCTTCAGAGGTAAGATAATGCAGCTTCCGCCTATGTACTCGGCAGTGCAGGTCAACGGAAAGCGTCTGTATGACCTTGCAAGACAGGGTATAGAGGTTGAGCGTACTCCCCGTGAAATAGAGGTTCAGACGCTCCGTCTTGATGAATATGACGAGGAAAAGCGTGAGGGCAGCCTTACTATTGCGTGCTCAAAGGGTACGTATATACGCTCCCTTATCAGCGATATAGGTGACGCACTGGGCTGCGGAGGCATTATGACGGCTCTTGTGAGAACCTGTGCAGGCGGATTTACCCTTGATGACTGCTATACCTTTGAGCAGATTCAGCAGGCAAGGGACGAGGTCAGGCTTGAAGAGCTTATTCTCCCTATAGAGCGTGTTTTTGAGAAGCTCCCGAAGCTTAAACTCGGCGAGGCTCAGTCAAGAATGTACAGAAACGGCGTGAAGCTTGACCTTTCACGTATTTACAATATAAAGGACAGCGAGGATACTTATGCGGTTTACGGAAGTGACGGTAAATTTATCGGTACCGCTCATGCAGACCGTGAAAACGGTATTCTCAGAGTCGGAAAAAATCTCGGATAAGGTGAGGAAAATGACGGAAAACAGAAAAAGAGCCATTGCACTGGGACTTTTCGACGGCGTTCACATCGGACACCGCCGTGTTATACAGAGTGCGGTCTCGGCTGCGGAAAAAGGCTTTATACCGTCGGTTTTCACCTTCGGGGGCGGTACTCTCGGTGAAAAGAGAGGTGCACCCGTCGAGTATATATACAGCGACCGCTATAAGGAAAAGCTTCTGGAATCACTCGGAATATGTGAAATATTCAGTGAGGATTTCGGAAATCTCAGGGATATGAGCGGAGATGAATTTGCAGAGAAAATACTTGCAGACCGTCTCAGTGCAGGCTATGTTGTCTGCGGACGTGACTTCCGCTTCGGAAAGGGTGCGTCCTGCGGAGTAAATGAGCTTGCGGAGCTTGGACGCAGATACAGCTTTGAGGTCTGTATCAGCGAGGACGTAAGCTTTGAAGGGGAGAAGATTTCCTCAAAGAGCATACGTGAGCTTCTTAAAGACGGCAAGCCTGAAAGGTCGTCGGAGCTTCTCGGCGGCGATTATACCGTTTTCGGCGAGGTCGTTTACGGAAAGCAGATTGGCAGGACGCTTGATTTCCCCACCATTAATCAGCATTTCGGCGAGGGACAGCTTGTGCCCCGCTTCGGTGTTTATGCAACGCAGACCGTAATTGACGGAAAGGCTTATTATTCCGTTACGAATATCGGCGTAAAGCCTACAATCGAGGGCGGAAGAGCACCGCTTGCGGAAACGCATATCCTTGATTACAGCGGTAATCTTTACGGAAAAACACTTGCTGTTGCAGTTAAGAAGTTTCTGCGGCAGGAAATGAAATTCAACTCACTTGCAGAGCTTAAGTCCGCAATTTCTGCGGATATTGAGCGGTGCAGGAATATATAGGAGGACTATATGTCGGATACAAAAAGAGTAAGAACGAGATTTGCACCAAGTCCTACGGGATATATGCATATCGGAAATCTCAGAACGGCACTTTATACCTACCTCATCGCAAGAAAGCACGGCGGTGACTTTATCCTCAGAATCGAGGACACCGACCAGGAGCGTTATGTTGAGGGTGCTGTTGACGTAATATACAATACACTTAAAATGACAGGTCTTAACTGGGACGAGGGTCCTGATATCGGCGGCCCCGTAGGTCCTTATGTTCAGTCAGAGAGAATGGGTATGTTCAAGGATTATGCTCTTAAGCTTGTGGAAAGCGGTCACGCTTACTACTGCTTCTGCGACAAGGAGCGTCTTGACAGCCTCAAAAAGAACGAGGACGGCACAACAGGCATTGCAATGTATGACAGACACTGCCGCAATCTCTCAAAGGAAGAGATTCAGGCAAAGCTTGACGCAGGCGTGCCCTACGTTATCCGTCAGAAGATGCCCCTTGAAGGCACCACAACCTTCCACGATGAGGTTTACGGCGACATCACTGTTGAAAATGCAGAGCTTGATGACCAGATTCTCATCAAGACAGACGGTATGCCTACATACAACTTTGCGAACGTTGTTGACGACCACACAATGGGTATTACACACGTTGTAAGAGGAAATGAGTATCTTTCCTCAGCTCCGAAGTATAACCTTCTTTATCAGGCTTTCGGCTGGGATGTACCTACATATATCCATTGCTGTCCCGTTATGAAGGACCAGAACAACAAGCTTTCAAAGAGAAACGGTGACGCTTCCTTCGAGGATCTTCTCGAAAAGGGCTACCTTACAGAGGCTGTTGTGAACTATATCGCACTTCTCGGCTGGGCACCAAAGGGTGAGCAGGAGATTTATTCCCTTGAAGAGCTTGCACAGGAGTTTGATATAAGCGGCATTTCAAAGTCTCCCGCTATTTTCGACCCTGTAAAGCTTAAGGCTATCAATGCGGCTTACATCAGAAAAATGACTGCGGAGGAGTTCTGCGAGTACATCACTCCCTATATCCGCCGTTATGTAAAGCGTGACGACATTGATTTCAAGGTTCTTGCGTCGGTACTCCAGCCAAGAACTGAGCTTTATACAGATGTTGAGGAGCAGGTTGACTTCATTGATGTGCTTCCTGAGTACGACAATGCTATGTACTGCCACAAGAAGATGAAAACAAACGAGGAGACCTCACTTGAAGCTCTTAAGGCGGTTCTTCCCGTGCTTGAAGCTGTTGAGGACTGGAATGCGGACGCTATTCACGCTGCACTCTTCGGTCTTATCGAAAAGCTCGGCGTTAAGAACGGCTGGCTGCTCTGGCCTGTAAGAACTGCTGTTTCAGGCAAGCAGACCACTCCCGGCGGCGGTGTTGAGCTTTGTGCGATTCTCGGCAAGGAGGAAACACTCCGCAGAATCGAAAAGGGTATCGAAAAGCTCTCATAATATTCAGTTTGCTTTCACTGCACTATCACAATAAAAAGTTAAACTTTATAATGCGATTGTGCGGCATAAACTTTAATACGGTGTATTCAGACCGTATTGCAAGGAGGAACATAAATGATTGAGGTCAGAAACCTTACCAAAAAATACGGCGAAAAGGTTGCCGTAAACGATATAAGCTTCAGGGTTGAAAAGGGCGAAATACTCGGATTTCTCGGACCTAACGGTGCGGGAAAATCCACAACCATGAACATGCTTACAGGCTATATATCGTCAACTTCGGGACAGATTCTCATTGACGATATAGATATTCTCGAAGAACCCATCAAGGCTAAGTCAAAGATAGGCTATCTTCCCGAAATTCCGCCGCTTTACGTTGATATGACTGTTGACGGCTATCTTAATTTCATGTACGACTTAAAGAAGTGCAAGCTTCCGAGAAAGGCTCATATCAAGGACGTATGCGCACTCTGCAAGATTACCGACGTAAGAGGAAGAATTATCAAGAATCTTTCAAAGGGTTATCGTCAGAGAGTAGGTCTTGCTCAGGCACTTATCGGAAATCCCCCTGTGCTTATTCTCGATGAGCCTACAGTTGGTCTTGACCCGAAGCAGATTATTGAAATCAGAACACTTATCAAGAAGCTCGGAAAGAATCATACTGTTATTCTTTCATCTCATATTCTCCAGGAAATTCAGGCTGTCTGTGATAAAATCATTATTATCAACAAGGGCGTGAAGGCTGCCGACGGTACTGCCGATGAAATCGCAAAGAATATCACCGATGAGCACAGAATGACAGTGCGTATCGAGGGCAGTACAAAGACAGCAGAGGACAGGAAGGAGATTACCGCAGCTCTTAAGGCTATCGACGGCATCAAGTATGTAAGAGCCGATATGGAGCGTGAAAAGGGTATCTTCGACTACGACATCGAGTCTGAGGAAAAGGTTGACGTACGCCGTAAGATTAACAAGCTGTGCGTTGAAAAGGGCTGGAGCATTCTTATGATGCAGCTTTCAGACCTTACTCTTGAGGACATCTTCCTTAAAATTACTCTTGGCGACGGCATGGTTGTCGGCGAAAACGGAGAATTTGAGGAAAAGCCGAAGGAAAACGGACCCCGTGTCAGAATCAATCTGAATCTTGACGGAGAAAACGATAACGATAATGATGACGATAATGAAAATGCAGCCGCTGACGCTGCTGAGGAAAAGGGAGGCAACGAATAATGGGTGCAATATACAGACGTGAAATGGGCGCATTCTTCACATCGGGACTTGCGTATGTATTTTTATCGGTATTCTTCCTTGTATCGGGCTTCTTCTTCTATGTCGGCTCAGTAGCTTCAGCTACAACCGATACTTCGGGAATGTTCAGCTCGATGTTCCTTGTTGTTGTAATACTTATTCCTATCCTTACCATGAGACTCATGAGCGAGGAAAAGAAAAACAAGACCGATCAGGGACTTCTTACCGCACCGGTAAGCCTCTGGTCAATCGTGCTCGGCAAATACTTTGCAGCACTTACTCTCTTCATCATTGCTGAGAGTATCGTATTTGTATATTCGCTTATCCTCAGCTACTACGGTACTGTTGTATGGTCAACACTTCTCGGCAACTACTTTGCAATGCTTTTCTTAGGTGCTGCATTTATTGCCGTTGGTGTGTTCATCTCATCAATGACTGAAAATCAGATGGCTTCGGCTGTTGCGTGCTTCCTTGCACTCATGCTGCTTTATTTCATTGACAGCATCGGCAGCCTTATCCCTGTAGACTTTATTGCTGATATTTTCTCATCACTTTCATTCTACACACGATATATTGAGTTCACAATGGGAATTTTCAATCTTTCGAGCGTAGTTTTCTACCTCAGTGCGGCATTTCTCTTTAACTTCTTTACTGTAAGAGTTTTCGAGAAGAGACGCTGGGGT
The DNA here is from genome assembly GCA_015066955.1 of Ruminococcus sp. Lineage (GTDB taxonomy): Bacteria > Bacillota > Clostridia > Oscillospirales > Ruminococcaceae > Ruminococcus. The sequence continues at coordinate 866 of SVNJ01000098.1, read as the reverse complement.
TAATATAGCGAAAGGAAGGTACGTAAAGAATGAAGAATAACGAAACTGCGGCTAAAAAGCCGAAGAACTTCAAGAAATTCAAGTACGGCACAATGTCAGTCATTGTGATTGCACTTGTTATTGCAATTGTTGTTATTGTAAATATTATCGTGGGTATGTTCATGAACCGCTATCCCATTAAGGTTGACCTTACAGCTGACGGACGCTATGAGCTTTGCGACGAAACAATCAATGCTCTCAAAGAGCTTGATACAGACGTTGAAATTGCGGTAATGTATCCCGAAGAAACTCTCCTTTCCTATACCTATTACCAGATGATTCCTAAGATTTTAGAGAATTACAAGGTTTACGCAGAGGCAGGAAAGGGCAATATCGAAGTAAAATACGTTGATACGACAAAGGACCCCGATGTTGTTTCAAAGTACAGCAAGTACTATAACGGTACTATCTCTGACGGAAGCATTGTTGTATATGCAAACAAGAAGGTAAGAGTTACTCATATCAGCTCAATGTTCACAACAAGCAATCAGCAAAGCTACTATCAGACACAGGACGCTTCCATTAACTTCATCGGTGAGAGCGAGATTACTTCCGCTATTCTCTCCGTTACAGACGCAAACCCCGTAAATGTTGCTATTGCTTCAATGATGAATCAGACTCCCGTTTTTGGTGAGGACTACAGCGTTCTTTACTGCGTTCAGAGCTTTAAGGAGCTTCTTTCCTCAAACGGCTATGAGTGCACTGAAATCGACATCATGACTGATGAGCTGAGTACAGAGGAATATGACCTTGTTGTTATCCCCGCACCTGCTTACGATTTCAACGAGGATATCATCACAAAGCTTGAGGACTTCCTCTACAATGAC
>SVNJ01000097.1 GCA_015066955.1 Ruminococcus sp. | reverse complement strand
AGTGTTGATGTCCTGAGTCTGGATGTTCATTCTCTCACGGATACCTCTCTCCATTCTTGCATAACCGATTCTGAACTGGTTCTGGAGAAGCTCACCGACGCTGCGGATACGTCTGTTTCCGAGATGGTCGATATCGTCTACTGTACCAACACCCTCGCAGAGGTTGAGGAAGTAGCTGATAGTAGCGAAAATGTCGTCAAGGATGATGTGCTTGGGAACAAGCTCATCCGCTCTCTTCTTGACATTGTCCTCGATTTCATCAGCGTCTGCGGAGTTTTCGAGAATGTCGCTGAGAACCTTGAAGGAAACCTTCTCGTTGATGCCGTACTTTTCAGCATCGAAATCAACGTAGCCTGAAATGTCAACCATTCCGTTACCGATGATTTTAGCTTCCTTTTCAACGAGACGGATAGCAGTTTCGCCGCGATCATTGGTGTAGTACTCCTTCGCTTCAACTGTTACGAAAGCGTAGTATACACCGGCCTGTTCGATTTCGCATGCCTTGTCGTAGGAGAGTGTTTCACCTGCATCAGCCATAATCTCACCTGTAAGAGGATTGATAACAGGCTGTGAAAGTGTGTGTCCTGAAAGACGTGAAGCGATACCGAGCTTCTTGTTGTACTTATAGCGTCCGAAACGGCAGAGGTCATATCTCTTTGCATCGAAGAAGAGATTGTTGAGGTGAGTGAGAGCACTTTCAACTGTAGGCGGCTCACCGGGACGGAGCTTCTTATATACATCGATAAGAGCGTCTGAGTTATTCTTTGTGCCGTCCTTCTGAAGGATAGTCTGCTTGAGGCGGTCATCTGGACCGAAAAGCTCATAGATTTCCTCGTCGGTACCAACACCGAGAGCTCTTATGAAGGTAGTAATCGGGATTTTTCTGTTTTTATCGATACGAACGTAAACAACATCGTTAGAGTCCATTTCGTACTCGAGCCATGCACCTCTGTTGGGGATAACAGTGGACTTGAAGAGGTCCTTACCTGTCTTATCCTTTTCGAAAGCGTAGTAAACGCCGGGTGAACGAACGAGCTGTGAAACGATAACACGCTCAGCACCGTTGATAACGAATGTTCCGCTGTCGGTCATAAGCGGGAAGTCACCCATAAAGATTTCACTTTCGCTTACAGCACCTGTTTCCTTGTTGCAGAGAGTAGCGGTAGCTCTCATAGCAACCTGATAGGTTGCACCTCTTGACTTACATTCTGCAAGAGTATACTTAGGAGTTTCATCGAATCTGTAGTCCTTGAAATTGAGTACAAGATTACCGTTATAGTCGGTTATAGCCGTCATATCACGGAATACCTCTTTAAGTCCCTCTTCTCTGAACCACTTATAAGAATTTTTCTGCACCTCGATAAGATTTGGCATTTCGAGCGGTTCGGTAATTTTGCCGAAGCTCATTCTGACATTCTTTCCCAGCTGCTTTGGTGTAACATTCACCATAGGCGGAACCTCCTTATTTTTATTGAACGTGAGTTCATTGGTAGCGGAATAATGAAAATTTACGGCAGACTATTGACAAGTGTTATTGAGTATGATATAATAACATGATAATAACGCCATTTTTCCATTATGATACATTATATTATTATAATACATTATAATAAAACTGTCAAGCCCCTTTGGTGATGTTTATAGAAAGTGCTGTTTTTTCTCTTGTATGAAACAGCACTTTTTTATGTTTCTGACATATCTTGACTACGGGGTATTGACATTTCAATCTTTTGTTGAATTCGCTGAAATTATCTTTTCGACAAAAAGACGGACAACAGGAAAAATTTTTGTCTGATAAAGCAATTGTCTTTACATTTTTGATGAAAAGTGATATAATATAATAATGAAAGAAATTATGGGGGATTGTAAATGAATACAGACAGATTTGCCGAGCAGCCCGGACATGCTCACTACACTGCTTGCTCGGGAAGAATGGTTGAAATAGACAGATTCAGCCGCAGATGCTGCGGATTCACATTAATTGCATGCGGACTTATGTTTATAACGACGTGGATGACTTTCCGCTACGGGATAATCTCGATTATACCTAATCTTATAGGAGACCGCTCAAGTCTCGGGGCTAACGCTTTTCAGTCATTACTGATTATATTGATAGCTGCAGCAGCAGTACTTGGTGCTGTGAAATACCGCTTCATGACGGTATTACTTTTTGCACTGTATGCGGCAATGTTTGTATCAACGTGTATTTCGACCGTTGCACATGAGATATTTACGGTTCCCGTATCTTTGGCAGGTGTGTTTTTCACATATAAAGCTCCTTTTATGTATCGTGACTACAGAATTCTCTGTAAAACTGAAGGTTTTCCTCATTTCAACGAGAGACTTGCCTATCAGGAAGAAAACCGTGAGTATAAAGCGACATACGAAAATGAATATCATAATGTAAGGACGGCTGAAATGGCTGAGCCTTCAACGGATTATAGCAATAATATCTCATCTGCTCCGAAAAAAGCAGAAATGGACGAATTATAAGACAGTAGGAAGTGATTATATGTTTGCTAAAATTTCAAGTCTCGGACTCTTCGGGCTGAACGCTTTTCCCGTTGATGTAGAGATTGACATAAGCAGAGGAAGTCCGCAGTTTGATATAGTAGGGCTGCCTGACATGGTAGTAAGGGAAAGCCGTGAACGTATTCGTGCTGCACTGAGAGCATGCTCAATTGAATTTCCCGTAGCTTCTGTTATGGTTAATCTTGCACCAGCCGACACAAAGAAAAGCGGTTCTGTGCATGATATGGCGATATTTGTGGCTGTACTGAAAGCTATGCGTATGATAGACAGCTCACTTGACGGCTGTGCATTTATCGGAGAGGTTTCTCTCAACGGCGATATACGTCATATAAATGGTGTGCTTCCTATGGTAATGCTTGCCCGTGAAAAGGGCATAAAGGCTGTTTTCGTACCAGCGGACAACGCAGCGGAAGCTTCTGTTATTTCGGGTATAGATATTTACGCAGTTAAGAATGCAGAGGAGCTTATCCGTCATTTCAGAGGTATTGAACTGCTTCAGCCTCATGAGCATTTCATTCCTCCTGAGACAGCATACAACGAGGTTCTTGATTTTGCCGATGTCAGAGGACAGCAGTCAGCTAAAAAGGCACTTGAGATTGCGGCGGCAGGCGGACATAACGCACTTCTTATCGGTTCGCCGGGAAGCGGCAAGAGTATGCTTGCAAAAAGAATGCCTTCCATTCTTCCGCCTCTTACCTTTGAGGAAGCACTTGAAACAACAAAAGTTCACTCCATTTCGGGACTTCTCAGCCCTGATACACCTATTATAACAAAGCGTCCCTTCCGTGCACCTCATCATACCATTTCATCTGCGGGACTTGCAGGCGGCGGAACGGTACCTCATCCGGGTGAGGTTTCTCTTGCTCACAACGGACTTCTTTTTCTTGATGAGCTTGCTGAGTTTGACCGCAGAACACTTGAAATACTCCGTCAGCCCCTTGAAGACAGAAAGGTTACCATAGCAAGAGCGTCAGGCACGGTTACCTACCCGTGTACCATTATGCTCATAGGTGCAATGAATCCCTGTCCCTGCGGATATTACGGACACCCGAAGCGGAAGTGCATCTGTCCGCACAAGAAGGTTGTAAGCTATCTGTCGAAAATTTCAGGACCACTCCTTGACCGTTTCGATCTTCACATAGAAGCCGCACCTGTTGAATTTTCCGAGCTTTCCTCAACAGCAAAGGAAGAACCGTCGGCTGAAATCAGAAAACGTGTAATTGCCGCAAGAAAGATTCAGGCAGAACGTTTCAAGGGTACTTCAATCACCTGCAACGCACTCATAACGTCGGACAAGCTTCAGGAGATGTGTCCTATGGACGACGGTGCGGTAATTCTTATGAAAAATGTTTTTGATAAGCTTGGACTCAGCGCAAGAGCTTATGACAGGATACTCAAGGTAGCACGTACAGTTGCAGATATTGACGGCAATGAGGTAATATCAAAGCAGCACATTGCGGCGGCGGCACAGTACAGAAGTCTCGACCGCAAGTACTGGTCAGAAGGCGAATAAAATATATATAATGCAGCAAAAGGAAGAAAAACATGAAGTCGGCATTCAAAAAACTTAACGTAAAACGTTACAGCATTGATAAGGGACTGCTTTTTGCGGTCACACTGTGCTCTGTAATAAGCTCACTGCTTATATTTTCAATCAGCGAAAACGGTGTACTTGAAAAGGTAGGTCCGACCTACTGGAAAACACAGCTTATTTCAATGGGTATGGGAATAGTTGTAGCGGTAATCATTTCACTTTTTAATTATCAGAAACTTGTAAAGCTATGGTTTTTGTACGTTCCCATAGCACTGATACTTGTCGGACTGACGTTTACGGCACTTGGTTATCAGCGAGACGGTGCGGATGACCGTGCGTGGCTGAATCTTGGATTTGTACAGTTTCAGCCCTCTGAGGTGCTGAAAATATCATTCATATTGTCTTTTGGTTATCATCTTTCAAAGGACGAGGAAAACATGAACAAGCCTTTGCATATGCTTCTGCTGTGTATTCATGGTGTTATTCCAATAGGACTTATAGCACTTCAGGGCGACTATGGTACGGCGATTGTATTTGCATCAATATTTGCATTCATGATTATTTCTGCGGATATATCGTGGAAATACCTCGCTGCGGCACCTGTAGTAATCGGAGGCATGGCAGCAGCGGCATGGTTTTTCCTTCTCAGCAGCTTCCACAAAAAGCGTATACTCATACTTCTCAATCCTGGCTCAGACCCTGAGGGCATGGAGTATCAGCAGGACTTAGGACTTGCCGCAATGCAGTCGGGTGGAGTTTTCGGAAAGGGACTTTTCGGTGAGACTTCCGATTATATATCAGTACCTGAAATCCACAACGACTTTATTTTCGCATATGCAGGACAGGTTTTCGGCTATGTTGGTTCAATCGGACTTATCATAATACTTGCATATATATGCCTTAAGGTATTTGCCGACAGCAGAGTTGCAGGCGACCGTCTGGGCAGATTTATGTGTATGGGAGCATTCGGACTTCTATTTTCGCACTGTATTATGAATATAGGAATGGTGCTTAAGGTAATGCCTGTTATCGGCGTACCTCTGCCGTTTCTCAGTGCAGGCGGTACGGCTATGGTAAGTATGTATGCGGTTATAGGGCTTGTACTGAGTGTATACAGTCACCGTGCGAGAAGCTATAATGTATTCTACGATGCAAACGCTAAATAAGGAGAATTATATGCTTAATGAGTTTTCAAGACAGGAGCTTCTTCTCGGTAAAGAGGCAATGGAGCGTCTTAAAGGTGCACACGCTGCTGTTTTCGGAGTCGGAGGAGTTGGTGCCGCCGCCGCTGAAGCACTTGCAAGAGGCGGAGTGGGTGAGATAACTCTTATTGATAATGACACAGTAAATATTACCAACATAAACCGCCAGCTGATTGCACTTCACTCAACAATCGGAAAGCTTAAAACAGAAGCCGCAAGAGAGCGTATTCTTGACATAAATCCGAATTGTAAAGTAAATATTCACAGCTGTTATTATACAGGTAATGAAGTGGATTTAAGCGGATTTGACTATATTGCAGATGCAATAGACAGCGTTACCTCGAAGCTTAATCTCATTGAAAAGGCACATAGTCTTGGAGTGAATATTATTTCAAGCATGGGTACAGGCAATAAGCTTGACCCCACACGGCTTGTGGTTACGGATTTAAGCAAAACGTCAATGTGTCCCCTTGCAAAGGTTATGCGTGTTGAGCTTCGCAAGAGGGGAATAATTCATCATAAGGTGGTTTATTCAACGGAGTCTCCCGTACCTCATAAGGCAGAAAGCGAGGAGGACGAGTCGCACCATAAAACAATCGGAAGTATTTCCTTTGTACCTCCCGTTGCAGGGTATATTATGGCAGGGGAGATTATCAGAGAAATGGCGGGGTGTGAAAAATGACAATCTACAAAGCAACCATCTCACACCTTGAAACCGTAAAAAACATCACAGTCAGGACAATAAATGCTGTCTATCCCCACTATTACCCAAGCGGTGCGGTTGATTTTTTTCTGAGTCACCATAATGATTGCAATATTCATAGTGATATTGTAAATGGAAACGTGTACATTCTGAATGATGCGGATAATATTACTGTGGGTACAGTTACCGTAAAAGCAAATGAAATATGCCGTCTCTTTGTATTTCCCGAATATCAGGGAAAAGGCTATGGACGTGAGCTTCTGAATTATGCAGAGAAAAAGATTTCGGAAAAATACAGCAGTATTATACTTGACGCATCTCTGCCTGCAAAGGCTATCTACCATAAAAGAGGTTATGTCCCGACTGATTATCATTCAATTGAAACGGAAAACGGTGACTATCTGTGCTATGATGTTATGGAGAAAAAGCTATAGATACAAAAGACCTGACCGCAATAAAAGCAGTCAGGTCTGATTTTTACTCCCATTCCACCGTTGCAGGCGGCTTTGAGGTTATATCGTAAACAACTCTGTTGACGTCAGGAACCTCATTTGTGATACGGCTTGAAACACGTTCAAGAACATCAAAGGGAATCCTTGCCCAGTCGCAGGTCATGAAGTCATCGGTAGTCACCGCTCTGAGGGCAATAAGATGCTCATAGGTACGGTGGTCGCCCATAACACCAACGGTACGCACATCGGGAAGCACCGCAAAAAATTGCTTAAGCTCACTTTCGATACCACTTTTGCTTATTTCATCACGGAAAACAGCGTCTGCATCCTGCAGGATTCTGATTTTTTCTTCTGTAATCTCACCAATGATACGTACACCGAGACCGGGACCGGGAAAAGGCTGTCTCCAGACAAGCTCACGGGGAATACCAAGCTTTTCACCCACCATACGCACCTCGTCCTTGAAAAGGTCTGCAAGAGGCTCAATAATACCGTCAAAGCTTATATCTTCGGGTACACCTACCTGATTATGGTGAGTTTTTATTGTAGCAGTGCTGTCCTTACCGCTTTCATTTCCTCTTCCGCTTTCGATACGGTCAGGATAAATCGTACCCTGAGCGAAGAATCCGCCGTCGCCTTCCTGACGGATTTTATCCCAGAATACTCTGTAAAATTCTGTGCCGATAATTTTTCGCTTTTCTTCGGGGTCGGTGACTCCCTTTAACTTATCAAGAAACTGCATACGGCAGTTTACTCTTATAAAGTTCATATCAAAAAGACGGGTAAAGGTTTCCTCAACGAAGTCACCCTCATCTTTACGCATAAGTCCCTGATCAACGAAAACGCAGGTAAGCTGGTTTCCGACGGCACGGCTGAGAAGTCCTGCCGCAACAGAAGAATCAACGCCGCCCGAAAGTCCGAGCACTACCTTTTTATTGCCGATTTTCTTACGAAGTGCCGCAACGGTATTTTCTATATAATCATCCACAATCCAGTCACCGCAGAATCCGCACACCTCAAAAAGAAAATTTCTGAGCATCTGCTTTCCGTATTCGCTGTGAGTAACTTCGGGGTGAAACTGGACGGCATATAGCTTCTTTTCGTAGTTTTCCATTGCTGCACAGGGACAGTCGGGAGAGTAAGCAGAGACAGCAAATCCGTCGGGAATATGGCTTATATAGTCTGTATGGCTCATCCATACAACACTTTTTTGCGGTATTTCCCTGAAAAGAAGGCTATCGTTAACAGATGAGATTTCAATTTTACCGTATTCACTTTTTGTACAGCTTTCAACCTGTCCGCCGAGAGTATAAGCCATAAGCTGACAGCCGTAGCAGATACCAAGAATTGGTATTCCAAGCCCGAAAATTTCTCTTGGAATATGCGGAGAGCTTTCATCATAAACACTGTTAGGTCCGCCTGTGAAGATAATTCCCGAAGGGTTGAGTGCTTTAATTTCTTCAATGGGTGTATTACAGCTTAAAATTTCGCAGTATACACCGCATTCACGTACACGTCTTGCGATAAGCTGATTATACTGACCTCCGAAGTCAAGAACAATGCAAAGCTGATGTTTCATATTTTTCTCCCACACTGAAAGCAGTGCTTCCGCTTTACGGCAGCGGTAACCGGAATGATTTTTTATTATGCCATAATTCAGCGAAAAAATCAATATAAGATATTCGAAAAATTGTAAAAACAGGAATAATAACGATAATACTTTAAATAGTTAAGACAGCACTGCACTTGTGCTAACGTGAAAAAAGTTGTATATTTATAATTTATGTCAGAATACTGCTATTATTTTTTTTCAGACTATGATAAAATATAGCTATGAAATGATTAAGGCAATACCGCACAAAGCCCGTCTGACGACTTTGTACGAAATCTGCCCGCATATTTCGCACAATCTCTGTGCGGTATTGCCTTAATACTTAAAGGAGGTAATTCTATG
>SVNJ01000096.1 GCA_015066955.1 Ruminococcus sp. | reverse complement strand
AAAGCACGAATATTATGCGTATTCTTGTGGAGTCGCCGAATATTTTAAGCAGCTCAGCCGCTTCGTAGAGAACACCCTCGTCGGGCATTACCTTTGAAACCTTTTCAACTATATCATGGTGAACTCCGCAGCATTCACAGCTGTGCACTTCCATAACGTCAAACCTCCTATACAAAAAGTAAAATATATACAACAGCCGCCGCAAGGGCTGAGCTGAAAAAGAGTCCGAGTATGCTTGTTATGCACGCAAAAACGTCGAATACACAGTATCTGATACGGCTTATGCGTACCCTGTGCTTTTTGCCGTTTGTGTAGAATTTTCTCAATAGCAGGGACTCGCAGGGGAAAATGCAGGGGTATTCCTTTCCGTCCGAAGAATAATACGCTACCTTGTAGCCGCCCTTCGGGGATTTGTCAAACCGCACAAATTCGGCATCTTTTCCTGTCGAGAGTATGAGACAGAGCACGCTGTATGCAAAAAGAAGAAGCATAGACAAAAGCGTAAAGCCTGCAAGCAGGACAAAACCGAAAATAATTATGTCCGTACTCACTCCGAAGCACACGCAAAGCACCGCTATTATAATAATTCCAAGTACAGCCTCCATAATCTCACGCTCCTGTCCGGTTTATGTTATCATTATAACACAACATAGGCGGATAGTCAAATAATACGTTGTTTGTACAATTTCTGTGCGGTTTTGCCTGAGATTTCCGAAAATGTGTAAATTTAGTAACAGTTTATTAAGAAAAAACAACTAAAATAATAACACTACCCCTCATGGATTATTGTATAATTAAAATATGATATTATGCAAAAAATAGGGTTGCACCGCATATTTTGTGATAACTGTTATGAAAGGGGGACGGCGGTATGAATAAAACCATAGAAAAAGCAGATACGGACGTAATCAGCGTAATAGATGAATTTGATTATTCAACACAGTCGGACTCCTATAATAAAAGCTTTATCGCGTGGCGGAAAAACAAAAAGAATCCCTATGCCTACAATTTTACCCTTCACAAAAAGGAAAGCGTATATATCGACGGCAAGGGCTTTGTGAATGACAGTGCCGCAGACGCAGAGGCGTCGGTAATGAGCAGACTGCTTTCCCTTATCGGAATTGCTATGCTTATAATTGTTGCGATTGAAAATGTTTTCGGAATGGTTCTGGTGCAGATTCTTGACGCTGTCGGAGTTGATGTGCACAATGCATTCTTCAATTCTGTAATTTACGGCGGCTGTCGTGAGGTTGCTATGGTTCTTATCATAATAACGTCGCTGAAGCTTCTTATTCCGATGATTATTATGCGTACACAGCTGAGAATGCCGCTGAAAAATTCTGTTCCTTTTACAACGAAGAATTCCCTTGAGCTTATTGCGGCAATAGCTGCCGCTCTGATTGTGAGCGTTATTATGGGTATTCCTGACGTGTTTTATTCGGATTCGGCGGAGGTTTATGAGTTTTTCGGTCAGTACAATGCTGATATGTCACCCTGGGGACAGGATGAGTTTCTTATTTACTCGTTTTTCGATGTGATTGTAGTTTCCGTGCTTTTCGAGATTCTTTTTCGTGGAGCTATGTTCACCGCCCTGAGACAATTCGGCGATATTTACGCAATTGTGATAACTTCGGTTGTTTCGGGACTCGTTATGCAGGATCTTGACGCAATGCCCGGAGTTATGGCGATTTCGGTAATAGCTTCAATCGGTATGCTCAGAAGCGGAACGATACTTACTCCGATTCTTGTAAAGATAGTTTATAAGATGTACATGTTTGCCCTTGCGATTTTCAGAATGAGCGACGCTGATATTATGCCGCTGGAGAGAAGTGCGTTCATGATAATTGTTTTTGCAGCGGGAATCGTTATCTTTGCGCTTACCCTTGTTCCCGGAAAGCTTCGTGAGGAGCGTTTCTTTGCAAAGTATACATGCCACATTCCGAGAAAGGGGCAAGTGCACGTCACCCTCAGGGTGTTCATATTCACTGCATCGGTTTCGTTATGTCTGCTTGTTGCTGTGATGAGTGCAGTTTTACATATCTGATATGAATGAGTACATGAAAAGAGCCCTTGAGCTTGCGAAAGAGGCTTTCGAGGACGGGGAAGTGCCTGTCGGAGCGGTTGTCGTGAAGAACAGTACGGGTGAAATTATCGGCGAAGGACGAAATTTTCGTGAAAACGCGAAGAATGCCCTTGCTCATGCCGAAATAATCGCAATAGACGCCGCATGCAGGAAGCTGGGCGGCTGGAGATTGCCTGATTGCTCTATATATGTTACCCTTGAACCGTGCCCTATGTGCTGCGGTGCGATTATCAATTCAAGGCTTGACAGGGTTTATTTCGGAGCCTACGACTATAAAAGCGGTTCGGCGGAATCAGTGCAGCGCATGTTTGACCTCCCCTACAACTATCGTCCTGAGGTTTACGGCGGTATCATGGAGGAGGAATGTGCAAGGCTTCTGTCGGACTTCTTTGCAAGACTGAGAGAGAAACGTCGCAAAAAGGCGGAAAATACGCAATAAAAATTTTTTTGAGATTTTTTTGAAAAAAGGGTTGACAAGCGGCAAATTATCTGCTATAATATTAAAGCAGTCAGATGAGACTGCAAATGCGAGTGTGCTGGAATAGGCAGACAGGCACGTTTGAGGGGCGTGTGTCGACAGACGTATGGGTTCAAGTCCCATTACTCGCACCAAACACCATCCGTTTTGGGTGGTGTTTTTTGTTTTTGATATTGTTTTTACAAGAGGAAAGCCTTGTGTATGCGGTTTAAGTGTGCACAAGGCTTGATTTCTTTCCTTGACTATGGTATAATCAATGAAATAAATCAGGATTTGACGGAGATTCAAAATGCGTGCAATTAAAAAAGTTATATTCATACTTTCATTTACTGCATTATTATGTGGATGTAGCATTTCTGATGTTTCGGAGGAAACCATAACAAATATTTCGTTTTCGTCTACATCTGAAAACACACTTGTATGTTCAGATGCAAGTGATAAAACATCTGGTATTTCAACAGGAGGTAATATTATGGCTCATACACTAACAGCTCTTCCAAAAGACGCTGAAATTGCTTTACTTGAATATCTAAAATGTGATTCAGTAGAAACGCTTTCGGATTGCATATTACCGTCTTCGGTTGCTGATGAAATGAAACAAGGTAAGCTTCAGCAAGCTAATTACTATTTTGCCGGATTCCCATGTGCTGCTTATACTGATGTGAAAATTTCAGAATGTTCACTTATGCCTTTAAAACTTGCAAAGCATTATGCAGAATTTCTGGCAGAAAGCGTTTCTATGCAAGGTGTACCTGCCGATTTCACTGCTGAAAAAGGATACGATGTTGTTATATCCGCAACATATCAATTTGAATATGAAACAGAAACAATAAAATTTCGTGTAACTAATAGAGTCTTAGTAGTGAAAATCGTTGATGATAGATGGATTGTTATGACAACTGCTGATTCGGAAACTAATAAGATGGAAAGGATTCAGTAAATCCCAATTCATCAAAACCACAAAGCACCCACCCCCATAGGAAAGGTGATTCAGTTTGTCCAAAAACCCCGATTCTGATTCTTGAATCGGGGTTTTTGGACAAATTAAGGGGCGGAAAATTTCCGCCCCTGCGTGTTTTAGGGTGTGTTGACACTAATCTGAATTATTTCTGTTTCGTCCTGAGCCTTGCAAGGTAGCCCTTTGTTTCCGCCGTGACAACTCCCGAAAGTGCAATAAGTGCGATAACGTTCGGAATCGCCATGAGTCCGTTGAAAATATCCGCAAAAGTCCACACAGCCTCAACAGTGAGGTAGGGGCCGATGAATACTGCCGCAACGTAAAGAATACGGAATACCGTAACCGCACTCTTTTTTGAACCTGTAAGGTAGGAAAGGCATTTTTCGGAGTAGTAATTCCAGCCGAGAATGGTTGTGAATGCGAAGAATACAAGGCATATCATGAGTATGAACGAGGATACCTTTCCGGGAAAGGGAAGTCCGTATCTGAATGCCGCATTTGTTATTTCAACGCCCTTTAAATCAGGATTGGACTCGATACAGCCCGACATTACGATTGCAAGTCCTGTCATGGTACACACAATAATTGTGTCGATGAAGGTACCTGTCATGGTTACAAGTCCCTGTCTTGCAGGTTCATTTGTTCTTGCCGCCGCCGCTGCAATAGGCGCAGAACCGAGACCTGCCTCGTTGGAGAAAATTCCCCTTGCTACGCCGTTCCGCATGGAAAGCATGATTATAGCAGTGCCTGCCGCACCGCCAGCAATCGGACGAAATCCGAATGCACTCTTAACTACCGTTGCAATTGCAGAGGGGATTTCAGTGAGGTGGGTGAAAATAATAATTACACAGCACACCACGTATGTCACCACCATTACAGGTACGACAATTTCCGAAACAGAGGCAATACGCTTGATTCCGCCGATTACTATAAGTCCTACGAGAACTGTTATTATAAGTCCCGTGATAATCTGAGTGTAAGTGTACTCCATGCCGAAAAGTGAAACAGTATTAGCCTTTTCGGGGTCGAAGAAGTTGTTTGCGGCTGAGGTTATACCGCTTATCTGGGTGATTGTGCCGATTCCCATAAGTCCCGCAAGAAGTCCGAACAGTGCAAAAGCCTTTGCAAGCCATTTCCACTTATTGCCCATGCCGTTTTCGATATAATAGAACGGACCGCCGAGAATTTGTCCGTTTTTATCCTTTATACGGTACTTTACCGCAAGAAGACCTTCGGCGTATTTTGTTGCCATGCCGAAAAATGCGGCAATTTCCATCCAGAAAAGTGCACCCTGACCGCCTGCCGAAATAGCTGTTGCAACGCCGACGATATTTCCCGTACCGATTGTTGCTGAGAGTGCAGTGCAGAGTGCCGCAAAGCTTGAAACCTCGCCCTGACTGCCTTTTTCGTCGCTGAACATGTATTTCAGTGCCCTGCCGAGCTTGTGCACCTGAATTCCACGCAGACGCACTGTCAGCAGGATTCCGCAGCCTAAAATGAGGACAATGAGTGGCACTCCCCATATAAAGCTGTCGATTTTAGCAATGATGCTGTTGAATTTTTCCATAATTCCGCTCCTTTATACATTAACATATAAATTATACTACTTTGTGATTTTTTTGTCAAGCGTGTACGTGTATAAATCAGAGAGGATTATTTGTGAATATTGACGATTGTGGTGGCGTATTCTCAACATGAATCCGCAGAAAGTAATGGTAAACGCAAAACGGAGAGGTTTCCCTCTCCGTTTAATGCAATATAATTCAATTATCAGCAAACCCTGCTAAGTTCACGGATGTCGTACTGAAGCTCGTAGCCGCCGTCGTCGCACTCTCCGTAGAAGTTGCTTACGATTCTGTTTGCAACAAGATGACCGCCGTCGTCGTCTGCGTCCATAAGGAGTATAACAATCTGATTTTTACTGCAGATTGACGAAATATCGCCTCTTCTCAGACATACCTGAACAGCACTTGCAAGTATTGACATAACCTTGCTGTTATATTCGTCTGCTGAGTCGATACCGCAGCCGCTGAGCGTCATAAGGAGCACCTGCACACGCTTGCTGCTTCGTTCAAGTCCTCTCATTACAAATTTATATATATTGGCAAAATCGTCCGATTTCACCTGATAGCTTCCCTGACGGGGAACCTTTTCGGAAACAGAGTCCATAAGCTCGTCAAAGTCGAATTTCTTCTCCTCATCTGATGTGTGCACGGGCATAACCGTATTTATACGCCTGATTATAAGCTCCTTGCAGAGCGGAAAGTGCATAATATCATCGGCACCGCAGTCAAGCATTGCAGACTGGTGGTCGCAGTCGTTATCGGTGGTGTACACAAGAATGGGAGCGGCACTTGTGACTCTTGTTTTTCTGATTATCTTAATAATTTTACTCAGTCTGTCGCCTGCAAAATCCGCACTTATTAGAATGACCGACGGATTTCTTCTTCCTGCACCCTCGTAAAATTCCTCTTCGCAGTCGGCGGTGGAAAAGCAAAAGCTTTCCGAAAGTAAATTGCCAAGCTTATCGGCCTTTTTCAGCTCATCTATAATAATGATATGTTTCATAATTCCCTCCTGCTTCGGTCTGTTTGGATATATCTGCCATTATATATTATAGCACATTTAATGTAATTTCTCAATAAGCAAAAAAACGAAATCAAATCGGTGTTTTTGTTTATTCTGCACAACCGACGAAGTGCTCTGTTGAAAAATATACTTATTCGGTGAAGGCGGGCTTGTCCTGTGGACCGATAAGGAAAGGTATTGCACGACTGTGGTTTTCGATGACGTTAACTGTATCCTCGCCGCCGTATTCTCCGTCACGGGTCCATGAGACAGACTCATCGCCGAGTACTGTGAAGGTGATCCTGCTTGTGCGGAAGTATCTGATGTACTCCTTGTCGAATTCTCCCTTCATATTCAGGAGAGAGTGAAGAATCTGCTGAAGCTGAACGGGATTGGCAGGCTTTTTTATAAGCGTAACCTCAAACTGTCCGTCATCAAGGAGAAAATCGTTGAGGGAGAGAAGTCCCGCAACCGAAGATGAATTTGTAACCATGCCGTAGATGAAGTCGTCCTCGATAACGTTTCCGTCGTATTCCACTCTCATACGCTTTGAACGCAGGTTGGTAAGCTGAAGAAGACTGTTCAAGACATAGGCGGTATGGCCGAGAACATTTTTCAGCTGCTGGGGAGTTTCGTAGGTTACACTGGTGAATGCTCCGAAAGCGGAGATATACGTGAAATACTCGCCGTTATGACAGCCTACGTCGCAATATTTCGGTGTGCCTTCGATAATCCAGTTAACCGCACCGAGAATGCTTGCGGGTATACCGAGTGTGCGTGCGAAATCATTTGTTGAGCCTGTCGGAATATATCCTACAGGGATTCTGTGTTCGCTTTTCATGATACCGTTGAGGCAGTTGTTGAGCGTACCGTCGCCGCCTGCACATACAAGAACGTCGAAATTATTATCGCAGGCATAAGCCGCCGCAGATACTGCGTCATCAGCGCTTTGTGTGGGGTGGGCGGTAACCTCAAAGCCTGCCTTTGTGAATTCATCTATAACATTTCCGAGCATATCGCCGATTGTTGCCTTGCCCGAGCTGAGGTTGAAAATAAAGTACATTTTTTTCATTTTAGCAATCTCCGAATGTCTGCATCGTTTGGGTGTATAATCCGTTTCTTTTTTAACTTTAGGTAGATAAAATTCTACACTATATATTATATATCCAATATATTATTATTTCAAGTATCACGGAATAAATTAAAATAAAAAAATATATCAGAATAGCTTGACATTTGAAAAAAATTGGGGTATAATAATAAAGCTGAATGACACAGAGCATTCACGATATATACTGGGGTGTCGCCAAGCGGTAAGGCAACGGACTCTGACTCCGTCATTCGAGGGTTCAAATCCTTCCACCCCAACCATCTATATGTGACGAAAAAGATCACATGCCAAAAAAGTCCGATTTTTCGGACTTTTTTGCGTATATGGACACTAAAATTTCATTCGCAAAACCGTGGATCACCTAAGGCCTTTTTCGAGTGTTTTTGGGACTTGAACGGGCGTTTTTTCATTTTCAGGAGAACTCGGAGCAGATTTGGAGAGAAGTTTCCGAATAATGCTCTTTTTTATTGCGAAAAACTTTCACAAAGTTTCCGACGGTTTCTTGTTCGTTATGCCGAATTCGTTGAGAGTCACTACTCTCGATTGGTTCGGCATTTTTTGTTTCCCCTATACATTATAAAGGAAAGAGAGATGATGCCTATGAAGAAAATCACACTCAATGCTCCGCTGAATCATAAGGCTTACAGCTATGAGCCGATGCAGATTGAAGTGGAGAAAGTTATCTCCCTCTACGGCAAGAGGTTTGAACAGATGAGAGATCATCCCCTTGAGGATGCGCCCGAAATTATCGAGAACAGAGATTTGATGTATATGGAAGGCAACACTGCCCACTGCATTCTCTTCCTTGATGCCAACGGCAGCGATGGAATCCTTGTTGAAGCCGAGGGTGCTGATTACGCTCGGAAGTCCGAATTCATCTCCAATGCGAGAGCAATCATTGAACAGAGTGAGTTCACCCACGGAGAACGTCAGCTCCATGCAGAACTGAAAGCTATGGCTGACCGAATCGCAGAGCTTGCCCATACAGGTCAGAAGCACTTCACCTTTGAGGAAATGCTCGGTGACGGCAATTTGAAAACCATGATGATTCAGGCGGTGGCTGAAATGCTCGACAGGCGTGATGACCTTGAAGAAGTTCGCGAACACGATCTCGGAATTGCAGGTCAGGCAGATTTCACAGTAACCGCCAAGCCCACACAGGAAATGAAGCTCTATTGTCCCCTTGAGATTCAGGCTGAACCACAGATCTACGAAACAGATTGGGATGCACCATATGAAGATG
>SVNJ01000095.1 GCA_015066955.1 Ruminococcus sp. | reverse complement strand
TCTTCTTCAACCTCAGAGAGGCAAACTCACAGTTTGAGTTTGACCTTGACCTTGCGGTTGAGACCTCATCACAGAACCCTGTTTACTATGTTCAGTATGCTCATGCAAGAATCTGCAGTCTTATTGCAAACCTTAAGGCAGAGGGCAGGGAAATTCCCGAAACAGCAGACCTTGATATACTCGATAATCCCCGCGAAATCGAGCTTATCCGCCATATTGCGTCGCTTCCCAATGAGGTTAATCTTGCGGCAAAGCATTATGACCCCGCTAAGATTACAAAGTACGCTATTGATCTTGCAACATTATTCCACAGATTCTATGATGCGTGCAGGGTTAAGACTGCCGAGACTCCCGAGCTTGGAAATGCACGTCTTGTACTTTGTCTTGCGGTAAGACAGACCATCAGAAACGTTCTTGAGATGCTCAAGATTGAGTGTCCCGAGAAAATGTAATAACCGTCAAAAAATTACATTTTTCAGACTGAATATTACAGAACGGTTACAAATAGTTACCTGTGAATTGGCATTTTTCACAGCTTCAACATGCAAAAAATGTAAGAAATGTAGATTTCCAAGTGAGAATTAACACTTTGTTAACAAATTCGATGCTTTTATATGTTACAATTTGTAATATATTGATGTACTTGTTTTCGGGTTCGTGAATTCTTCCGGAAACCACTTTTATAAATCCAAAATAAAATAATAATAAAATGAAGAAGGGATAAAATTATGTCCAACAGATTATTTCAGGGTTTAGTTCATCAGATGCGTGACACAATCGATGCTACTATCGGTGTTGTGGACGAAACAGCTACAATTATTGCCTGCAGTGACCTCACTCGTGTAGGCACAACAAACGAATTCGTTTCCCTTGACCTCAGCGACTCTCACGATATCTTCATCAGAGACGGCTTTACATATAAGCCCTTCGGTGCAAGAGTAAAGCCTGATTACGCTGTATTTGTTGAGGGCGTTGACGACGCTGCTGCAAAGTATGCAAGCATCCTCGCAATCACACTTTCAAACATCAAGCAGTACTACGATGAGAAGTACGACAGAAATAACTTCATCAAGAATGTTATCCTCGACAACGTACTTCCCGGTGATATCGTTATCAAGGCAAGAGAGCTTCACTTCAATGCTGAAATCAGCCGTGCGGTATTCCTTATCAGAATCGTTTCCGCTAACGACATTTCCGCTTATGATGTAATCCAGAACCTCTTCCCTGACAAGAACAAGGACTTCGTTTTCAATATCACTGAGTCCGATATTGTTCTCGTTAAGGAGCTTAAGAGTGCCGTTGATTCTAAGGACCTCGAAAAGCTTGCACGTTCAATTGCCGATACACTCAGCGGTGAGTTCTATACAAGAGTCAACGTAGGTATCGGTACTGCCGTTACAGGCGTTAAGGAGCTTGCACGCTCATTCAAGGAGGCTCAGATGGCTCTTGAGGTCGGTAAGGTATTCGATACTGACAAGGTTATCATCAGCTACGATAATCTCGGTATCGCTCGTCTTATCTATCATCTCCCCACAACACTCTGCGATACCTTCCTTCATGAGGTATTCAAGATGGGAAGCATAGAGTCACTCGACCATGAAACTCTCTTTACAATTCAGAAGTTCTTCGAAAACAACCTCAACGTTTCCGAAACTTCAAGAAAACTCTTCGTACACAGAAATACTCTCGTGTACAGACTCGAAAAAATCAAGAAGCTGACAGGTCTCGACCTGAGAGAATTCGACCACGCTATTATCTTCAAGATTGCTCTCATGGTTAAGAAGTATCTGTCCGCAAATCCGGTTAAGTTCTGATTTACAGGACTTCTGTGCGCCCTTGTGCGTATACCGGTCAATTAAAAAGGATGGTGTAATTCTGTGGTAGAGCTTAAGAACGTATCTGTAACCTACTCAAGCGGTGTAGATGCTCTTAACAACGTAAGCCTGAAAATCAATGACGGCGACTTTGCGTTTGTTGTAGGTTCATCCGGTGCGGGAAAAAGTACCATGATTAAGCTTCTCCTTAAGGAGATTGACGCAACAAGCGGAGTTGTAACCGTTAACGGCTACAATCTCAGCAAGCTGAAAAAACGCAAGATACCCGCATTCCGCCGTACACTCGGCTTCGTTTTCCAGGACTTCAGGCTCATTCCGTCAATGACGGTTTATGAGAATATCGCTTTCGTGCTTCGTGTAATCGACGCACCGATAAAGTACATAAGAAAGCGTGTGCCGTATGTTATCAGCCTTGTGGGACTTCAGGCAAAGACTTATTCATATCCCGATGAGCTTTCGGGCGGTGAGAAGCAGCGTGTTGCTATCGCCCGTGCACTCGTAAACGACCCTCAGCTTATTATAGCGGACGAGCCTACAGGTAATATCGACCCTGAGCTTTCATACGAAATAGTTGAGCTTCTCAAGGGCATCAACGATCAGGGTACGACTATTCTCATGGTAACCCATGAGCACGACCTTGTAAGACACTTCGGCGGACGTATTATTAATATTACCGACGGAGAAATCGTCTTTGATGAGGTGATTGGAGGCGTAAATGAAGCTTAGCGGTATCAAGTATCTTACCGATCAGGGTATAGAGAATATATGGAAAAATAAAATGATGGCATTCGCAACCTTCTGCGTGCTGCTTATCTCGCTTATGCTTGTCGGGGCTTCGGTGCTGTTTTATATCAACATCGACTCCATGATTAACGGTATCAGTGACAAGAATGAGATAGCGGTTTTCATCAACAATGATGCAACGCAGGAAAGAGTGGACGCCTTCGGTCAGGAGCTTCTTGCTCTTGAAAACGTTGAAGAGGTCAATTATGTATCAAAGGCTCAGGCTCTTGAAAATATGACAGCTTCAATGCCCGATTACGAGATTCTTTTTGAATCGCTCGACGGTGACAACCCACTTCCGGACGGCTACAGTGTCAAGGTCAAGGACTTTGAAAAGGTTTCGGAAACGGTTGAGCAGATAAGAGGTCTCAGCGATGTGAAAAACGTAACTGCTTCCTACGATTTCGTAGAGATTCTGCGTGAGCTGAGAAAGATTGTTACTGTTGTTGCAGGTGCAATAATTATTGCCCTTGTAATTGTATCAATGATTATGATTTCCAACACAACAAAGGCAAGCGTATTCGCACGCCGTGAGGAAATCCAGATTATGAAGTATGTAGGTGCGACAAACGCCTTCATACGTATGCCCTTCTTTGTTGAGGGTATGGTTACGGGACTTTTTGCCGGTGCGGGAGCCTTCCTTATAACATGGCTCTGCTACAATTCCGTATACGGAATACTGACGGAGCAGATAGGCTTCATGAACGTTATCGGTATAGGCAGTGTAATCCCGTTCAGCTCCATAAGAATAGCTGTGCTTTTCTCATATATTATAGCAGGCTCATTCGTGGGAGCACTGGGAAGTGTAATCTGTACAAGAAAACACGTAAACGTATAAATAAAATGATATTGAGGGGTATATTTTTGAAAGGAGCTGCGCCTGATTACAGACGCAATGATAGTAATGTTCAGATTAAGTAAAATTAGGAAGCTTGCGGCATTTCTCGTATGCTCGGCTTTAACGGTGAATTTAATCTCATTCTATAACGGCAGAAGTTCATCTGACGGCAGCGTAAATGCAAAAACTATTGCCGAAATACAGGAAGAAAGAAAGCAGAACGAAGAAAAAATTGCGGCTCTGCAGCAGGAGCTTGACGTTATCGGAAACGATAAGGCAGAGGAACAGGAGTATCAGAACACTCTCAATGAAAAGATTATTCTTATTCAGGATAATATCACTCTCCTTAACGCAGAACTCGGTCAGCTTGAAACGGATATCGGTACTGCACAGGCTAATATCGATACTCTTAATGACGATATTGCCGCACAGGAGCTTGAGATTGACGCAAATATAGAGCTTTTCAAGGAAAGACTCTGTGCAATGTATGTTACAGGTAATGACAGCTTAGCACTTGCCGTTCTCGGTTCAACTGATTTCTATGACATGCTTTCAAGAGTTGAAATGGTAAACAGTATTGCCGCTCACGATGAAGAGCTTGTCAATACTCTTATTGAGGAAATAAACACACTTGAAGCCTCAAAGGCTGCACTTGAAACAGAGAAAACCATTCTTGTTGCAAAGCAGGAAGAGGTTATAGTCAAGAAAGAAGAACAGGAAGCTTCAAAGGCTGAGCTTGACGAGGCTATGAGACTTTCTGAATACGAAATGACACGTCTCGCCCTTGAAGAGGAGGAAAAGAAGGCGACAAAGGAAGAGCTTGAAGAGGCAAATGCTCTTCTTGAGGCACAGGAAGAGGAAGTTCGTGCACAGATTGAGGCTGCAAAGGCTGAGGCTGAGCGTAAGGCTAAAGAAGAGGCTGAAAAGCTTGCACAGCAACAGCAGCAGAACAATAACAGCAGCAGTACTCCCACCTATGTTCCCACAACTCCCGGTGCTTCGGGCTTTGCAATTCCTACTCCGGGTTTCTACTGGGTATCAAGCTACTTCGGTCCCAGATGGAATACGTCACATAAGGGTATCGACATTGCGGGCGGAGGAATCTCAGGCTCTGCAGTTGTTGCTTCTAAGGCAGGTACGGTTGTATCGGTAGTTCAGGGCTGTTCCCATAACTATCCCAAGTCAGGTAAATGCTGCGGAAACGGTTACGGAAAATATGTTGTAATTTCTCATGACGGTACTTACTCAACTCTTTACGGACACCTATCTTCAATTTCCGTATCTCCGGGACAGTATGTCTCGCAGGGACAGGTTCTCGGTACGGTAGGAAGTACAGGCTGGTCTACAGGCTACCACCTCCACTTTGAGGTATGGGTAAACGGTGTACAGCAGAATCCGCTTAATTATGTGGCATACTGATAAAATCAAGAAATAAAAAGCAGGGCAGTGCATGCACTGCCCGTTTTCTGTTATAATAAGGTGATATTTAGCTATGAATAAAAAAATCAGTCTCGGTCTGGCAATAAGCCTTATAGCTATTGCCTCAGCCGTTACTTTTATACTTACATCATTCTTCTCGCTGCAAAGCTTCAACGAGAAGGTTGTGGACGTAAATGAAAAATCGAAAAAGTACAGCAGTCTCCAGACTATCGACAGCTATGTCAGAGAACACTATTACGGCGAAATCGATGAAGAGCTGCTCAGCGACGGTATTCTCAAAGGCTATGTAAGCGGTCTGGGTGACCCTTATTCACGCTATCTTACGGCAGAGGAATATCAGAGTGAGCTGAGTGAAAAGTCAGGTGAGCTTGTAGGTCTCGGACTTACACTTACTCAGGACGAAAGCGGCTACATCAGAATTGTCGATATTATGGACGAATCTCCCGTGCATGAATCGGGACTTGCGGCAGGCGACATCATTACCTTTGTTGACGGAAATGATGTTCTTCTTGAAGGCTTTGAAGCTTCAATGGAGGCGCTCAAAGGTCAGGAGGGTACGGATATTACCATTACCGTAAGACGAGACGGAATTGACAAGGATTATCGCTTTACACGACGTTCGCTTGAAGTGCACACCGTTGAGGGCGAAATGCTCAGTGGTTATGTGGGCTACATAAAAATCAGCAGTTTTAAGGAGAATACACCTCAGCAGTTCAAGGATGTCCTTGAAAGGCTGAATTCAAACGGTGCGAAGGCATTCGTATTTGATCTCCGTGACAACGGCGGCGGTCTTGTTACAGCTCTTGAGGAGTGTATTGACCCGCTTCTTCCTGAGGGTGTGGTTGCTACGGCTGAGTACAAGGACGGACATTCGGAAACACTTGTATATTCCGATGAATCAGAGCTTGACGTGCCTATGGCGGTAATAGTAAACGAGAATACCGCAAGTGCCGCAGAGCTTTTTGCGGCTGCACTGAGAGACTTTGAAAAGGCTGAGCTTGTTGGCGTACAGACCTATGGAAAGGGTGTTATGCAGATTACAAGTGAATTCAGCGACGGCGGTGCAGTAGTTCTTACTGTTGCCGAGTACAAGACGTCAAAATCCGAGTGCTACAACGAGGTCGGACTTGTACCCGAATATATCACCGAAAATGACGATGATGAAACCGTTGATGAGCAGTATAACAAGGCAATTGAGGTTGTAAAGCTTGCAATGAACGGTGAAAATGTACAATAACAGTATGGGCGGACTTGTGTGTCCGCCCTTTGATTTTGTATGCACTTGACAAGTGTGACGATTTGGGGTATAATAAAAACAATCTGTACGGATTACGTCGGAAAATGATATATGGAGGTACATGAAATTGGGAAAATCTAAATATGAAAGAGAACTTGAAAAGGCATACGATGATCTGCGTTCTATTGAAAAGGAGCGTGACCGTGACCGCAATGACCTGAGAAATTTCTTTCTGGGACTTCTTATGTTCGGTGCGGGACTCTTTCTGGTGCTTCAGAATGCAAGAGTAACGTCCTCGTGGGGCTATGGCGGACACATTTTCAGTATAGGCTCATGGGGTGTGCCTAACGGAATGATTATGCTGCCTGTACTTATCGGTATTGTGATGCTTTTCATGATGGAGAAAAAGCTTTTTGGCTGGATAGTGACGATTCTCGGAATAATCTTCATACTGCTGACGATTATAATGAGCGTACGTATTACTTGGATTACCACAAGTGCGTATATGTTTATAATTATGTTCGGACTTGTTGCGGCAGGCGGCGGACTTATGCTCAGGGTACTTTTCAGAAAGAAATAAAACGAAAAAGCTGTCTCGTATGAGGCAGCTTTTTGTATTTTGTGTGACATATTAGCAAAAAATTAAGCCTCATACCGAAGTACAAGGCTTAACTGGTGAGACATGAGGGATTTGAACCCTCGACCCTACGCTTAAAAGGCGTATGCTCTACCGACTGAGCTAATGTCTCACAACACATCTATTATATCAGAAAACAGGGAAAAAGTCAAGCTTTAATTTTTGTAAACAGTAAAATCTACACATAGTTCAGCGGACGCCGATTTTTCTGGCATAATTTGTTTATTCCTTATAATTTTTCGCCTTTTCAAAATTTATGGTTGACAAAGCATTGTGTTTGTGGTATAATAATTAAGTCGAAAAGATGTGTGCCTGTAGCTCAGCTGGATAGAGTGACTGGCTACGAACCAGTAGGTCAGGGGTTCGAATCCCTTCAGGCACGCCATTTAGGTGTACCAATTTGGATCACCACACGAAAAAGCCCGAATATTCGGGCTTTTTCGCGTATCATGAGCCAAAAATTTTATAGTAAAAACCATGGATCACCTAAAGCTATTTTCGAGCATTTTTTGGACTTGAACGGGCGTTTTTTGATTTTGCAGAGATTTGAGAGCAGATTTGGAAGAAAAATTCCGATATCTGCTCTTTATTTTTACAAAAATCTTTCACAAAGTTTCAAACCGAATATTGTTGCATTTGCCGAATTGATTGAGATTGATAATCTCGGTTGATTCGGCTTTTTTTATTTCCCCTATACAATTATAATGAAAGAGAGATGATGCCTATGAAGAAATTAACAATCAACAGCACCTTGAATCACAAGGCACACACTTATGAACCAATGCAGATTGAGGTGGAGAAAGTAATCCGTCTCTATGGCAAGAGGTTTGAACAGCTGAAAACTCATCCCCTCGATGATGTTCCCGAACTCATCGAAAACAGAGATCTGATGTATATCGAAGGCAACACAGCCCATTGCATTCTCTTCCTCAATTACAACGGTAACGACGGAATCCTTGTTGAAGCTGAGGGATGCGGTTATGCCCGCAAATCACAGTTCATTCCGAATGCAAAAGCGATCGTAGAGCAGAACGAATTCACTTCTGCAGAAAGAAAGTTGCACGCTGAGTTGAAGGATATGGCTGAAGAAATTGCAAAGCTTGCTCATGCAGGTGATACACACTTTGTTTTTGAGGATGTTCTCGGAAACACCGATCTCAGAGCTTTGATGATTCAGTCGGTTGCCGAGATGCTTTCACGCAGAGCTGACCTTGCAGAAGTGAAAGATCACTACCTCGATATCCCCGGTCAGGCTGACTTTACAGTTACAGCAAAGCCGACACAGGAGATGAAGCTCTACTGTCCACTTACAATTTATGCAGAGCCGCAGTATGATGAGGAAGAAGGTATTATTGGTGACTATGAGGACATCCCCTCAAGAGATGCCTGTGATTGTGAGGATGAAATCAACGAAACACTCCAGGAGTACAACGAAAAAAACGATGCACACCGAGGACTTATGGAGTATTACGATGATAATTCACCTGTAAACGAAAAGATTTATTCCGCATTCCCGTCCGTTGAGGTCAGGGACGGCGAACTTGTAGGTGTCCTTACCTGCAAGGTTGCAGAGCCACTCACCGATAATGAAATGGCTGAATTCAAGAGCTGGTGGGCTGGACAGGCATCGGACGGTTATGTGTCAAAAAGAATTATGTTGAAACGGAGCCGAATGTGCTGAAAAGCCGCACAGATGGCTCCGATTGATTCAACATA